>WTIP01000018.1:0-10573 GCA_011525195.1 Flavobacteriales bacterium | reverse complement strand
TCCTACCGAAGGCCAGGTGTTCGTATGCTCATCCAAGACAATGGAAATACAATCGGTGCCGTTAGTGGAGGGTGTGTTGAAAAAGAAGTACAACGTCAGGCCCAAAGTGTATTCGAATCGTGGGTTCCTAAAGTGATGACTTATGACGGCCGTTTAAGGCTGGGCTGTGAGGGGGTGATTTATATTTTATTAGAACCTATTCGACTTACTCCCGCTTTGCAAAGTAAATTCGAAGCTGTTTTTCAAAATCGAACGACTTTTGAAAGCACTACTTTTTATGAGTCTGCACCCCAAGAAAATAAGAGCTTTGGGACGCAATTTTTTTTTGAGGGCGTTCCCCATGCTTTAAGGGATTCTTTTTCAACACCTAAAGAAAACCTGCAATCTTTCAAACAAACCTTCCCTCCCTTATTTCAGCTTTATCTATTCGGAGCAGAGCACGATACTGTGGTATTGTGTAAAGCTGCTGCGGCCCTAGGCTGGGAGGTCACAGTTATTGCCCCTCCTGATGAGTCTAAAACAAAACAGTTTTTTGAAGGAGCGGAAGCCTTTGTCACCCCGACATTTGATGCCCTAGATTTGAGTAGAATTGATGCGCAAACGGCGGTATTATTGATGACCCACAGTTTTAGTAAAGATGTACAATATTTATTGGCTTTAGCCAAAACACAACCCGCTTATTTAGGAATATTAGGACCCAAACACAGAAGGGAACGCGTAATAGAACAGCTGCTCAATTTTAATCCAGAAGTTTCCCTCTCTTTTTTAGAGGCTCTACATGGACCGTCAGGTATAAATATCGGAGCGGAAAGTGCAGAAGAAATTGCCGTCTCTATACTTGCCGAAATTTTGAGTGTCATTCGAAATCAGAAACCTGTCCAACTTAAAGAAAAGTCAGGGAGCATACATGACTAATATCCCGCACTTACTCCTTGCTGCTGGAACTTCCAAAAGAATGGGGGAACCCAAGCAATTATTAAAATGGGGGAGTAAAAGCCTAATCCAACATCAGGTAGAATTAATCTTACAGTGTACAGAAAAGCTTTATGTTGTTTTAGGGGCTTATACCACGCAGATTAAACCTCTATTGAATACTTACTCCATTGAAATTATTGAATTTGAAAATTGGCAAAGAGGAATGGGTGCTTCTTTAGCATACGGCATTCAAAATATTCAATTAAAAGAACCTTTAGTAGATGGTGTTTTGGTGTCATTGATCGACCAGCCTTTGGTGCCTAGCACCCATTACAAAAAAATGAGGGCCACTTTTCAAAAAGATAAAAATCAGATTATTGCTTCCGAATCTGATCAAAGATGGCAAGGTGTTCCCGTTTTATTTGATGCCAGTTATATGGATCAGCTCGCTAATTTTCGTGGTGAGGAAGGAGCAAAAATGCTACTAAAAAAATACCAAAAAAATATTGTGACTGTAAAAGCAGGTAATACATTAATCGATATTGACACCCCCGAAGTTTATCAAAAGTTAGTAAGAAATTTTAGCCCCCTATCCTAATCATGCTTCGGTTATTGGCATGTTTTTTAGGGTCTTCAAAACTTTCTGGACTAGTCATACCCGAGCGCACGGCAAATTTACTTTCGATATTTTTACGGATTAAGGGTTCAATGTCTTCTTTATTTCGGTAAGCAGTGAGTAAATCATTTTCTTTCTGTGAAAAAAGGCAATTTTTTAAGCAACCATTAGCTGTGAGTCGTATCCGATTGCATTGATCACAAAAGGGGTTAGTCACAGTACTTATAATGGCAAAGGTACCCAGATGGCCTTGAATTTTGTAGTTTTTCGCTGTATCATGAGGTGCATCTTGAAGCCTAAGAATCTGGTTTTCTGTATAGGCACTGCTCACTTTATCCATAATTTCTTGGTAGGAGATTGTTTTTTCTCTTTTCCACTCGTTACCATCAAAAGGCATAAATTCAATAAACCGTACGGCTACTGGATGAGATTGGGTGAAAGCAATAAAGTCAAGGATTTCGTCATCATTTATTCCTAGCATTAAAACCGAATTGATTTTTACCTGAAAACCTTCGTTTATTAGTAATAAAATATTTTGATAAACACGGTCAAAGTAATTTCTAAAGGTAATGTCATGGAAACGTTCAGCGCTAAGGGTGTCTAAAGAGACATTTACAGTTTTGACTCCCCCTTTTTTTAATTGCTTGATATGTCGGTCTATAGACACAGCATTGCTGGTAAGTGTAAGGTCGACATCTAGCGTAGCAAGGCGCTCAAGTATTTCTGGAAAATCTTTTCTTACAAGGGGTTCTCCGCCTGTAAGGCGGATTTTGGTAACCCCGTATTTGACAAAAATTTTAGCAATTTGGTAGACTTCCTCTGCATTCATCAAATGACTGGCAGGACTGAGCGCTACCCCTTCTTTAGGCATACAATAAGAACAACGTAAATTACACCTTTCTGTCAATGAAATTCGAAGGTAATTGTGGCGCCTGCCAAACGAATCTACTAAGGTGCTTGATTGTTTATCCATTTTGGTGTTTGGCTCCTTTTAGGATGTCAAATAAATGCAGTGCTTCAGGGAAGATTGCTTGAAGCGATTCTAGAGCCCCTTTTGTTGACCCAGGTATAGCTACTACCAGACTGTTTGCGATTGTCCCGACGATACTCCGTGATAAACCTGCATAAGGGGTACGGTCTTGCCCGTATTTTCTTATGGCTTCTTCCAGTCCAGGGATTCTCCTTTCCAAGAGGGGTTCAAGCGCTTCTGGTGTACGGTCTCTAGGAGACAAACCTGTCCCTCCTACAAAAATAAGTAGTGAAGTTTGGGCTTTAAGTTGGTTTTTTAGTTGGCTTTGTATTTGCGCTATTTCATCTGGAATGACCGTATATTCTGCGATCTTAATATCCATCTTTTCCAGCATTTTGATTACTGCTTTTCCTGCAGTATCTTCATTTTCTCCTTTAGAAACGCTATCTGAGCAAACTATAACAGCACTATTTACTTCACTATTGAGAACAGGAGCCTCACTTTTGCCGCCTTTTTTAGAAACCAATCTGATGTACCCAATTTCAACCCCTTTATCTATAGGTTTCAACATATCGTATATATTTAAAGCAACAAGGCTGGCTCCGTGCATTGCTTCTACCTCTACGCCAGTTTTATAGATTGTTTTGAGTGTACACCTAATCTTAATTTCCAATCCATTTGTCTCAAATTCGAAACCTGCATATTCAATTGGTAGCGGGTGACAATCGGGTAATAAATCCGGTGTTTTTTTAATACCCAGCAGGCCTGCAGCACGACTCATTTCAAAGACATCTCCTTTGGGTACAGTTTTGTTTTGAATTGCCAAGATCGTACTTTCTTCGCTTACTTTTAGCAAGGCCTCAGCAACAGCTATACGCAGCGTGTTCTTTTTATGTGTAATGTCAACCATATATTACTGATTCACTTTCCATTGATGCGATTGGTCCTCAAAAAGTTCTTTTCCAAAAACCGGAACACGTGCTTTGATTTTATTGACCAATTCATTTAGACTGTCAATAACAGGAGTCCGGTGTCCACTGGAAACAAATACAAAAAAACAAATTTCTCCTTTTTTTACCACCCCCAAGCTATGATAAATATGCATACAGCTCAGTTCATATTGGGAAAAAGCTTCTTCGCGAATTTCATGGCATACTTGATTGGCAATTTCAGTCTGAGCAGTGTATTCTATTGCTTCAACTGTTTTACCCTCAACGGTGTCGGCTCTTACCTGTCCCAAAAAAAGTGCATGGGCTCCGATCTTTGTCTTGGATTGATGATGTGCGATGGACTCACCTATTTTAATTGGTGAGATGGGTCCTTCTATAAAGATATTTTTTACGCGGTCTTTCATTTACTAATTTGCTTTTTTTCCCAAATTTGAAGTTGCTCTGCACCTTCTTTCAGGCTAAAACAATTTTTAATTCCTTCCTTTTTCAGTTTTTGAATAAAGGCCTTACTTCTTTGTCCTGTTTGACAAAAAGCGATCACTTTTTCTTCCGAATCCTTTATTGAATCCAAAGCAAGGGCTGAGGTTAAAGGTTTTAAATGGCTTAATCTCGGCACCTCTCCTTCCTCTCGAACATCAATCCATATTATCTTTTCTTCTGAAGAAAGCTGTGCTAAAGATACTTCAAAATCTAAAGAACAATCTTTATTTGCTATAGGAAACACTCGATCTTGTTTTTTGATTTTTGCAATTTCCTCTTTATTTTTTTTAAAATCGAGTATTCGGGTTTGATGATTTAAGAGATTGATACAATACAGCTTCCCATTAAAGACTTCCCCCAATTCGAGTACGATTTTCAATACTTCTAAAGCTTGATACATTCCAATGATTCCTGGAACTATGCCCAATACGCCTATTTCACTACAAGAGGGAATTTCTCCTAACTCAGGAGGGGAAGGAAATAGACAGCGGTAGCTGGGGCCGTTTTGATAATGAAAGACAGAGACTTGACCCTCGTATTTGAATACCGCGCCATAGACCATCACTTTTTGGAGTAAAAGGCAGGCATCACTAATCAAATACCGGCTGTAAAAATTATCAGTACCGTCCACGATTATATCAAATTGGGAAAGATAGTTTAATGCATTTTCATGGGTTAAGGCAAATGGAAAGCTTTGGAAGTGAATCTCATTATTCAAAGCATTTAAATATTTTTCGGCACATTTCGCTTTATTTTTCCCAAGGTCATTTTCATTATAAAGAATCTGGCGTTGCAAATTGGAAAGAGACACCACATCGGGATCCATGATCCCAAGGGTGCCTATACCAGCTGCGGTAAGGTATTGAAGTGCAGGACAACCCAGACCTCCCGCTCCTACGACCAAAACTTTAGCTTTTGAAAGCTTTTGTTGTCCTTTTTTGCCAACCTCTTTGAGTTGAAAATGTCTTTGATAACGCTCCTCCATGCTCATCCTCCAGAAAAAGGGGGCAATAGGTCGATCAGTGTCCCTTTTAGTTCACTTGATTCGGATTCAATACTGTTGTCTTGAGCCATTTTAAAATGCACCTCTTTTAATTTGGGATACCGATCAAATAAAAACAGTTTTAACCCCTCCAATGTTTTAAAATCTTGTGTCATAATTTCTTCACTTTTTCCAGTGAATTCAGCCAGTTGTCCAAAATAGCGTACTTTAATTTCCATATTAAAACAAGATAAGTTTTATTCCTGCCGTGGTCAAGACCAGCGCCAAAAAATATTCAAGTTTCCTATTGTTCCAGCGCCTACTGCCAAAATAACTACCTAAAAGCCCCCCTGCTAAGGCAAGGGCAACAAGAATTAAAGTAGCTGAAGAAAGGGCCACTCCACTGCTGAATTGACCAATCAAACCGGAGGCGGAATTAACCCAAATAAATAAGGCCGAAACGGCAGCGGCTTCTTTCATATTTCCCCATTGGAAGAGTAATATGAGCGGGGTTAAAATAATACCCCCTCCTATTCCAATCAATCCTGAAAAATAACCGATAACAATACCCATTAAGAGGGCAGGTATAACAGAAATTTGTTGGGTAATTCGCTTTTTGGATGTATGAGTATACAGCATTCTTGCAACCGCAAAAAATAAAATAAAACCGAGAATTTTTTTATAGATCCACAGGTCTAGGGTACCCATTCCTCCCAAATAAGCGGCGGGTATTGAGCCAATTGCAAAATAAATAAAAAGGTTTTTATTAAAATGTCCGGCGCGATAATAATGGTAAAAAGCACTGCCAGCAACAAATAAATTGAGGAGTAAGGCTGTTTGCTTCATCATGGGGGGAGGAAAAGAAAAGAGAGCCATTAGAGCCAAATATCCACTTGCTCCACCATGCCCTACACTCGCATATAAGAAAGCCACTATAGGAATCAATAAATAAAATAGTGAAGATTCAAGAAGCATGGTTTGTTTTTCAGGTCAATATTGTATTGGGTAAAAGTAATGTTTCAACGAAATCGCCTTCTGAAAATGCACCGCTTTTTTCGGGAATATAAACCAGCGCATTCGCCTTTGCAAAGCTGACCAACATGGAAGAATGCTGGTAGTCTAAAATTTGAACAGCTCGCTCCTTTACCAATGCTTTTAAAAAAAGCGCCCGAGGTTCGTCTGATTGGAAGGCGTGGGCTAAAGGGAGTTTTACCCGAAGAAGCCCTTTACTCTGCCCTCCTTTTAGCCGAGCAAGTAAAGGCAGTACATAAACATAGAAACAACTGAGTGTAGAAGCGGGATTTCCAGGTAATGCAAAGACAAATGCGTTTTCTTTTTTCCCAAAATAAAGGGGTTTTCCTGGACGTTGACGCACTTTATAGAAAAGGGTTTCAACTTTTAAATTTCCGAGGGCTGCTTTTACAAAATCATAGTCACCCACAGATATACCACCCGAAACTAAAACGACATCAGCTGTTTGTAAGGCATTTTCTAAAACTGAAGTCGTTGCCTCGATACTGTCTTCTGAAAAGGAAATGAGTTGAGGTTGAATCCCTTGCTGCTCTAAGGCGATTTGAAGGAGGACAGAGTTGCTCTCGTAAATTTTTCCTCTAGTCAGCGGTTCATCGGGACTTATTAATTCATTTCCTGTTAAAATGATACGAACCCTAGGAACGCGAATCACTTCAACTTCACTTATTCCCAAACTTCTCAAAAAAGCGAGGCCAGAAGCCTGAAGGACTTGTCCTTTTTCTAGGGGAAATGCTCCTTTTTTGACCTGACTGCCCACCTCTCGGATATTTTGACCTTGATAAATCGGCAAGTCCACAGTTATTGTATTTCCTTCTTGCTTTATTTTTTCCTGCATGACCACTGCGTCAGCCGAATCCGGTACTACAGCTCCAGTGAAAATTCGAACACATTCCCCAGGTTGGAGGTCAGGATTCTGATTATCTCCTGCTTTTACTTCTCCCTTTAGCTGATACTCCTGAAAATCGTGTGTACACAAGGCAAACCCATCCATTGAAGAGAGTCTGTAGCTGGGTAAGTTAATAGGGGATTGGATGGCTTTGGCAAGATTTCTATTCAAAGCCTGCTGTAAAGGAAGGGTTTCGGTTTCTGTTAAAGCAAAACGCTCTTTTAGGACAATATGAAGGGCTTCTTCTACAGCGATCATAAAGCAAATTAATCAAGCCACAATTTTACTTCTACTAGGGCAAATTGCGGTCTTAAACGAATTCGTTTTGTACCCGTTTATCCAGCCAAGGGTTTGTCTGTGATAAAGGGTTGGTTGTAATGACGGACTCCCGTAGCTCTATACAATGCATTGGCCATGGCCCCCATAATGGGTGGGAAGGGAGGCTCGCCCAAGCCTGTTGGGTCGATTTGATTGTCTACAAAATGCACTTCTATTTCTTTGGGAGCTTCACTATGGCGAATCAGTCTGTAACGGTCAAAATTATTTTGTTCAGGCATTCCGTCTTTAAAAGTTATGGCGCTGTACATGGCGTGTCCAATTCCATCTACCACACCTCCTTCGGCTAGGTTTGTTGCAGCATCAGGATTGACCACGACTCCACAGTCTATAGCACAATAAACTTTTTTAACAACGGGATTTCCATTTTGCATTTCTAGATCTAAAACATTGGCTACATATGAATTGTGACAAAAATAGGCAGCAGTCCCTCTGTATATACTTGAGTCAGCCGCAGTCCAATTGGATTTTTCTTTAACTAATTTGAGAACCCCAGCATACCTTGAAGCTTCATAATCGTTATTTTTTCCTACCGGATTTTTTTCCGCTCGATCCAAAAGTTCCAATCTAAAATCAATGGGGTCTTTCCCCATCGCCTCAGCCACCTCGTCTAAGAAGGCTTGTTCCGCTCCTGCTATAAAGTTTGAACGGGGAGCCCTGAAGGCACCGACTGTAATATTACTTTTTTCGGTCCATTCTTCTGCCATATAATGGTCGATTGCTCCAGCAGGAAATCGGTTTGCCGCAAGAGGACTTTCGGGTATTCCTCCTGTTTTTACATGAAAAGCAATTAAATTATTTTTCTTATCTAGGGCAGCGCGATAGGTCGCGTGGTAGGCAGGGCGGTAAGTTCCTTGGGTCATATCGTCTTCTCGGCTGTATATAAGTTTTACAGGTTGTCCCATTTCTTTTGAAATAACAGCTGCTTCAGTCATAAAATGTCCATAGAGTCGTCTTCCAAATCCACCACCCATACGAGTCATTTGGATGTCAATTTTTTCTTTGTCCATTCCCAAGCGCTTGGCGATACTCCCCTCCATAATTTCCGGGGTTTGAATTGGTCCGACTAAGTTCGCTCGTTCGGGTGTTACGTCCGCATAAAAATTCATGGGCTCCATGGTGTTGTGAGCCAAAAAAGGGCACGTATAGGTTCGTTCTATAATTTTTGCTGCCTGGCTAAACATCTTTTCTGGGTTGCCGTCTTTTCGAACAACTTTCCCTTTTTTCTTGGCCATTTCCTCAAAAACTTTCTGGTGGCCGGTGCTACTCTCAAGACCAGCAGGCGTTTCTACAGTAACTGTGCGACCAAAAAAATTAAGTTCTTCTTTTTTTGCGGGGGCCAACTCCCACTTTGTTTTCAAGACTTCTTTGGCTTTCATTACCTCCCAAGTCGTATTTCCTACTACTACCGCAATTTCATTAAAAGCATCATTATCAAAAGCACCTAAGCTATAGTCTTCTAGGTGTGTTTTTATGGTAAATACCTTTTTTATGCCTGGCATTGTTTCAGCTTCGCTACCATCCAGAGATTTGAGTCTCATGCCAAAAGCTGGAGGGTGTACGATCATAGCAATAAGCATATTTTCACTCCTGTAGTCCAGCCCGTAAAGCGGCTGTCCCGTTACAATTTTGGTCCCGTCTACATTTTTCTTAGAGCTTCCAATGATTTTGAAATCATTTAGGTCTTTAAGAACAACTTCTTCTGGAACTTCTTGTTGTGCTGCCAGGGAGGCCATAGCGCCATATCCAGATTTATTTCCTGTGCCTTCATGAATTAGTTGTCCTTCTGAGGTTGTGATTTCACTGGCTGCCACCCCCCAACTTTGGGCCGCCGCTTGAATAAGCATGGTACGGGCGGTAGCTCCCGCCATTCTTAAACTGTTCCATCCCTGTCTAATAGATTGACTTCCTCCTGCAAGTTGCCTACTAAAAACACTTGTATTTAGAGGTGCTTGCTCTACGATTACATCATTCCAGTCCACATCTAATTCCTCTGCGACCAGCATAGGCATTGATGTTTTTACATTTTGTCCGATTTCAGGATTGGGTGACATAATGGTAACCAATCCATTGTCTCCTATTTTTAAAAAACCATTGAGTTCAAACCATTCTTTGGGAAGTGCTTTTACTTGTTTAGGAGTCATATCACAGGATGTGAGCCAATTAAAGCTGAGCATAATTCCACCGCCAGCTAGGGTACTCATTTTGATAAATGAACGTCTCCCGATTGATGTTTTAATCGTCTTCATAGTAAATAGTTTAAGAATTAGAGGCTGTTTTAATCGCAGCTTTAATACGGGTATAAGTTCCGCATCGGCAGAGGTTACCGTTCATTGCCGATTCAATTTCTTCATCCGAGGGATTTGGATTGGCCTCTAAAAGCGCAGAGGCACTCATAATTTGTCCAGCCTGACAGTATCCACACTGCGGAACATCGTGTTCTATCCATGCTTTTTGAACGGGATGTTCTCCTTTTTCAGACAGACCTTCAATAGTAGTTAGGGTATTATTGCCTACAGCTGAAATGGGAAGTTGACAAGAACGCACAGCCACCCCGTTTAAATGAACTGTACAAGCCCCACATTGCGCAATACCGCATCCGTATTTCGTTCCGACAAGATTTAAATGATCGCGAAGAACCCATAAGATGGGGGTTGAAGGATCAATGTCCAATTCATGAGTTGTTCCATTAACATTAAGTTGAAAGAGTGCCATTTGAAAATTAGAATTAGATTAAAATATTAGAGTTAAATATACTAAAATCAGATTACTTTACTTAAAAATGGCTCCACCGTATTTAATGACTACACTATTCAGTAAGCTATGATTTATTGTTTTTTTTTGTTTCGATGTATTTCTTAATTCGCTCTTCCAAAAGAGGGAGCGTAACAGTACCTTTTTCAAGAATTTGCTCGTGAAACTCGCGAATATCGAACTGACTACCTAATTCTTTTTCGGCTAGGGCCCTAAGCTCTCGAATTTTGATTTCTCCAATTTTATAAGACAAAGCTTGTCCGGGCCAGGAAATATAACGGTCTATTTCTGTATTGATTTCATGAAGTGAAAGCGCTGTATTTTCAGCCATAAAATCAACCGCTTCTTGGCGAGACCAGTCAAAGACATGCATGCCCGTATCGACAACCAAACGGCACGCACGCCACATTTCATAGGTCAATTTACCAAAATGTTCATAGGGGGTTGTATAAATTCCCATCTGATTAGCCAAAAATTCGGTATAGAGTCCCCATCCCTCACCATAAGCAGAGAGGTATAGGTTTCTTCTAAATTGAGGGATACTTTCAGGTAGCTCTTGATTTAAAGCACCCTGTAAATGATGTCCAGGGACAGCCTCATGGGCTGTTAGGGAAGGGATCACATAAAGGGGACGACTTGAAAGATTGTAGGT
>WTIP01000029.1 GCA_011525195.1 Flavobacteriales bacterium | reverse complement strand
AAGGCCTTTTTGGCATCTCCATCCATCAGTATATTTAATGGATCTTCAAGTGCTTCTTTTACAGCTACCAAAAACCCTACCGACTCTCTTCCATCAATAATACGGTGATCGTAAGACAGGGCGAGATACATCATTGGTCGGATAACAACTTTACCATCGACAGCCACTGGTCGCTCGACTATGTTGTGCATCCCTAATATACCTGACTGAGGTGGATTGATTATCGGAGTTGAAAGCATGGAACCAAAAACACCACCATTGGAAATGGTGAATGTTCCTCCAGTCATGTCGTCTACTGTGATTTTTCCATCTCGAGCTTTTACTGCCAAACGACCAATTTCTTGTTCAATACCTGCAAAACTCAAAGTTTCTGCATTTCGAACTACTGGAACCATAAGTCCTTTTGGTCCAGAAACTGCAACACTAATATCACAATATTCGTAGCTAATTTTATAGTCTCCATCCATCATGGAGTTTACATCGGGATAAAGTTCAAGAGCTCGCACAACTGCTTTTGTAAAAAAGCTCATAAAACCGAGCTTTACACCATGCTTTTCCAAGAAGCTGTCTTTATATTTTTTTCGCAAATCAAATATTGGAGCCATGTCTGCTTCGTTAAAAGTGGTCAGCATGGCGGTTTCGTTCTTAGCAGCAACAAGTCGTTCGGCAACTTTTCTTCTGAGCATTGAAAGTTTAGATCGGTCTTGACCGCGATCACCCCAATCGGGTTGCGTTCCCATAGAAGGAACTGCCTTAACGGCATCTTCTTTGGTTATTCTTCCACCTCTTCCCGTTCCTTGAATTGAAGCAGCATCCACTCCTTTCTCTGCAATGATTTTACGAGCTGCTGGGGAAGGTGTTTGTGAGGCATAAATACTGGTTTGTTCAGGTGCTGGATTTTTTGGGGCTGACTCTACAGCCTCTGGTGCTGCTGAGCTAGCTATTGTTGAAGCTCCAGCTTCGGCTTCACCTTCCGTATCGATTAAACATACTACAGCTCCTACTTCAACTGCATCACCTTCTTCAGCTTTAAGCGTTATCGTTCCACTAACCTCTGCTGGAAGCTCTAAAGTAGCTTTGTCAGAATCCACTTCAGCTATCGCTTGATCTTTTTCGACATAATCTCCGTCCACTACCAACCATTGGGCAATTTCAACTTCTGTAATAGATTCGCCCGGAGAGGGGACTTTCATTTCTAAAATCATGATTTACTTCTTTACTTTTCTAATAAAATTGTCTTGTAAGGGATCAAAAACATAATCGATCACCTGTTGATGTCTTCTTTGAAAACGCATCGCACTGCCTGCTGCTGGAGCACCGTAATACCTTCTACTTGCAGGTCTAAATTTTGTGGCTGCTTCCCATTGCAATAACAGATAACTCCAAGCCCCCATATTCCGAGGTTCCTCTTGAGCCCAAACCCAATCTGTTGTATTGGGAAACTTAGCCATATGTTGTTCTATTTCTTTAATTGGTAAAGGGAATAATTGTTCGATACGAATGAGGGCAACATCCATACGTCCCCTTTTTTCTCGTTCCTGATCCAAGTCGTAATAAAATTTACCTGAGCAAAGTACTACCGTTTTTACTTCCTTAGGGCTGACATCAGGATCACCTATTATTGCTTGAAAACTTCCGTCTATCAAATCTCTTTTAGCAGAAACCGCTTTAGGATGGCGCAACAAACTTTTTGGAGTAAAGACTACTAACGGTTTTCTAAATTTAGTTTTCATTTGCCGTCTCAGCAAATGAAACATATTGGCTGGTGTCGTACAATTGGCGACAAACATATTATCTTTTGCACACAATTGTAGGTAGCGCTCCATTCGTGCTGAAGAATGCTCAGCTCCCTGGCCTTCATAACCGTGGGGGAGCAACAAAACAATTCCATTTTGCAATTTCCATTTGTCCTCAGCTGATGATATATATTGATCTAACATTATTTGTGCTCCATTAGAAAAATCACCGAACTGAGCTTCCCATAATGTTAGTGTATTAGGACTTGCCATTGCATAACCGTAATCAAATCCCAAAACTCCATATTCGGATAATAATGAATTGTAAATACGAAAACGACCCTGCTTTTTTGGATCAATCTGATTGAGTAAGATCACTTCTTCCTCTGCACTCTCTGTTTTGATAACCGCATGACGATGTGAAAAAGTTCCCCGCTCAACATCTTGCCCAGACATACGCACATTAAAGCCCTCTTGGAGTAAAGTCCCGTAAGCTAATAGCTCACCCATTGCCCAATCGAGGTTGTCCTTTTCAAAATACATGGCTTTGCGATCAGCAACTAGACGCTCAATTTTTCGAAGAAACTTTTGATCTCCAGGCAGTTTGCTTATAGCTTCTGCAACCTGATCAAGATCTTTTTTAGCGACAGCTGTTGAAACCGGCTTCATCATTTCAGCCTCTTCAACCCTGTTGAAAGCTTTCCACTCATCTTCCATAAAGGGAGTAATTATTGTAGTTTCTACTTTTCTTGAATCTTCAAGATCGTCTTCCAAAATACTTTTATACTGTCTTTCTAACTCTTCAACATATCCTTTTTCTATAAAACCATTTTGAATTAACGTTGCTGCATAAATATCTCTAGGATTTGGATGTTTGGAGATAGCTTTATAAAGTTCTGGTTGTGTAAATCTAGGTTCGTCGCCTTCATTATGACCATATTTTCTATATCCCAACAAATCGATAAATACGTCTTGTCCAAAACGCATTCTATAGTCAAGCGCGAAAAGCGTAGCATGGACAACAGCTTCTACATCATCTGAATTAACATGTAAAACAGGTGAAAGGGTAACCTTAGCAACATCTGTACAATATGTACTCGATCGAGCATCTAAGTAATTGGTTGTAAATCCAATTTGATTATTGACAACAATATGTACTGTTCCTCCTGTGCCATAACCCTTAAGTTTTGCCATTTGAACAATCTCGTATGGTAATCCCTGTCCAGCAATAGCAGCATCTCCATGCACAATTATAGGTAAAACCTTATTGGTATCCCCTTCAAATTTATTCTCTAGTTTAGCTCTTGTAATCCCCTCTACTACTGCGCCTACAGTCTCTAAATGAGATGGATTAGGAGCGATATTCATGTTAATTTTTTTACCATTATCCGTTATCCTTTGAGAACTCCAGCCTAGATGATATTTAACATCTCCATCAAAAATAACCTCTTTGTAATCTTTACCATCAAATTCACTGAAAATATCTTTTGTCGATTTTCCAAAAATATTAGTTAAAGTATTTAATCGTCCTCGGTGAGCCATTCCCATAACAAATTCTTCAACTCCTTGATTTGCAGCAGCTTCAACTACTGCATCTAAAGCAGGAATTAGAGATTCCCCACCTTCCAAAGAAAAACGTTTTTGCCCTACATATTTAGTGTGTAAAAAGTTTTCGAAACTTACAGCTTCATTTAATTTTTTTAAAATATTTTTTTTCTGTTTGTCAGAAAAATCAGGATGATTGTCATTCACATTCAACCGACTTTGAATCCAGTTGACTTTTTCTGGATTTCGAATATACATATATTCAATTCCAATAGAGTCACAATAAATACGCTTTAAATGATGAATGATTGTTTCTAAACTGCTAGGTCCTATACCCATAATATCCCCTGCGTTAAAAACGATTTGAAGATCAGACTCTGAAAGTCCAAAGTTTTCGATATCTAGGGTTGGACTATATTTTCTTCGATCTCTAACAGGATTTGTTTTTGTGAATAAATGTCCTCGACTTCTATATCCATCAATCAATTTTACCACTCTGAACTCTTTTTGCAAATGCTCTGGCACCTCTACAGTATCGATCGATGTAGAACTGTTACTTTCTATCCCAAAGTCAAAGCCTTGAAAAAAAGCTCTCCAACTGGGCTCTACACTATCAGGTTGTTGTAAATACTGGTCATACAGTGATGCAAAATGAGCTGTATGGGCAGCGTTTAAAAACGAATAATTATCCATGCAGTAAGTGCTTCTAAAGTCCAATAACAAAATTACAATTTTTGATTGAAGTGCTTCTCTATTTATTTAAAAATAAATCGGAGAAAAAAGTAAACTCCTATTTAAACTTAAGGAACATTTTAATATCTTTTGCACATGTTTGCGTTAGTTGACTGTAACAATTTTTATGCTTCTTGTGAACGGGTTTTCCAGCCCCAATGGGAAAGTAAAGCTATAGTTATTCTTTCGAATAATGACGGTTGTGTCATTGCGCGAAGCAACGAAGCTAAAGCTTTAGGTATCCCCATGGGAGCACCAGCATTTCAATACTACTCTTTTTTTAAACAAAAAGGGGTAAAAGTTTTTTCCTCCAACTACCCCCTCTATGGTGATATGAGCAGTCGGGTAATGTCCATCTTAGAACAGTATACTCCCAATCTTGAAATTTATAGTATAGACGAAGCTTTTTTACAATTCAAGGGTTTTGATTTATTCAATCTTGAAGCAGAAGGGAACCGCATCCAAAAACAAATACGTCGTTGGACAGGCATTCCTGTTTCTATAGGTATGGGACCGAGTAAATCCTTAGCAAAAATTGCTAATAAAATTGCCAAAAAATACGATTCAAAAACAGGAGGTATTTACTGTATTAATAACGAAGATAAAAGAGTTAAAGCGCTAAAATGGACTGCTATTGGTGATGTATGGGGTATAGGCAGGCAACATTGCAAACGTCTTGAGTCTATAGGAGTTAGAAACGCATGGCAGTTTACAATGCTACCAAACGATTGGATTCGCAAACAGATGAGTATATTAGGGCTTCGCCTTAAAAAAGACCTACAAGGATTACCCCATATACAATTGGAAGAAGTACAGCCTTCCAAAAAGGGAATTGCAACTACTAGAAGCTTTGAAGGGACCCTAGCTGACTTTAAGGATCTAGAAGAACGAATTTCTACCTTTGCTAGCAGCTGTGCAGAAAAAATGAGAAAACAAAAAAGTAGTTGTACTGCATTGATTATTTTTTTGCGTAGCGATCCCCACAAAAAAGGGGTGACTCCCTATCGAAATAGCTGTGTACTAACACTACCCTATGCCACCAATTCAAGTATTACATTAAGTAAATATGCGGTACTGGGATTGCATAAAATTTTCAAAAAGGGGATTCTTTATAAAAAAGCAGGAGTGATGACAATGGGCCTAGTCCCTACTGCTAACCGTCAACTTCCTTTATTTGGTGGGGAAGAGTCGAAACATTTATTAATAATGAAAGCTTTAGATCGTATTCACAAACGCTTTGGACCGCACCAAATGAAACTTGCCAATCAAGATTTACAACATACCTGGAAAATGAAACAAGAACATCTATCGCAACGCTATACTACTGAAATTAGTGAGATTATTGAAGTAAAGTAAATATGGAAATACAAAAGCTAACTTTTTTTCATCCCGACCAGAACCAACAAAAATCATTGCATTTGGCTCAAGAAAAAATCTCTGCAGGCTTTCCTTCTCCCGCTGATGATTTTAAAGAACTTCGAATAAGTATCGATCAAGAAGTTGTACGCAACGAGGAGGCCACATTTTATGCACGAGTCTCAGGTGAGTCTATGCAGGGAGCAGGACTGGATGACGGTGACCTTCTGGTTATTGATCGGAGCATGGAACCTAAGAATGGTAAAATTGCTGTCTGTTGTATAGATGGAGAATTTACGGTAAAGCGATTAAAAGTGGTTGAAGATGGTGTCTTTTTAATTCCCGAAAATCCAAAATATCAGCCAATAAAAGTAACAGAGGAAAATGAACTTATTATCTGGGGTATAGTAACCTATGTAGTAAAAAAAGTTTAATTAGTTTATTCCATTAAAACTTTATGAAAAAGCTTTGCCAAAAAAGTAGCAAGCTGATCACTTGATAAATTAATATCAGAAGTGTGAGTTGCTAAAAATAATTCAGGGGGTGTGCCAACTAACATAAAACTTAAAAGTAAAAATTCATATTTCTCACTAAAAGCCTTAATCTTGAAATCAGATTTTAAATCACGATTCAAATTTTTTACAATTGTTTTAATAACATGACTTTGATACGAACTTTGACGTATTTGTGCTTGATTTAATATATGAAATTGAATCATTTCAGAGGTTCCAATTAAGTCAAAATAGCTTTTAAAAGCTCCATACAAATAATCATAAATATTTTTGCTCTCCCTTCTAGTTTTCTGGATAACAATCTTCACACTTTGATTAAGTTCATCAATTATCGCATCAAATAAGGATTGTGTATCTGCGAAATAATTATAAAAAGTACCCCTTGCGATTTTAGTATTTTCAACTATGTCTGATACAGTAGTTTTTTCAAGTCCATGAGAAGAAAACAAAGCTAAACCTTCATTCATTAATCTTTTTCTTACTTCTTTTTTTTGTGAAGCACGTTTACCTAATATTGGTGCTATATCACTCACATTAAAGACGTTCAAAAATTCCTGCAATCCCTTGTCCTCCCCCTACACAAGCAGTTACCATCCCGTAACGTTGCTTCCTTTTTTTCATCTCCTCAATTAATTGGATTGACAATTTTGCTCCAGTACAACCTAAAGGATGACCTAATGCAATAGCTCCACCATTTATGTTGACAGTCTCTGGATCAAGTTTTGCTTCTTGGATAACAGCTAAAGCTTGCGCTGCAAATGCTTCATTTAATTCAGTTTGTTCTATTTCAGATAAATCTAATCCAGCTTGTTTTAGAGCTTTTGGTATAGCTACACAAGGTCCAATTCCCATATATAGTGGGTCAACACCACCAACAGCACAAGATACAAGTCTTGCTATGGGCTCAAGTTTTAATTCTTTAACAATAGATTCACTTACAATTAATGTAAACGCTGCACCATCAGAAGTTTGAGAAGCATTTCCCGCTGTTACAACACCTCCTTTTTTAAAAACAGCTCTTAATTTTGACAATCCTTCTACTGAGGTATCTCGACGAACTCCTTCGTCTATGTCTACTACATGAGTTTTTGTTTTTCGTTTATCATTTTCAACATATACTTCTTCAATAGAAATAGGGACAATTTGTTCTTTAAATGCTCCCGAATCAATAGCTGAAGAAGCTTTAAGATGAGAATTAAATGAAAATTCATCAGCTGCATCTCTACTTATATTAAATTTTTTTGCTACTGCCTCAGCTGTATGCCCCATGCTTACATGATAATTTATGTTTTCAATATTTGCCTGATAACTAGGTGCTAATTTATATCCTGTCATTGGTATTGCACTCATGCTTTCTGTTCCTCCAGCTATGTAAATATTTCCAAAGCCAGCCTTAATTTTACTAACTGCTTGAGCTATTGCTTCTAATCCAGAGGCGCAATATCTATTAATAGTTATACCAGCTACTTGATTTCCCAATGCTCTTGCTGAAATTAAACGTCCTATTTGAAGACCCTGTTCTCCCTCTGGATTAGCACAACCGACTATTACGTCATCTACTTGATCAGAATTTATCTCAGGAACATTTTTCATTAAATGTTTAATTACATGGACTGCTAAATCATCAGAACGATAATTTCTGAAGCCTCCTTTTTTTGCTTTACCAACTGCTGTTCTGTAGCCTTTTATTATGTATGCCTCCATAAATTAGTTTCTTAAGGGTTTATTATTCATCAATAAATATTGTATTCTATCAAGTGTTTTTTGGTTTCCGAGAAGACTCATGAAACCCTCTCTTTCAATATCAAGTAAGTATTTCTCACTAACCTTTTGCGATCCGGTTAAATCTCCACCACAAATTACATTTGCAATTTTTCTTGCAATTTCAACATCGTAATCTGACATATACTCTCCGAGACGAAATTCATTTATTGCAGAATACAAAACGCTAATACCTGCCCTTCCTAAAACTTGAATATCATTTCTAAAAGATTTAGGTATATAATTTTTTGATAATTCCAATACTTTATCTTTTGCCATACCTATGTTCATGGGTGTATTGACACAAATAAAATCACGATCCTTTTTTAAATAACCTAAATTATAGGCTTCATAAGCTGAGGTTGAAACAGCAGCAGTTGCAATTGATTTGAAATAATTTATCAAAGTTGGATGCTGTACATCACCTTCAAAAAAGTCATCTGAAGCTCTTAAGGCAAATTCTTTTGTACCTCCCCCTCCAGGAAGTAAGCCTACACCAACTTCAACTAAACCTATATATGATTCAGCTGCATAAATTCCTGCGTCACAATGCATTGAAATTTCGCATCCACCTCCAAAAACATACCCTTGAGTAGCTACAACAACTGGAATTTTAGAGGTTCGGATTCTCATATTTATACTTTGAAAATCATCTACAAAGCGCTCTAGAACGTCAAACTGTTTTTGCATTGCAAGCATTCCAATATTCATGAGATTTGCTCCAACTGAAAATTGCTTTGCATTATTACCTATTACCAAGCCTTTCCAATTTCCGTCTTCGGCAAGTTGAATGACTTCATTTAGACCCTTACCTATTCCCTCACCAATTGAATTACTTTTACTTGTAAACTCTAAACAAAGGACACCATCCCCGATGTCATGAACACAACACTCACTATTCTTTAAAACTGGTGATTGGTCACGATAACTATCTAAAATAATAAACGACTTAGATCCAGGTAAAATTTCATATTTTTTTGTTTGAATATTAAAATATTTTTTAGATCCATTTTCGAATTTATAAAATGAGTCAAACCCTAAAGCAGACATTTCAGTAATCCATTCGGGAACATCTCCACCTTTATTTTTTATTAGTTCTATACCTTTATCTAAACCTATTAAATCCCAATATTCAAATGGACCAAAATCCCAAACATATCCGGTTTTCATAGCATCATCTATAGGATAAAATTGATCGGTAATCTCGGGTACTCTTTGGGCAGAATAATTTAATAAACTTCCAAAATAATCCTTGAAAAAATTGTGCTCTCTAGAATCACCCTCAACCAAAAATTGTATTCTTTTTTTCATCAATCCCATCCCTTTTGCCATTTTAACTAAATTTATTTTAGGGCGAATTGCAGGTTCATACTTTAAAGTTTTCAAATTCAATGCATTAATTATTGTCTTTCCATTTTCATCTTTTTCTTTTGTTTTTTCGTAAAAACCTTTCCCAGTTTTATTACCTAAAAACTTATTATCTAGCAAAAAGCGCATGAATTTAGGTTCAGATTTTTCTTTCAA
>WTIP01000002.1 GCA_011525195.1 Flavobacteriales bacterium | reverse complement strand
GGAACTATAAATTGAGGACCCAGTGGAATTTTGAAACCTATGGCTTTTACAGTATCCGGGACTTTTATGGAAAGCTCCCTTTTGAAGATGGGGGCATCGTGGATTTATTCCGAAATTATTACGGTCTTGGCGCCCGCTTACAGTTTAAAGAAGTGGGTTCACAACTTACACACCGCTGGCAACTCGGCGTAGACAGCCATGCACAAGCTGACCAACGCGATCGCTATCTCAATTTACAAGGAATCCAAGGAGAACGAGTTTTTTCACAATTAGAGAGTTTTGGAACGGTAGGACTGGTACTCTTAGATGAACTCCAATTGGAAAAACTACTTTTGCGCTCTGGGCTTCGTCTAGACCATCAGCGCTTGGGAGCAGATACAGTGACTAAGGACCAGCGATATACCGTCCTCAATCCGAGTATCGGCTTGAGTTATGCCGTGGCACCCAGACAGCGACTCTTCATCAATTTTTCTACGAGTTTTGAGACCCCCACATTATCTGAGCTTTCGGCAAATCCCTCAGGGGAAGTAGGTTTTAATAGTTCCCTGTTGCCCGCCAAGGCAATTAACTTTGAAGGAGGTTGGAAAAGCAAGAGTGCGAAAGGTTCTTTCGAGCTGATAGCCTTTTATATAGAGAGTACCAATGAGATTTTGCCCTATGAATTAGAATCTTTTCCTGGACGTTCTTTTTACCGGAACGCAGGTGCTACAGAACGCTATGGAGTAGAAATGGCAGCAGCTTACAAATGGAAAAAATGGGGCCTTCAAGCAAGTCTCACACAGGCACGATATCAGTTTTCAGCTCAGGAGTTAGAACCCAATGCAGGGAAAATATTGCCTGGCTTGCCCAGCAGCCAAGGTTTTATACAATTGCTTTACAGCAGCTCCAGGTCATGGAAGTGGCTCCTCTCAGGTGAGCATACGGGGGCCTTTTATGCCAATACAGTTAATACTGTCGAAATTGCTTCTTTTCAACGCTTACGCTTTCAGGGTCAAAAATCCCTAACACTCCCTTGGGGGAAAGTTCAAGTATTTGGAGGGATAAACAACCTCTTAAATACGGTTTATTACGACAATATTCGCCTTAATGCTTTTGGAGGTAGGTATTATGAGCCCTCACCAGCACGGAATATTTATGTGGGAGTTGCACTGGGTTTGTAAAGGCATTAGAAATAATTTGTTGAATCATATTGACTGTCGCAGCTAAGGCAGTGAAGTAACTCTGAACCCGAGCCGCACTCTTTGCATTTAAAATCGCTTTTTTTATAGGGGTTTTTCTAAAATCCTCTAATTTTAGGCTAATGAGAATTTTTATCTTACTCGTCTTTTTATGGACTCCTTTTATTTGGGGCCAACGCCTTAACGAGCGCCGCCTTACAAGACAAATTGAAAAAATTCCTGTCTTCGAACAAGCCTTTGTAGGGCTGGCCGTGGCGCCCATAGAGGGTGAACCCCTTGTTGGGATTGAGGCGGATCACTACATGACACCTGCCTCCAACACCAAGCTACTCACTTTTTTAGGGGCACTACAGACCTTTGATTCCCTTCCTGCCCTGGATTATGCAGTAGAAAATGATAGTATCTTTCACTTTCGATCTACAGGCTATCCTCTACTTTTCCATCCTTTTTACCCCGATTCTTTATTAGGGGATTTTTTTCGTTCCCCAAAGCGTTTGCATTACCACCCTTGGACAGAGGTCCCTGAGTCCCTTGGACCCGGATGGTCTTGGGATGATTACAGTTATTATTACGCTGCAGAGCGCAGTCCCTTTCCCATTTACGGAAATGCCGTTCAGGCGTTCCGTACGGAAGAAGGTTTTGAACTGTCTCCCGCATTTCCACTAGAGGCTACTAATGAAGATTTGGGGTTGAAAAGAGCGCGTCTCACCAATCGTTTTTTCTATAACCCCTCCCAGTGGAAAGTGGGTGACACCCTTTTCCGTCCCTTTAAGACGAGTGATACCCTCTTTGTCCGCCTTCTAGGGCAAGCAACAAAAGGGGCAGTTGTACTAGACCCTACGGACCGTTCAGATTTGGAATGGAAGCCCTTTTATACAAATCAGGAGGAACGTCTTTATAGGGGATTACTCCAGGACAGTGACAACGGTATTGCCGAGGCGCTAATTCTAATGATATCACGGGCACAGGCAAAAGGCTTTACTCCTGAGGCTGCGATTGATTCTCTGACTTCTAGCTGGCGCCCCTGGCTTCCCGATCCCTTAGAATGGGTAGACGGCTCCGGTGTTTCGCGCTATAATATGATTACTCCTAAGGCCTTAGTGGCAGTACTTCAACAAATTTATATCACAGCAGGTTGGGAAAAAATTAAAGTGCTCTTTCCCCAAAGTGGAACATCGGGAACCTTAAAGGCCTATTCCAATTTGGAG
>WTIP01000084.1 GCA_011525195.1 Flavobacteriales bacterium | reverse complement strand
TTGTTATTGTCTTTTTTCTCCAACGCTCAGTTTAATTATCAATCAATTTTGAAGGATAATAACGGAGTTGTAATTGCCAATACTTCAATTACATACAAAATTAGTTTTATTTATGACTCAACTTCAGGATCAACTATTTACAGTGAAACACACTCTATAACTCCACCTTCAGACGGAATAATAAATCTTGTAATTGGTTCTGGAACAGCAGTCAGTGGAACTTTTTCCTCAATTGATTGGAGTAGAACATTATACATTAAAAGAGAGGTGGATACAACAGGTAATGGAACTTTTACAAATTTTGGGACTACACTCTTAAATAGTGTCCCAAAGTCCAATTTTGCTGAAAAAACATCAAATCTTGTGGTTAATTCAACAACCGTGGGTATTGGTACTGGAACAAATACACTTGCGGATTACACTATATCTATAGGACCTTCTTCATTGCCGAATAATTCTTCTGGATCAAACATAGCAATTGGTTATGAAGCCCTATATTCAAACTCCTCAGGAGCTGACAATGTAGCTACTGGAAAACAGGCTTTAAAAAATGCCACTAGTTCATTAAATACAGGCCTTGGAAATTTTGCTTTATATGATATTACAACTGGTGGAGGCAATACCGCTATTGGTAGAAGTGCTGGAATTAATAATCAAACAGGAAGTAATAATACTTATTTAGGATATGGTGCTAAAACAGCATCTAGCTTGAATACTACTAACTCTACTGCCATTGGAGCCATGTCGACTGTCACATCTAGCAATACAATACAATTAGGAAATGAAGATGTAACACTTGTCCAAACCTCTGGAACCATTTCAGCTTCCGCTTTTGTCGGAGATGGTTCGGGGTTGACAAATTTAAATATTAGTTCTTCAGTAAATTCTTCAACTTTTGTTGATGGAACAAATCTAAGTATTGGTTCAGGTACACTATCAGCTACTTATAGTATTGCAATTGGGACTGAAGTTCTAAAAAATAATACATCAGGAAACAGAAATATTGGTATTGGATACAATGTTCTTGAATCAAATACAACGGGGCTGCAAAATATTGCTATTGGAGCAGAAGCTTTAAATAAAAATACAACGGGCAACTATAATTTAAGCATCGGGTCAAGTGTATTGAAAGAAAACACTACTGGTTCTAACAATTTAGCTTTGGGGGCAAATACACTTCTTAGGAACACTACAGGTGACAATAACACAGCAATTGGGGCACTTTCAATGATGGATAATACTACTGGATTAAATAATATCGCAATTGGTTATTATTCTTTAGTTGCCAATACTACGGGTAATTCAAATATTGCTATTGGATCAAATGCCTTAGACGCGAATACCACAGGGACATCAAATGTTGCAATTGGATATGAGGCTCTTACAAATGCTGAAAGTTCATCATTTAATGTTGCAATTGGTCCTACATCTCAAATTGACAATACAACAGGAACTCGGAATATTTCAATAGGTTCTGATGCTTCTGCAAGAAATACTACTGGTCAATATAATATCTCAATGGGTGTTGGAGCTTTGAGGGATAATGTAGCAGGTAATGGCTCAGTAGCTATAGGCTATCAATCAATGCTTTTTGCAAATAGTAGTTCAACTGACTTTAGTACTCATAATACTGCTGTTGGCTATGAGTCTCTGAGGGGTTCCTCATCAGCAGCTAATAACACTGGAACTTCTAATACAGCAATTGGTTATCAGTCTTTACGAAGCAATACTGAAGGAGTTGCTAATACTGGGGTTGGGGCCTGGAGTTTAATTAATAATACTACTGGAGATGCTAATACAGCATTAGGTCGATATGCACTAAATCAAAATACTTCAGGGTATTACAATATAGGTGTAGGTGAAGGGGCATTATATAATAACACAACTGGTTATACTAATACAGCTATAGGTTACCAAGCACTTTATAAAAATACTGAAAGTGGAAATGTTGGAATCGGTTATAATGCTGGATATGAAAATACATCTGGAACAAAGAACACTTATTTTGGATATGAAGCAGGTGACACCAATGAAACTGGATCTCGCAACACCTATATTGGTTATCTTTCGGATGCTACTGCAAATAACCTAAATAATGCAACAGCCATTGGATACGGTGCACAAGTTGATGCTAACAATAAGATACGATTGGGAAATACTAATGTATCTAATATAGAAACTAGTGGGACATTTACTGCAGGTGCAGTTACTTATCCCAATACAGACGGTACAAATGGTCAAGTTCTACAAACTAACGGTTCAGGATCTCTTTCCTGGGCAACAGTCTCATCTGGAGCGTCAAATATTAATGGTCTTTCAGATGCAGTTGTTAGTAATCAAGAAACAATTATTATTGGTAGTACACCAAATGTTGGTACTGAAGCAAGATA
>WTIP01000092.1 GCA_011525195.1 Flavobacteriales bacterium | reverse complement strand
AGAGCTGTTTTACAAAGGATTAGAGGGGATATGGATTATATCCATTGGTGTAAAATAAAAACCCTCCAGTTAGGAGGGTTATTTTTTACTTCTTATTTTTTAAATATTCATCTATTTGAACCTGAATTGAACTAGGATCGAACCATTCATTTAATGCAACAACTTTTCCATCTTTATTAAATTGCTGTATTACATAAAACTTCAAATGGAAAGGAGCCCCTGATTCTATATGATTTCCTGACCAGACTCCATAAATTCTGATTGCATCAGGAGAAGAATTTGTATTACCTGTATCAGAAAAAGTTGAACCAGCCCAGTAAGCACCATCACCACCAATGACTGCTCCTCCTGGAGTAAATTTTAAATTCTCAAAATTATCCATATAATTCTTTGCTGCTTCTTTCAATTCCGCTTTACCAAGTATTTGATTGTTATTCCAATTTGGAGGACTCCATTTAACTGAATCAGAATATAATTCTAAAAAAAGATTTATGTCTTTATTTACAACTCCTCCAACATGATGCTTTTCGAATGCCTTCCAATTTTTTTCAAATTGAATTTCACTATCTTTTAGATTATCATTTTTATTAGTTAATCCATTACATCCTAAAGTCATTGCCAATAAGGGCAATAAAAGAAAATAATATTTCATTGTAATTAGTTTACGATTTATAATACCTCTAAGATATAGAGAATGGGTTACATATCAAATCTCACATCCTTGTTTCAATAAAAAAACCGTTTTCTAAAACCCAAGCTCCTTTGTTTGAAATAGGAGTGCCTAAGAGGTATAATTTTACTATATCCACTCTGAGAGAAATGCTTTGACCAACGGTTCCTTTATAACTGGATCTCCAATTGGGAAGCCTGCAGGTGTTGAAGCCATGAATTGTGGGAAAATTAAGATATAGGCATCATCCTCAATATATAATCTCCCATGATTATTAGCATAACCTGACCATTGATTACAATGAGGTGTCGTGCTTGTTTTTTTCTCTATAGCCCAACCATAGTTAAATGATGCTGTCTCCCCTGTCAGACCGAATGCTTGAGCTAATTTTGAATTACGGTCAAGATCTGAAAATTCTCCATGTGTTAACTCTTTCACTGAATTAGGCGTTAATATTCTTTTGCCATCTTCTGAATATCCACCCTCAAGTAACATTTCATAAAATTTTGCATAATCACTAACAATCATACATGATCCAGTATCACCGCTGTCACACTTTCTAAAACCTTTATATTGGTCTGTAGTTACAGTGTTTGGAAGGGTATTTAATTTTGGTAGACATTCACTGTAGGGCTTTACCTCTAATCCCTGCGTTTCATCGTTTATAACTGCACCGTATAGTTGAGGTACTTTTGAAATACGGGGATCTCCGTCATCTAAATAGAATGCAGCACTATTCATTCTAAGAGGTTTAAATAGTTTTTCATTACATATTTCTGAAAAACGAAGAAATTTTCCTGTTTCTTTCTCCAAAACAACTTCTATTATTCTTCCCAAGATTAGAGCTCCAAGACCATAAGAAAATGTACCTGGTTCAGCGACCAAATAACCTGCAGCAGCAATTGCATTACAATACTCCTCAAGTGTAGCATTTTGTCCAATAATTGTGTTTGAGGTATAATATCCAATCCCATTTTTTCTCCTAAGAGCCTGTGCGACTCCGTACTGATGACCAAATATTGGTTGTTGAAATGCTAAATCAAAGTCTGTCCACATATCATAACCAACTCCAGCTGACTCAGCTAAGCAGTGTTTAACTAACATTTTATTTTTTGCACCTTTTTTACAATATGATAGATTTTTTGTTTCTCCTGTCATAAAAGAGGTGTAGGGTATTTCCATTACATCATTTTCACAATCAGGTGAATTTAAAATCACTTCAAAATTTTTATCAAAAGAAGGTATATAACTTCCAACTGTAGATTCTAAATCAATTAAACCCTCTTCTTTCAAAATTAATGCTATGGTTGAAGCAAAAACCTTAGTCATGGAAAAGCAACGAAATTGAGAATCAAGTTTCATTGGTATATTTTTCTCTTTATCAGAAAAACCGAAAGCTTTATGATAGGTATGTTTTCCTCGTCTTGCCAAGACAACAAATCCAGGAATAGGACACTTTTCGTTATTTAATATATTTTTTGCAACAATGTCTAATCGTTCCTCAAAACCTTTTTTAAGACCAATTTGATCATTCATTAAATGAAAATTTTATTTATGGTTAATAATACCCCTAATATACAGAGAATAGGTTGAAAAAAGAAAATCCCTCCACTTGGGAGGGCTAAAATTTGTATTTTGTAAATTCAAGAAAAACCTTGGCGAATAATGGTAAATAAAACTTGGATAGAAAAAAGAGATTGCGACAAGTCATTTAAAATTAAAACA
>WTIP01000034.1:3092-9232 GCA_011525195.1 Flavobacteriales bacterium | reverse complement strand
ATATTACAAGCCTGTATAAGAGGCATTAAGTTTTTGTCATTTCCTGTGCCTTCTCCTAAATCTGCATTAAATAGAGGTTTACTTTTCATTAATAAAATTGAAATACAGCCCCCAGCGAGCGGATACTTAAAATAAGTGAAAGTAAAACAATCAAGAAGCCAAATAAATTTTGAAAAATACCATTTTTCCGATTGCCTAGCCAAGGGGCTTTATTCATAATCCACACCAAAACACCAGCGATAATGGGAAGTAAAATTCCATTTGCAATTTGAGCAAATTGGATAATGCGAATAAATTTAAATCCAGTTGATGCAAAAAGGACTCCTATCAAAATTACAAATGCCCAAATTTTTTGAAAACGGGAAGATTGTAAGTGGGTACTCCACCCAAAGCAGCCACAAACAACATAGGCAGCCGCTAAAGGGGCTGTAATTGAGCTTGTTATGCCTGCCGAGAAAAGCCCAACAGACAGTAGGTATTTCGCACTGTCTCCAAATACATGAGCCAAGCCTAAAGCTAAGTCAGCTGCATTATTGAATTCATTGACCTCAACTCCAGCAGCGGTAATAATAATACTTACAGAGATGATACCTCCCAAACCTAAGGCTAAAATCATGTCTATCAAAGCTTTTGAAAGATCTGCCTTTTGGGTCCATTTTTCTCGTACGAGCTCAGTATGCAAAAATAAATTATAGGGAACTATAGTGGTTCCTACCAAGCCTATTATACTAAGGAGGCTTCCCTTGGGCATTGAAAAGCTGAAGAGTCCTTTTATAATATGAAAGAGACTGGGGCCCGTTGCTATTGCTGTAAATAAAAAAGCCAAACTCATCAGTAAGACTAAAAAAATTAAACTACGCTCCAAAATTTTATATTTTCCCAGCCATAAAAGCCCTGCTACCAGCAACCCAATAAGCAGGGGGTAAAGTTTAATTTGGAATTCCAATAAATTAAAATTCAATAAGCCAAATACCGTTTCTAGACCCAGTGCTGCGCCACTTATATTTCCTGCTTCATAAGCGGTATTACCCACCATAATCGCACAAAATATCAAAATGAGTATAGCCTTTTGTATCCAAGGTATAGGAATTAGTTCTTGTATTACCTTAATGATGCTTTTTTGACCAAGGATTCCTATACGTACGGCCATTCCTTGGAGAATTATCGCGGCTAATAGAGCAAGTAACACTGCCCAGAGTAGTTGAAAGCCATAGGCTACACCAACTAGGGTGCAAAGAGTGACGGTTCCGGGACCAATAAAAGCGGCAGCGATAAAAGGACCCGGTCCTGTATTTTTTAAAAACTGCCTAAACATAAACTTAAAATTACAAATACTCTAAATTGTGCACTGAGCGCACTATACAAGAACGTATTTTATTTTATCTTTTCAAATACTCCTAAACCAAAAAGAGCATAATCGTATTTAACGGGATCTAGCACGTCTAATTGCCTTAGCGCTGTATCTAGTTCTAAAACTGCTTTTTGGTCGTTTTGATTGCGCTTAAGGAGCCCTAAATTTCTGGCTACATTCCCACTGTGTACATCAAGAGGGCAGGAAAGTTGAGCAGGTTTGATTGACTTCCAAAGGCCAAAATCAACACCCCTTTTGTCTGAACGTACCATCCATCTTAAAAACATATTAATCCGCTTTGCTGCAGAACCTTTTAGGGGATCTGCCACATGTTTTTCGGTCCTTTTTTCATGTTCTAATTGAAAAAAACAATTTCTGAATTCGTGAATATTTTGGTCAAGTCTCTGGCTGTTTAAGGGCTTTGAAAATAAATTTTCGAGTCCCCCATGGTTGCGATAAACGGATTGTAATGCCCTGATAAAAAAACGCAAATCAGTTCCATTAAAAGTGCGGTGAATAAATGAATCAAAAGGGCTTAAGTCCTTTTCTTGGTGCTCCATAACAAAATGAAACGGATCATTTCCCATAAGCTCAAGAATGCGTTTTCCACTTTTTATGATGCTCAGTCGATTTCCCCAAGCAATCATTGCCACCAGAAATCCGCTAATTTCTATATCCTCTTTTTTATGGAAGAGGTGTGGAATTTGAATGGGATCATGTACTAAAAAATGAGGCTGTTCATAGTGGGCAGCTTTAAAATCTAAAAATTCTTTGAGCTCTTTTTTATTCACGATTTTATTACGCCATCAATCAAGTTGATACTTCGGTCTACCCGCTGCGCCAATTCTTTATTATGGGTTACAATAACAAAACTGCACTTTTGTTCCTCTCTTAAATCAAAAAAGAGGTCGTGCAATTGATCTGCATTATCAGAATCTAAATTTCCACTTGGTTCATCAGCAAAAATAATTTTTGGATTATTAATCAATGCCCGTGCTACAGCAACACGCTGCTGTTCACCACCAGAGAGCTCTGTAGGCTTATGGGAAGCCCGTTCTTTTAAGCCCAGACGCGCTAGAAGCTTCAGCGCTTTTTGTTCAGTCGCTTTTTTTTCAGCATGTGCGATCCATGCGGGTAAACATATATTTTCTAAAGCAGTAAATTCAGGTAGAAGCTCATGAAATTGAAAGATAAATCCCATATTTTGATTCCGAAAGCGAGCCAATTCTTTCGTATTGAGCTGGGTAGTGTCAACTCCATCAAAAATAACTTGACTTCCTAGGCTGGGTGTATCAAGCGTACCCAAAATATGGAGTAATGTTGTTTTACCCGCACCTGAAGGACCTACTATAGTCACAATTTCCTTTTCCTTGATTTCGAGATCAACCGATTTTAAAACCGACAACTCACCGTAGTCTTTTGATATCTGAATTGCTTTAAGGAGTGGTTTCATAGCGCATTCAAATTTAATTTTTTTTTTTATTCTTTATCCTTCAGTTAAATCCTAAACAAAAGTTGACTAAAAGTGTATTGAAATGCTAAAAATGATCAAATTAGTTCAACGATTTCCTCAGTAACTTCATCGTTTTCGTATATTTGTTTAACTAACTAATCACAAAGTTGATCAAAACTATATTTTTAGCAGGAGGTTGTTTTTGGTGTACTGAAGCAGTTTTTCAAAGAATAAAGGGTGTTCGGAGTGTACAACCGGGTTATATAGATGGGAAAGTAAAAAATCCGGCCTATAGAGAGGTTTGTACAGGTAGAACAGGTCATACTGAAGCAATTGAAGTGGTCTACGACACTGAGGAGATTCAGCTTTCAGATTTACTTTCTATTTTTTTTACCACCCATGATCCTACGACACTCAACCGACAGGGTAATGATATAGGTACACAATACCGATCAGGAATTTACTATACCTCGGAAGCGCAAAAAGAAACTTCTATTCAAATTATAAAAGAGCTCACAGATCGAAATTTTTTCAAAAACCCTATTGTGACAGAGGTGAAGCAGGCAAGTCCTTTTTACCCCGCAGAAGAGAACCATCATAATTATTATAATAGAAATAATGAGCAGCCCTATTGTTCTTTTGTAATAAATCCTAAAATGGAAAAACTAAAAAATTTTTTCTCTAACTATTTAAAAGAATCTTATGAACGAGAATTTTGATATCGAAACACTTCCCATCACAGAGCAAATAAAATCAAATTACGAAGAGATCATTCATTTATTAGGGGAGGATAAACTCCGAGAGGGTCTTCTTAAAACTCCAGAGCGGGCTTCAAAAGCGATGAAGTTTCTTACTAGTGGCTATGAGGAAGATCCTGAACAAATCCTTCAAGGAGCTATGTTTGAAGAAAATTACAATGAAATGGTTATTGTGAAAGAAATTGAACTTTATTCCCTTTGTGAACATCATCTTTTGCCTTTTTTTGGGAAAGCCCATGTAGCTTATGTGCCTGATGGCAGAATTGTTGGACTTAGCAAAATACCCAGAGTTGTCGATGTTTTTGCAAGACGATTGCAAGTTCAGGAACGCTTAACAGAACAAATCCTGGATTGTATAAATGATACGCTTCGCCCTAAAGGAGTCGCAGTGGTAATTGAGGCTTCCCATATGTGTATGATGATGCGCGGTGTTCAAAAACAAAATTCAACGACTACAACTTCTGGATTTAGAGGTGTTTATAAAGAGACAGAGACGCGTAATGAGTTTCTAAATTTAACACTTTCAAAACGCGTTTAATCTAATCGTTCCCTTTAAAAAGGTGCTTTAAGCCAAGTCGCTTTAATATTTTCTTTTCAAATTCCCAAAAGAATTTAAATTGAAAAAAGAGGGCGCCAAATAAGAGAAGTAATACTTGATATGCGGGAAAGATCAGCGTAATCCGAATGATCCAATACAATAGATAGCCGCCCCTGAGGTCTTGAAAAGTTTCTGGATGGATGGAAAGTAAATCTAATAAGGGTTTGGCCACTTTTACACTCATAGAGCCTGTTAGCCCAAATACAATAAAAATAAGTACCAGCTGAAAATTAGAAGTGATGTGCCACTTTTCTTTAAGCTTTTTAAAATACAAAAGAACTTATTTTAGCAAAGTAGTTATTTGTTGAGCAAGTTCTTCCCCAATTCGGTCTTGGGCTTCTAATGTTGCGGCTCCTATATGGGGGGTAAGTGAGATCTTGTCGTGCATTAATAATTTAATCTCTGGTTTAGGCTCATTCTCAAAAGTGTCGAGTGCAGCAAAAGAAAGTTGGCCTGAATCTAATGCCTTTACGAGTGCTACTTCGTCTACTACACCACCACGGGCTGCATTAATTAAGGCGGCCCCTTTTTTCATTTGAGAAAAAGCTTGCTCATCAATCACATAATTTTTTTGCGCAGGGACATGGAGGCTAATAAAATCTGACTGAGACAATACGGATTCCATGGATTGCGTTTTAATTTCCTCAACGATTGATTTCCCTGAATACAAAGCGACTTCTACCGCTGCTTTTTCGATAAATTTATCAGTTGCAATGACTTGCATGCCGATCCCTAAACCAATTTTAGCAACTTCCTGGCCTATCCGACCAAAGCCAATAATGCCCAGTGTTTTTCCTCTAAGTTCAACTCCTTTAGCATAGGCTTTTTTAAGCCCTTTAAAATTTGTTTCTCCCTCAAGAGGCATGCTTCTATTCGAGTCGTATAAAAAGCGTACACCACCATAGAGGTGTGCAAATACTAATTCTGCTACAGAAGCAGAAGAGGCGGCTGGGGTATTAATGACATGAAGTCCTTTAGATTTGGCATATTCAACATCTATATTATCCATTCCAACACCACCACGACCTATAAGTTTAAGCCCTGGACATTGATCAATCAATTCTTTCCGAGCTGTTGTGGCACTTCTTACAAGAAGGGCGCTCACCTTATTGTCATTGATGTAGTCTACAAGTTGCTCTTGGGCTACATTTACTGTGATAACCTCAAATCCATTTTCTTGTAAAAAATCAATCCCCGTTTGAGAAATCCCATCATTTGCTAATATTTTCATTTTATAAGGTCTTTAAATAGTCTTGACTTAATATTTTTTCTCTAAGGCCTGCATACAGTCTACGAGTATTTCCACGCTGTCTATAGGCATCGCGTTATACATAGAGGCTCGATACCCGCCTACTGAGCGGTGGCCTTTTAATCCACTAATACCTGCCGCTTTACATAAATCATCAAAAGCTTCTGTATAGCTGGAATCTGTAAGATTGAATGTTGCATTCATCTCACTACGATCAGTCTTATTTGCAAATCCTTCAAATAATGAATTGCGGTCTATTTCATCATAGATGAGGGTTGCTTTTGCAGCATTTTTTTCACCTAAAGCTCCTATACCTCCTTGGGCTTCTATCCATCGCATATTAAGTAATGAGGTATAAATAGCAAAAACAGGGGGCGTATTGAACATACTTTCTTTACTGGCGTGCACTTCATAGCTGAGCATTGAAGGAATTGTTCGAGTCACCTTATTTAATAATGATTCCTTGATTATGACGAGTGTAGTTCCAGCGGGGCCCATATTTTTTTGAGCACCAGCATAAAAGAGGTCAAATTTTGAATAATCAAAAGCCCTTGAGAAAATATCTGAACTCATATCTGCCACAAGAGGAATATTTGTCTCAGGAAAGGATTTATATTGGGTGCCAAAAATGGTATTATTTGTAGTCAAATGCAGATAATCTAGTTCTTCTGGCAGGGTATATTCTTTGGGGATATAGTTATAGTTTTTGTCTTTAGAACTGGATACTTCCA
>WTIP01000034.1:0-2992 GCA_011525195.1 Flavobacteriales bacterium | reverse complement strand
AGTTCTTTTACGGCCTCTGAGGCTTGGTACATGACTTCTTTGGGGAGTATGGAAGGTCCTGCGCTAAAGTTGTGAAGATGCATATTTACTCTTTCAAATTAAATTTTTGCAAATATTGTGATTCTATTACTAATTCAAGTGTTTTTTCACTTCTTTTTTTTGTTGAGTTGTCAACACTTAATTACTTATTTTTAGAAATATAGAACGGCCTTAGATCTAAAAAACGGACACGTTTTTTTCAACTTAATTTTTCTAAAAAACGGAGTGTATTGATTCCGTCAGCATAATCCTCTAATTTGGGCTCTTGTGTCTTACCGAATGGAATCTTATTTGCAATTGCACAATTCGAAACAATACATTGTATTTGCTCTTTATGATTACTAAGTTCTTGTTTTAGTTCTTCTAGATTGGTGTAATATTCATAATGGAGACAGGCAATGGGAGCACTAAAAGCGTGGTGCGCTCTCAATAAAATAAATCCATTTTCCAAGAAGTCATATTCACTCATCAGATAAACGGCTTTGTTGTAATCGTAATTATTCGCATATTTTGGATGATGAATGACTTCGGCGTATCCATAGAGCCCCCCAAAGATTAAATTTAAATCATACCCTTTGGGTAAATATAATTTTGAAATATTTCTACAGCCCAAACCAAAATATTGAAGGATATCTTTTCCTAAGCCTTTTAGGTCCGTTTCCGTTTCTGTCCCATCTAAAACAGCAACGCCATTTCTGTTTTTTCGAATGATATGTGGGTATTTACTAAAGTAATATTCAAAATAACGACTTGAATTTGTGGAACCCGTTGCAATGACTGCATCATATTGAACAAGGGTCTTTTTTGTAAATCTAAAACCTTTTTCCCCAGCTTCTTTTTCAAGAAGTTCTGCCAAAAAAGGAATGAGAAATTCGTCTTTTGTGGCACATTTTACTAGGGCTTGATGTCCACTTATCCAAACACTAATAAGATCGTGAAAGCCTACTAATGGGATATTACCAGCAAGAATTAAAGCAATTGTTTTTGGCTGTGATTGAATTGAAAAATGATGGGGCTTTATCCAAATTGAGAGAGCTTCTTTTGTAAGTACTTTTCCCCAGGCAGATAGGGCATTAAGAATCGTTTCTTGTGTAAACCAACCATTCGCTGCTATCGCCTGTGAAATTTTATCTTGAAGGTCAAAATAAAGAGGCTTTTCAAAGTCGCAATTCCTTAAATACTCTCCAAGTTTTTCAAGGGCATTAAAACGATTTAAGTTTGCAGTCATTTCTTTGTAAAGTTAGGTATAAGGTCTTATTTTTGCGCAAAGGTAAAGAAAGAAAATTGCTATGGCCATTATCATAACAGATGAATGTATCAATTGTGGCGCTTGTGAACCCGAATGTCCGAATACGGCAATTTATGAAGGGGCAGAAGACTGGCGTTACCAAGATGGTACTTCCCTGAAAGGAGAGGTTGTTCTACCCAATGGCAAACAGGTCAACAGCGACGTCTTTCAAGAACCTGTTTCCGATGAATACTATTTTATTGTACCCGATAAATGCACAGAGTGCAAAGGTTTTCATGAAGAACCCCAGTGTGCCGCTGTATGTCCTGTTGATTGTTGTGTTCCAGATGAAAATAATGTAGAATCTGAGGAAACGTTACTCAGTAAGCAACGTTTTATGCACCCAGAAAACTAAGCAGCTCTGGATTTCTAAAATCAATTAATTCAATTCCTTTTTCTTTAATTTTTTCTGCACAGTGTTTACTGGTGAAATACTGATAGTCCTCCGCTCTCCAGTCCGCACCAAAATTGGGATGATCTAAGGTAATCTGGTCCATCTCGTCACTTTTGATTGCTGGATGAATAAGAAGGAGCGAAAAACCTGTAGGTAAATGATCCAATACAGAATTGTAAAAATGGGTCAGTCCTTGGTTCGTGAATTCATCATAAGACCCCATATAGATTGATTCCCAGCAACCTTTTTTTGGAAGTTGGAAGTTTGCAGGGGATTCACCCGTACAGGCAATCAGTTTTTTGCTGAGAATAATAGGTAAATTATATGTTTTTCCAAGCTCTTGGTAAAGTGTTATTAAATCTTGTCGGATTCCTAAAGTATACATGTGGGAATCTAAATGAGTTGGTTTTAGACCCAGAGACAAAGCAAATTCTATTTGATTTTTTAATTCCAAATAGACTTCTTCTAATACAGCACCCTCTTTTATCGCATTTCTTTTGGGATAAAAATAACCTTCTGTATTTACCAAGGAGGGGACCTTCGCCACAGGGCTTATGGGTCTAAAAGGATAGGTTTTCCATTCGCCTGTTAAAGTAAGGTGAATACCGTAATCAATCTCGGGGTGCGCCAGACAAAAATTAGCCATTTCTTGAAACCAGGGGCAAGGGACCATCAAACTTGTGGAAGTGAGAGACCCTTCAAGTAAGCCAAGCTGTGTGGCACGGTTTTCAGCCCAAGCCAAACCAGCATCGTCTGCGTGTATGACCAAATATTTTTTATTCATATACCTAAAAATAAGTTTTCTTTTAAGACCCTTAATTCAAATATAAAAGAAAGAGTATTTTTGCGAAAATTATTTTTATGAAAGCGGGTATTGTAGGCTTACCGAATGTTGGAAAATCCACTCTTTTTAATTGTCTTTCGAATGCAAAGGCCCAAAGCGCAAATTTTCCATTTTGTACAATTGAACCCAATATTGGCGTCGTCAATGTTCCTGATCCGCGACTGGAAACTTTAGAAGCTCTTGTAAAACCTGAAAGGGTGCAGCCTGCTACCGTAGAAATTGTCGATATTGCGGGTTTGGTTAAGGGAGCAAGTAAAGGAGAAGGACTAGGAAATCAATTTTTAGCAAATATTCGAGAAACAGACGCAATTATTCACGTTTTACGCTGTTTTGATAACGATAATATCGTACATGTAGACGGTTCTGTAAATCCAATAAGAGACAAAGAAACCATCGATATCGAATTACAATTAAAAGACCTTGAGAC
>WTIP01000077.1 GCA_011525195.1 Flavobacteriales bacterium | reverse complement strand
ACGGATTCAAAAGGGATAGAATTGATAGACGTTCCTCCAGAAATGACCCCTACATTATAACTTGTTTTGGGCCCTTTACTGGTATAGGCATCCGCCGTTTGAACAAAATTTGTGATGGCCTGTCCTAAAGCGTGGTGGGGGTTTGCCAAGCCAAAAGCCCCCCAGGAGTGGCCTCCTGGACCACTAAAAGTGATGCGATAGCGGTAAGAACCTAAGCCTTTATTATTTACACGCCCGATGGCACCTCCGTCTATGGCAATCCAAGCATCTATTCTAGGACCTCCTGAGCGAAAAAGGTGCTTTACACCCCTTAAATCGCCCAAGCCTTCTTCCCCTACAGACCCCACAAAAAGAAGATCGTCTTTAGGCTGTATTTGTTCTGTTTTAATCGTTTCCAATAAGGTCAGAAGCATACTTAAGCCACGTGTATCGTCTCCAATGCCAGGGGCATAAAGCGTGTCATTTTCAATACGGACTTTGACCTCAGTTCCTTCTGGAAAAACAGTATCCAAATGAGCATCTAAAGCCACTGTTCTATTGCCCTCACTCCCTTGAAGAAGGCCCAATACATTACCCTCAGTATCTATCCAAACTGAATCCATGCCAAGGGTTTTAAAATAAGCTGCAAATACTTTGGCGCGTCTGGCTTCTTTAAAGGGAGGAGCCTCTATTTCTGTTAGCTCTATATGCCGTTTTAGGGTTGTGGCATCCAAGAGTGCTATGCGTTCAAAGGCCGCCTTTATTTTTGGTTTTTTTAAAAACTTTTTAGTGGTCTGGGTATACTTTTTTTCAATAGTAAACTCATTTTGAGCATGAAGTTCTAGGGTGTGGAGTGTAAAAAAGACCCCGGCAATAATAAATTTTAAATTTTTCATGAATTTGGAATTAAGTCTTGTGGTATTCTACCATGTGCCCGAGTATCAGCAGCGGTAAGCATTTTAAAAGTAGCTGTTTTTTCAGTGTCTTTAAATGGGCGAATTAATTTTTCGGGTAGGGGTGTTAATTTTCGTGTTTCTAAATTTATCCAAGCACCTGTCATTTCACAACGGGCCACATGGATTCCCTTAAGATTATAAAAATTGTGTACAAAAGAAAAAAAAGTGCCTTCCTCACTCATTCCTTGTAATTCAAAAGATACCCGAATTTGGTCATCTGGTAAAACCTCTTTAAAATAAAAAAGCTGTTCATTGAAAACTACTGGCCCTATTTTTAATTGTTGTAGGTCTTTGTGACTCAGCCCTATTTGATTCAGATAAGCCATTCGTGTTTCACTGGCAAAGCTTAAATAGGTAATATTGGCCAAATGCCTATTCGCATCTAAATCATTCCAGCGTATTTCAAACTCTTTTAAAAACATATCACAATTTTTTTATAAAGCTATTCTTTTTCTATTTTTATCAAAATTTAATACCATGAAAAAAATTGCATTCCTTTTATTCAGTTTCTTTTTATTCAGCTGCGGATTCAGTGAAGAAAAAAAGAAAGGTTTTGAATACAATAGAACTCAAAAAGAAGAAAAAAAATCTTCTGGGTCTTCGGACTCAGCAGTTCCTATTGATTTAGATAATAAAGGAATTGGCCCAATTACTGCTGTTGATTTTAGTGCACCCATTAATCAAGATATGGTAACTGAAGGCGAAAATGCTTTTAAACAAAAATGTACTGCTTGTCATATGCCAAACAGAAAATTAATTGGCCCTGCAATGAATGGTATTTATGAAAGAAGAAGTCCAGAGTGGGTCATGAATATGTTACTCAACCCTACAGAAATGTTAAAGCAGGACCCTATAGCCAAAGCCCTGCTTAAAGAATACAATAATGTGATGATGCTCAATCAGAATCTTGAGGACAGCGAGGCACGCGCTATTGCAGAATACTTGAGGACTTTATAATTTTTTTCGCTAAACTAAGCTACTCTATTAGATCTTTGTGATTTTCTGGTGGGTATTTATCCATATTTTCAGTAAAAGGCTAATATCATTTTAGCATTCTGAGATTGCTGGAATAGAAAATAGATATTTTCTTATTCAGTAAAATGATCCAATTTTGATATTAACATATTTTGATTTTTGAGATATTAACTTATATTATAGGGTGATATAATTAGTTTATTGTGAAAAATAAAACCCTCTTTTTTGTCCTTTTATACGCACTCTTGGGATTTTCACAACAAGGTAAAAATATAAACCTAAAAGAGGTAATAAATACAGCTGCCGTTATCCCCAAAATTGAAATTGATAACCTAATCTATTCCATGCGTGATCGGGATCAAATTATAACTGAATTACTCACATCAGATTTTTGGTCCAATTCCTATCGGTTTAAATTAAACTTGGAAGATTATGAAACTGGAAAAAAATATACTTATGAAAATAAGGGAAAAGTAAAGGTCTTTATTAATGAAACTGAACTTAC
>WTIP01000076.1 GCA_011525195.1 Flavobacteriales bacterium | reverse complement strand
CCAATTGCAATTAAAAACCCTCCGAGATAAAGAAAAACATATTTATGACCAAAAGAGGCGGTAGTTGACGCCAAATTCATCCCCCCTGTAAGTGGAAATAAAACAATGGGTAAGAGGGCTGTAGCAGCTATAGGTATGGCTTCAGTAACCCACCACACCGCAATCCAAATTGTGGTAGCAAGGACAGCATGCCCCTGTTCAGATAATCCTTCAAAGGGCGTTAAAAGGAGAATAATTAAAAGAAGTAATGGCCCAATTATGAGTCCGAGGCGTTTTTGCATTGCTTAAAGCTCTGAAGCTGAAGTATGGTCAGAGATAATAAACCATTGGTCATTAATTTTGATCCAATTTAGTGTAAAATATCCTTGCGCATCTTCAATTGTTCGTGTTAAATAAAATTTTCCTTGCATTTGAATCACTGTGGGGCTTAGAGCGAGCATATGCAGTATATCAAATTTTAGTTTTCCCATTTTTTGACGGTCTGAATAGACTCTTTTATAGCGTTCACGAGTAGCTTCCCAACCATAAATGGGACCTGAAGCGCCGGAGAAAACCAATTCATTCGAATTCAAATAGCCTTCCATAAAAGCATCTATAGCACCCTTATTCCAATCTTCTTGTTGCTGAAATAAAATAGCGGTTATAGCAAGTGAATCTTTCTCGTTAATGGGTTGCTGTGAAAATAGTAATCCAGAGCACAAAACAAGAAAACAACTATAAATAGAAAATTTCATTCCGACTTCTTGAGTTCTGGATAACTGATATTTAATTGCTCTAAATATGTATCATACTTGGATTCATCATAATAAAATGACTCTAAAGCCGGTCTGTATGTTTCCATTATCCCTTTATTTAAATAAATGGGCGGTGGGTCTTTTTCAGTTATCATAGGCTGATAGCGCGTCTCCTTAGTCTGTACATTATTAAAATAATCCTTGGCTTGCTGAACTAAACTAGGTTGTGCTAAAAAATCTATAACCGTCATAGCCACGACTTTAGCCCCAGCAGTTCCCCCTTTATGGGCAATAGGTGTTGCCATGGCAATTGCATTAGACCAATGGTGCCCTTGTAGTCCAGGAATATTTGAAGGAAAACGAAGTGTTACAGTCGGGACTGCCCATGAAATATCTCCTATATCGTCTGAACCTCCACTTATGGGTCGGTCAAGTGGCTTGCCAAGTTCCGAAAGTTCAGTTGCTAAACCCGCTGTATTATCAGAATTTACTTCTTTTTGCACAGCCTGAGCCAAAGTTTGATCCTCTGCCGACCAGCTAGGTAGGCCAACTGTTTGGATATTTTGGTACATGGTTTCAGCGATTACTTTATTAAAATGCCGTGGCCATGCCGTACCTACAATTTTAGAGGTCACTTTGGTATCTGTCATCATGGCTGCTCCCTGCGCAATATTATTTGCATCATTATACATTTTCATAATGCCATCATAGGTAATGTCTCTAAAATAATACCAGATAGAAGCTTTTGAAGGTACTACATTGGGTTGATCTCCCGCATCGGTAAAGATAGAATGAGAGCGTTTGAGTGGATGCAGGTGTTCTCTTTTATAATTCCAGCCAATATTCATAAGCTCGGCTGCATCAAGAGCACTCCGACCTCTCCAAGGAGCCCCTGCAGAATGGGCCGCTTCTCCTTCAAAAGTATACTCTACAGAAATCAAGCCTGTTCCAGTAGCTTGACCATAAGAAACAGAAAGATTGCTACTTACATGGGTAAAAATACAAAGGTCTATTTTGTCAAAGTAACCATCGCGAACATACCAAGCTTTAGAGGCAACTAATTCTTCCGCTATTCCTGGCCAAACGATAAGCGTCCCTCCTAAATTATGCGCTTGCATTTGATTTTGCAGACTGAGTGCTGCTGTAATGATTACAGGTAATCCTGAGTTATGACCCTCACCATGACCTGGTGCCCCTTTAACCATAGGCTTGTGATAAGCAACCCCAGGATATTGAGAAGCTTTAGGAATACAATCTACATCACTCCCCAAGGCTATTGTTGGACCTTCGCCAAAGCGCCAACGGGCCATCCAAGCTGTGGGAATACCCGCGACCCCATATTCAATTTCAAAGCCCGCCGCTGTTAATAGGGAGGTTAAATATTTAGAAGTTTCATATTCCTGAAAACCCAATTCCGCAAAGCTGAAAACTTTATCAATCATCACTTGAGTTTCTTTATGACGACTTTCAACTTCTTCTTGGGTGGCAGACTTTATTTTTTGTAGTTGTCTTTTTGAAATTTGTTGTCCTTGAGCAGGATTCATTATAAATTGGAAGAATAGGGCAGTTACTAGTAATACTGTAGTTCTCATAATTTTATTCTTTTACTAAAAATACAAATTAACAAATGCTTTACGCTAAGCTTTTTTATCCATTAAAATTTAAAAAAAGGGGGCTTTATAGAAAATGATAGCGTTTAAAAGCTTCTATAGCTGCATATTCGGCCAATCCCATGTCTTTATATTTTTTGGCTGTTGCTGCATTTCTTTCTTCAGCTCGAATCCAAAACTCTCGGTGGTCATTTCCTTGAAACATGACTCCATCTTTTTGTGATTGATGATAAAAAATCGCCTTTCGTTTTCTTAACACTTGATCTGGACTCATGGGAACAGCCATTTCTATTTCATGAATTTCCCACTCATGCCAAGCCCCTCGGTATAACCAAACCCAACAATCCTTCATATAGGCTTTTGTTTTTAATTGTTCAAGTGCCTCAAAAATAACGTCTAAGCAAACCCGATGTGTCCCATGGGGATCAGCTAAATCCCCCGCTGCATAAATTTGATGGGGCTTAATTTTTTCTATCAATTGTTTTGTTAGATCTATATCTTCTTGAGAAAGGGGTTTTTTATCTATTAAGCCTGTTTCATAAAAAGGTAAATTAATAAAATGAACTTGTTCATCAGGAATCCCCAAATAACGAGTGGCTCCTAAAGATTCTCTTTTTCTGATACTCCCTTTGAGGGCACATAAACCTCTGGTTGCTGGGAGTTGGGGATTATACTCCTCAAGTTCTTTTATCAATTGAGCTACTTTAGGGTAGGCATTGTCAACTTCCAATAGATCTTGAGTAACCTCCAGAAAACGTCGTGCATCTTGATTGGAAACTGCAATATTCCCAGAAGTTTGGTAGGCGATATGTACTTCATGACCTTGCTCTACCAAGCGATCAAAGGTACCTCCCATAGAGATCACATCGTCGTCTGGGTGCGGGCTGAAAAGGAGTATCCTTTTCTTTTTGGGTTCAGCACGCTCTGGGCGGTAAGTGTCATCAGAATTAGGTTTCCCCCCAGGCCATCCCGTAATGGAACGCTGCAATCGATTAAACATTTCAATATTCAAATCATACGCTGAGCCGTTAGATGCCAGAAGATCAGACATTCCGTTTTGGTTATAATCTTCATCCGTCAGTTTTAAAATTGATTTTCCTGTCACCCCGCACAGCCAAGCAATTGCTTTTGATCGGAGTGCTTCATCCCATAGACAAGAGCCGACCAACCAAGGGGTTTTAATTCGAGTCAATTCAGAAGCGGCCTCCTGGTCAAGGACTAAAGTGGTGTTTTTGTGTAATTGAAGATAGGTGGTTGGAATCATTGAAGAAATGGGTCCTTCAATGGCTTTTTGAATAATTTCGGCTTTATTGGTCCCCCAAGCCATCAATAATACGCGTTTTGCGGATAAAATAGTTTGTATCCCCATAGTAATCGCTTTTCTGGGAACATTTTCTATCCCTTGAAATGAAGGGGCTGCATCAAATCGAGTAAGATGATCTAAGGTAATGGTCCGCGTCTGAGAATTTTCATGGGAACCGGGCTCGTTAAATCCGATATGCCCCGTACGCCCTATCCCTAAAATTTGCAAATCGATTCCCCCTGCCGCTTTAATTTTTTCTTCGTAGGCGATACAAAAAGGCCTCACTTCATCTAAAGCAACTTCCCCATCAGGAATATGGATATTTTCTGGTAGAATGTCTACATGATTAAATAATTGCGCGTACATAAAGGAGTGGTAACTTTGTACATCTTCTTTTGCAAGGGGATAATATTCATCCAAATTAAAACTGATTACATTTTTAAAACTCAGCCCTTCTTCTTTGTGTAATCTTACCAATTCTCGATATACACTAATTGGGCTTGAACCTGTAGCCAACCCTAAAATACAGTTTTGATTGTTTTTTTGCTTTTCTTTTATCAACGCCGCAATTTCATGCGCAATTAAAATTGAGCCTTCGGAAGAACTCTCACAAATTACATTGTGAAGTTTTTCATATCGAGTTTCTTCAAAACTGCCTGGAGCTTTGTAACTCAGACTAGGGGGGAGCGGTGGTTGCATGTCAAGAAAAATAAACGTGAATGTCAAATTTAAGACTTCTTGCTCATAATAGATTTTCTTTTTTAACTTTTTTTGAGGAGTCAAAAACCGTATATTTATTTAATTATTAAAAAAATGAAAAAGAGCTTGATTTGGAGGAAGAAGAGTTTGAGAAAACCATCGGTATAATAGGAAAACTGATCCCTGAAGAAAATATCTTTGAGCGTTTTAACGATTGTAAATCTTTTGTCATTTCAAAACAAGCTAAAATTAAAGCCTAAATCAGTATCCCTTTCTTTAAATTCGCCCTTTTGCTTTTTAGTAGAAGGGTGTTTTGTTATTAGATTCCCTTTAAGGAAACGAAACAGTAATATTTTTGTTCTCGATCTGGGAAACCTTTTGAAGTTTGCCTTGTTCAAAATAGATTGGAAGACTGTCCAAAGCAGGAAAGGGTAGAAGGGGTTTGAAATTGAGATAATCTTGAAACCAAAATCCCTCTATATTTCTCTTGTTTTGTGCTTTTCTAAAACGGGTCCCCCCGCCATCAGTCAAATAATTATAGGCCAAATAATCAATTTGAAATGTTTCCTTATTGATCCAATACCGGAATTCATCTTGATAATCCTCTCCGCCTCCCTCTTGATCAAAAGTAATTTGTAGTGTCCAATACTGTTTTCCTTCAATAGTGATGGGATTCAGAAGCTTTGGGTTTACTGCAGGGTCTTGAAGTGTTTTGGGCAACTGAAAAAAATACATCACCGAATTAAGTGAATTCGAATAGGCTTTTTGAAGACTATCCTGCAAAACAATTAGGGAATCATTTACATAACGTTTCAACCTGTCATTGGAAGTCATCACATCTAAGTAGGTTTTTTGATTGAGGGTGCGCTGGCGAGAATAAGAATAGTAGTCCGCTTCCCGCTCTAAACTGTAGTAGTAGTCCCTGAATTTAAAATCAATTTGATGGGCGCTAGAATGAAACCCAGAGACCGCAACTGCCTGTTGTATGATTTCTTTAGCAGTAGTCTTAGTTGATGTATTACAAGCCCAAAAAAGAGGGATAAAAAGAAGGTAGGGGTTTTTGAAAGTAATCATTGATAAGTTTATTAATAATTCTAATCTAAAACGAAGATACAACTAAAAGATATGCTTTATTTTTGAAACAAATTATGAGGCTTATGGAAGTTTTAAAAACATTAATTATAGGAAGTGGACCAGCTGGATATACTGCAGCAATCTATGCAGCAAGGGCAGATTTAAAACCTGTATTATATACCGGAATGGAGCCAGGAGGGCAACTTACAACGACTACAGAGGTTGATAATTTCCCAGGCTATCCAGAAGGGGTTGACGGACCGACCATGATGGTCCAATTACAACAACAAGCAGAGCGTTTTGGAACCGAAGTGAGATTAGAAATGATTGAGAAAGTGGTTCTTTCAAAAACAGAAGGAGGGGTGCATAAAGCCTTTACAGCAAGTGGTACTGAACTACAGGCTAAAACCATCATTATAAGTACAGGAGCAACAGCAAAATATTTAGGCCTTCCTAGTGAGCAACGTCTCAGAGGAGGGGGCGTTTCTGCCTGCGCAGTCTGTGATGGATTTTTCTACAAAGGCCAAGAAGTTGCGATAGTAGGAGGAGGAGATACAGCAGCTGAAGAAGCCACTTATCTTGCCAATATTTGTACCAAAGTGACGATGCTGGTAAGAAAAGGAGAAATGAGAGCCTCTAAAGCCATGCAGCATCGAGTAAATAATACCCCAAATATCGATTTGCGCTACAACAGTGAAATTGATGAAGTGCTGGGTGATCAAGTAGTAGAAGGAATTAGGATCATAAACAACCAAACACAAGAAACAGAAGAAATTCTAATTACAGGGCTCTTTATTGCTATAGGGCATAAACCCAATACAGAATTATTTAAGGGACAATTGGATATGGATGACTCAGGCTATATAATTACGAAAGGAAAGTCTACCAAGACAAATCTGCCAGGTGTTTTTGCTTCTGGTGATGTGCAAGATAAAGAATACCGCCAAGCGGTGACTGCAGCGGGCACTGGATGTATGGCGGCTCTAGATGCTGAACGTTATCTGCAGCATATCGAAGACTAATATTGCAGGTTTTCCCATTCTTCCATAAGGCGTTCAAGCTTTTTCTTTTTTTGCTGATAGGTGTCAAAAAAATTGGGTGTTGCGATTGTGGTATCGTAATTAATTTCGAGCTCTAAGTCAATCGCTTTTATTTCTTTTTCTAGTCGGGTAATTTGCTGTTCTACTTTAAAGAGTTTTTGTGCTTTTGAGCGGTCTTTTTTCTGTTTTTCATAAGCATCCCCCTTTTTTTGAGTCTCATTTTTTTTCTTAGCCTTTTTTTCTAATTCTTTAAGTGAGCTTAATTTTTTTTCTTCTAAATAAGCATTAATATCTCCTAAGAAAGCCTTTACCTCTTTGTCTTTAAAAGAGATTACTTTTTCACAAAGCCCTTGAACAAAATCACGATCATGAGAAACCAAAATTAAAGTCCCTTGAAATTTTAATAAGGCCTCTTTGAGGATTGCTTTAGAGGCAATATCTAAATGGTTTGTGGGTTCATCCATCACCAAAACATTAAAGGGCTGAAGGAGTAGTTTACACAAAGCAAGTCGATTTCGTTCTCCCCCAGAAAGTACTTTAACCTTTTTTTCTACCTCAGTTCCAGGAAAGAGAAAAGCCCCTAAAAGGTCTCTCACTTTTGTTCTGTTTTCTGGGGTTGCCGATTCTTCTGCAGACTCAAGAACCGATTGCTCGCCATTCAAATAAGCCGACTGATTTTGAGCAAAATAACCCAATTGTACATTATGTCCCAAGATGACTTCTCCCTCATAATCTAATTCAGAAACAATGATTTTTGCCAAAGTTGACTTGCCTTGACCATTTTGCCCAACAAATGCTATTTTCTCTCCTCTTTCAATCTCAAGGTTTATATTTTTTAATACCTCTTTTTCTTCATAAGATTTACTTACCTCATTGGTTTGTAAAATTATCTTTCCTGGCTGATGAGAAATTTTAAATTCGAATTTAATAGACCTGTGTTCTTCAGGATCGATCTCAATCCGCTCAATTTTATCTAATTTTTTTATCAAGGATTGGGCCATACTGGCTTTGGACGCTTTGGCGCGGAATCGCTCGATTAATTTTTCAGTTTGTTGAATTTCTTTTTCTTGATTTTTTTGGGCTGCTAGCTGTTGTGCCCTCAGCTCTTTTCTAAGCAACATATACTTAGAATAAGACTTTTTAAAATCAAAAATGCGCTGTTGAACAATTTCAATTGTTCGATTGGTCACTTGATCTAAAAACATTCGATCATGGGAAACTAAGACAATGGCTCCTGGAAATTTCTTTAAAAATTGTTCCAACCAAATGATAGATTCAATATCCAAGTGATTGGTGGGCTCATCTAATAAAAGAATGTCATTTTCCTGAAGTAATAATTTTGCCAATTCAATGCGCATCCTCCAGCCCCCCGAAAAAGTCGCGGTAGAGGCATTTAACTCTTTCATCGTAAAACCTAAGCCTAATAATACTTTTTCTGTCTCCACTTGATAGGTATATCCTCCCAGCAATTCATAGCGTGAAGTTAACTCTGTTAATTCATCTAACACTTCTAAATAGGTTGGGCTTTGGTAATCTTGTGAAGAAGCGAGGAAAGTATGGATTTCTTCTTGACGCTGCTCGATGGCTTTTATTTCTTCAAAGGCGAGGTACGCTTCTTCTAGAACAGTCCTTCCCATTTCAAAATCTAAATCTTGGGGTAGGTAGCCTACTTTACAATTTTTTTCAAAGGCAAAAGTGCCAGAAGTTGGTGTATTTTCTTGAGCAAGTAAACGAAGGAGCGTAGATTTTCCTGCTCCATTTTTACCTATCAGCCCTACCCGATCGCCCTTACCCAGTCGAAATGAAATCTCATCAAAAAGAGTTTCCCCTCCAAAACTAACTGTTATCTGATGTGCGTTAAGCATAAGGTTCTAATCTTGTGCTAAAATAGTTTTCAAATCGGTCAATTGCTACTTCTTCTGGAAGTTGTTTTCCATTTTCTATAAATTCATAAAGCCATTTTGAAAGTAGGGGTGCCATTAGTGCCCCTCGGGTACCCAAGCCATTAAAAACAAAAATATTAGGCGCCTGAGGATGCGCCCCCAATAAAGGTCTTCGGTCTATCACGGTAGGACGAATAGCAGCACCGTGGGTATGAATTTCGTAGGGTACATTAATGAGGTCTTCCAGTTTTTGTCTGAGCCAATTTTTTCCTTTTTCTGTAGGATGCAAGGTTTTATCCTGGGGAGAAAAAGTAGCTCCTACCCAATACAAATCTGCCTTAAGTGGGACGATAAAAACCCCTCCTTTAATCAAATAATCAGGTATTAAATGCGGCGCTTTAATTATTAGGTACTCGCCTTTGGAACCGAGTAAGGGGAGGTAATTAAACCAAGGATTTGTTTTTAAGCCAAAGCCCTCACAAAATACAATTCGTTTGGCGGTCAAACCTTGATAGCTAATCTGCTCTGGAGTTAGCTGTAGGGCGTTATAATCAAATGAAGCTTCCCTAAAACTGCTGGGGGCTATTTTTTGCTTAAAGTGGTCCAATAACCCCTTAATATCTAATCTACCTACTTGCTCTACGATACCGTATCCCAATTGTCTTTTCATAGTGGGTTCAGCTTCATGGGCTATTTCAGAATTTAAAAAATGAATTAAACCTGGCTTTTGTGAAGCCGTATACCACTCATTTTGCTCTGCTGTTGAAAAGAAATAACGATGGATGGGTAGCTTCTGGAAAAAATTATGATTTAATTGTTGCTCCAAATTAGCATAATGCTCTTCTGCATAATTGGAAAACGCTAGCCCTTGCCATGCTAAAGTATATCGCTTTAGTACCGTAGGATTACAAACGCCTGCGGCATTTCGGCTTGCCCCTTCTATATAAGGGTCAGAAAAAATTAAAAAATTTTTATTGTGGGTCTTAAGTTGCCAGGCAAGTTGAAATCCAGCCAAACCATAACCGACAATTAAAGTATCCAACATTGGCAAAAAAGAATAAAAAAAAACGCCACTGTTTCCAATAGCGTTTATAATTCAATTTATTTTAAATTAGTTATTCCACATATCAAGCTCAAAATCTCTAATCTCTGCTTTAATTCGTTCAGATTCTAATAATTGGCGAAGCGCATCTTCATATATATATTCATTTACCTGACGGTCTTCATATACATTTTCTTCTTTATAAATTGTAGCATTAAAACGTCTTGAATTGAGCAAGTGGTCAAAAGAAATTCCTTGAGAGGAATTTCTCGGATTGAATACTAGATTATTTGCTAGGACTTCACGGGCGTCTGGAAACCAAATCCAAAAAAGTGGAACTAAGGCATCTTGCATCGCTTCGGGGCCTTGACTTAAAGTAGATACATCTGGTGCTACAGGAGCGATTCCTAGAAGTCTGTATTTTAATTCCCCTAAACGTTTATTAAAATACCATGTCCCCTTAATTCTATATTGTGCAATCTTATCAGTTGCTATTCTATAAATGTCATAGTCATCATCAGTAATTTGTTCTCCAGCATTGGCCTTGGAAATCCCTTCTGGTGATAAATTCTTTGACTCTAAAATATCTGTTAAGTCCTCAAAGGTTAACTTTTCACTATCATTAAAATAAGAAGTAGAATAGATTTCTGTAATTGAACCATCCACAATATGATCATACAATATTCGATATAAGGACTTTCTGCTACTAGATAATAAGCCGTTATTTATTGTGGGATAGTATAACGGAAAGTTAATTCGTTCATTAAGATCAATAATTTCCCATACAGTTTTTGACCAAAGAACATCTCTGTCATCAATATAGCCATAAGCAATTGGGTTTGATTTTTCTTCCTGTTCCAAACCTACTTCCTGTGGTACTTTTGCATTGAGCAAATTGACTTGTGACCAGCTATTATTAGAATACAAAGCCAGAAGCAAGAGTAGTATAAAAAATCCTTTTTTCATTGCTGAATGAGTTAATTAATTGTAATCGAGATTGGTGAGGTCTGTTTTAACTTATAACTTGGATTAGTTGGAATTATTACTTCTATATCAGAAATAATAACAGTTTGTCCATTTTTTATACGACTGAGTGTATTTATCGCTTTTCTATCTAATCTATTACCTTTAATAACCATACTAGGTTGTCCCGGTGCTCTAAAACGAAAAGATTTAGTTTCTAATGGTAAGTCAAAATCAAAATCTTCTAACCGCGCTTCTACTGTTCCTCTTTCTAAACTAGATTTAGGTATTGTAAAGGACCCAGACTGTCCCCTAAAGTAACCTGCTGGTTTTGGTATATCTTTGATTCTAAAAGTTGATACTGAGGAAACTCTGTTTCCATCTGGAAGAGTTCCAGAAACATTTATTTTTACTTCACGCCCTTTTCCAGGAAAAAGGTTGTATTTGCTTCCTCTTACTCTCTTTAATCCTGGGGCTGAAGCTCGTACCTTAGAATCTTGAATGCCTGGTATAGAAATAGTTATTGGGTTTTGAACGCCTCTGTATACTACATTCATTTTATCAGCAGAAATAACCGCAGAATTAGGTTTTGAAATAACAGTATAAGTTTGATTTACTTGGATACGTGATTCTTCACCCTCGTTTAAAAATACTAAATCTCCACTTATTGTGTGGTCTCCGGGATTTCCTGAATTAACTTTGAGTTTAATTCCGCCTGGTATTAGCTCGTAATCTTTTTCAGTAAGATTTCTTCCGTCTAATTTCAATTCTACAGAGTTAGGATTTTGAGCACCTCCTTTTCTTCCAAGAATTACACTTCCGTCGAATACCTCCCCTGGGTAATAAGCACCCTTCTCAGTTAATAACATACTCGAATAGTTATTTGAATTAACTTTAGAAGACATTTTAAGCTCTTTACCCATTAGTGTCGTAAGCACATCATGCTCTGTTTGACGAATGTCGTTTTGCATCAAAGTAAGTTTTGCCAAAGAAGATATTAATGGGAAACCTTGATAACTAGCGTTAAGCCAAGGTTCATCTATATTATCTCGGTTTTTGATATTGTTATTCATATCTCCGGTAAAAAATCGTGCTTCCACCATTTCTATGTATTCAGGATATTGACTACCAAAAACCTGAATTACACGACCTCGATAGTTTTGGATCATTTCGATAAATTCGTTTTTAGCTTGATCACTCCCCTCCTTAAACCATATTACATCAAGGGCTTCTCCCTTGTCCATTTGTGCATATTCTTTTAATTCAGGATCTTTTTCTTTTTGTTTCTCTGTAATAACGTTTTTTATTCTTTGAATTTCATTAAAAAAACCATCGGACTCCTTTTTAATTTCTTCAGCAGTTCGCTTGTGGCCAACCCATTTTCCACCTTTTTCTTCCGCATTTACATTTATATTTTCATATAATAAAGCATTACTTTCGGATATACGTTCGTTGGCATCTTTGATTTTAACAAACATTTGTCCAAAACCATCTAATACCTCTTTACTTACATTAAGTGCAAGCATAGTGATAAAGACCAGATACATCAAGCTGATCAGTTTCTGCCTGGGGGTTTCTTTAGCTCCAGCCATGTCTTCTTATTTTTTTGTCATTGCATTGAGCATTCCTCCATAGACACTATTAAGGGCTGCCAAATTAGCAGAAAGACTTTCCATTTGCGCTTTTAATTGTTCTGCATTTTCACCCACTTTAGCATTGAACTCTGCATTTCCTTGCGCGTCTTTAATTTGCTTTTGATAGTTGGCATTCAGTTGTTCTAGTTGACCTGCTGCCTTGGCAAGCTCTTGAGTATAATTTTGAGAAGCAGAAGCTGCCTCTGAAGCTGGTGCTAGTGCTTTGGCTGAGCTTTCAAGACCTTTGATACTCTGAGCAAGTGAATTCATTAATTGCACATCCAATTTGGCCTCCTGCATAAGAGCATCGATTTTTGAAGATAATCCTTGATTAGAACCACCAGGTGAATTTGAACCACCTTTTACTTTTTTAACAAAATCTTCGTGCTCTTCTTTTATTTCACCTGTGTTAAGAGCTGAAACTGTAAATATTAATGCTTCTGTTCCAAGTCCTAATCCAAGTACGAGACCCCCTGTTATTGGTCCTATTTCTAAATGTAAGATTTTAAATAGTGCCCCTATAATTACAACAGCTCCCCCTAATCCAAAGAGCATGTGCATGGCCACTTTACTTCTAAGTCGTTTGTTTAATAATTTATCAGTCATATTTATAATTTTTAACTAATTTAATATTTATTATTAATATTTACTATCTCATTTTAACTTTAGGCGTTCCTAAATAATCTTGTACAGTTCTAAAACCGATAAAGCTTCTTGATGTGTCTGAATATTCATAGTCTCTAGAACTTACCCTCAGAAAATAAGCTACATCTTTCCATGAGCCCCCTCTAACTACTTTTCTTTTTTCATTTGGAAAAGACATATTAGGATTTAATGATGCAACATATTCATAAGATTCACTATTGTATGATGAATTTGTCCATTCAGCTACGTTTCCTGACATATTATATAAATTATAATCATTTGGATAATATGATTTTGCCTCAACAGTATAAACTGCTTGATCAACAGCATAGTCTCCCCTCAGAGGTTTAAAGTTAGCTAAAAAACAAGCCCTATCATTTAACAAGTAAGGTGACCCCCAAGGATATGTTCCTGATGGAATTCCGCCTCGTGCTGCGTATTCCCACTCGGCTTCGTTTGGCAGTCTAAAACGGCTCACATTAGGTTCACCTTTTTTTCTTTGATAGCTGTTTTTAAAATTCGTTCTCCAATTACAAAATGCTACTGCTTGAGTCCAGGAAACCCCAACTACAGGATAATCTTGATAGGCAGGATGAGAGAAATAATCGTTATGCATGGGTTCATTATATGAATAAACAAAATCTTTAATCCATACTGTTGTATCAGGATAGATTTGCACTTCTTCCTTTTTGATATAGGGCGCCCTATCAATAAATTGCTTTTTTGTTCTTTTAGATTCAGCTGCAGCTGCATCAGCATCAAACCAGGTGTAGGTATAAACTAGTTTTGAAACATCTAACTTGGGTAGCCCGTCATACCACAGTTCAGGCGGAAGATATAAGGAATCCATAACTTCAGCATAATTCTGATCTAAATAATCTTCTGTATCCCAAATTATATCAGAGTCCCAATTTAATGCCCGCCCAGCATAAAGATCTTCGCTTAGGTCATAATAATTTTGGCGCATATATTTTTGAAACTCGGTATATTTAGCTGTATCGCTATCTTTAAAAGCAAATTCACCAATACCGTCTTTATTATCTTCAGATAATTCTAACTCATCTGCTTTTCTAGCTAGCATTGCTAGAGCTATAGAATCTTTAACCCAATAGACAAACTGTTTATACTCACTATTTGTGATTTCAGTTTCATCCATATAAAAGGAAGGAACAGTCACGGTTCTTGCTTGAGCATTTTGAAGTTGAGCATTATCCTCGTCAGATTTACCCATAATGTAAGCACCGCCTTCTATCAGGGTCATCCCGTAAGGCTTTTCCCCAAACCATTTTTTTTGTCTTACACCTATAAGCTCACCTCTATTTTTTATGCTACAAGAGGTCATTAAAATTATAAGTGAAAAAAAAACTAAATATGTCCTCATTAATTTTTGGATTAAACCAGACCTTCATAATCAAATATATGACTTAATTCTAGTTATGTTACTAAATTTTTACCTCTTTTGTTTTTTCTTTTATGTATTAATTAACTAAAAATAACTACAAATTACTTCAAATTACTTAGAATTATCAACTCATTCTTCTAATGGCATTATACCATCTCTCAGGAATATAATCTCGTAATGAAGACTCATAGTCTTTTTCTGTGCAAGCTAATAACGTAACATTTTTAGTTTTATTATCTAATTGTGACTTATTTATTAATTCAATCCACCATCTTTGGCTTTTCTCGCTTTTATAAAAGACCATCATTTGATCTGATAATTGCACACTGTATTTTAAAAATCCTTGATTTACGGCTACTGGGTATTCTTCAAAACGCAGCGCATACCCTTCAATAAAATACCAAATCATTTGAGCTAATAACTCATCCATCATAGGAGTAGAAGGCAGCTCGTGTATGCCCAAAAAACTCACCCGATCACTGATCCCAGCATAACGCGTCATTGCACATATGGTTCTGGCATCGATGCCGTTGGGATTTCCTTTTAAAGGGTCTGCAGCCGCTTGCCAAGACAAACATTTCATATCAATTCCAACAATATCAGCGTCTCTAAAAACGGGCTCTGTATCACTTACAGCATCTAAAATATTGCCCAGGCGCATACTGTCAAAAAAGAGTTTTCTCATTAAATCTTTTTCCTCAGTAGCGCAATAGTAATTTTGAAAGCCTAAATTGGTGTAATTATATAAGACATTGGGTTTGTCCATTATAATTTTACTCATATAAGACCTCCCCGAAATCAGCTCTTCTTCCTGTGAAAAGTCAAAAGAACGGTCTACAGCTACAATATTGACTAATTGATTAAATTCCTGATATACCTGATACATCGGGAAAATAAGGTCATGACTCCCGCCTATAAAAATGGGAATAATATTCATTTGCTTAAGGTGGTAGCCAATTTCTTTAATGGCGTAATAGGTATCATTTACGCTTGATCCGTTGGGCAAATCACCTAAATCTGCAATTTTTAATTTCCAATTCCCCGGATAGAGTTCATAAAATTTCTTCCGAAACGAATTAATTGTATACTGCGGTGTTGCAAAAAAACTATTGCGGTATTCATTTAAACCGATAAGGGCAATATGCAATCCTTGAAGCTCGGGTAAGCCTGAAGAAGTTGTATGCAACTGAATATTTTTCCCTATCACTTGCTTCGGCAAAAGAGACATGCCAAGGAGGGCTTCATTGTCTATTGGAACAAGCAGTTCAAGACTCATCGCTTTTTAGCTGTTTTCTTTTTGGGTGTGGCTTTTGGTTTTCCGAGGTAGTTTTCTGCCTCTTCTAGGGTCAGCTTAGCTGCATCTACCTCTTTTCCAATCTCCACTTTTTGTTTTCCTCGGATTATATGATGTCTGCCCCAACGTGCCTTTTCTACGCGAATGCCCGCTTCACTCCAATCGTGAACTAGTTTCTCTTTTTCTTTTTGGATTTTTTCTTCTATTAAGCTGACGATATCTGTCTCTGTCAAATGATCAAAATCATATTTTTTATTGACATTAATAAACATACCGCTCCACTTTAAGAAGGGACCAAATCGACCTACTCCTTTTGTTACGGGAAGATTATTATAGGTGTAAATAGGGGCGTCAGCTTTTTGTTTTTCGGTAATTAGTTGAATAGCAGTATCTAGCTCTATATCCGTAGGAAGCATTCCTTTGGGCAGCGATATAAATACCTCGTTGTGCTTGATATAAGGACCATAACGTCCATTATTAACTATTATCTCTTCGTCCTCATAAAATCCGAGGCTTTTGGGCATTTCAAAAAGTTGGAGCACTTCCTCAAAGGTAATATTCTCGAGTTGTTGGTTAGGGCCTAAACTCGCATAGATTGGTTTTTCTTCCTCATCAGGTTCTCCGATTTGTGCCATAGGACCAAATTTTCCGAGGCGTACTTTTACTGTTCTACCCGATTTGGGATCTACTCCTAATATCCGTTCTCCTGATTCGCGCTGTGCATTTTCTTTTACATGTTCTACAGTAGAGTGAAACTGGCTGTAAAAGGTTTTGATCATTTCTGTCCAATCCTTACCTCCTTTGGCGATGTCATCAAAACCTTGTTCTACTTCGGCTGTAAAGTTAAAATCGAGAATTTCTTCAAAATTTTCAACAAGAAAATCATTGACAATCATTCCTATATCTGTTGGTATTAACTTCCCCTTATCAGCGCCTACTCTTTCTTTTATTAGTTTATCAGATAGTTGATCCTGTTCAAAGGTGAGTTGTTCGAATTTTCTCAAGCTGCCTTCAGAAGTCCCTTTTTCAATATAATTTCGATTTTGTATGGTAGAAATTGTAGGGGCGTAGGTTGAGGGTCTTCCAATTCCTAATTCTTCCATTTTTTTAACTAAGGATGCTTCTGAATAACGATAGGGCGGACGGGTAAACCGTTGTGTGGAAACCAATTTTTGAAGACTCAATGACTCCCCAACTCTAACTTTTGGAAGCATTCCGTTTTCCTCTTCGTCACTGTCATCCATCCCTTCCAGATAAAGTTTTAAAAAGCCATCAAAAGTGATTACTTCTCCCTTAGCTATAAAAGACTCGTTATGGGCTGAGGTTCCAATTTTAAATTGTGTTCTTTCAAGTTGTGCCTCGCTCATTTGAGAGGCTACTGTTCGCCTCCAGATCAAATCATACAATCTACTTTGATCGTTATCAGTATTTAGCTTTTGATTAGAAAAATTAGTGGGTCGAATTGCTTCATGAGCTTCTTGGGCTCCTTTGTTTCTTGTTTTAAATTTTCTTGGCTGTAGGTAGTCTTCTCCATAACTGGATTTAATTTCAGAAGCAATTTGATTTTGCGCCTCTTTAGAAAGGTTAACGCTATCCGTTCGCATATAGGTAATATGTCCTGCTTCATAAAGCCGTTGAGCCAGTGTCATTGTTTTAGAAACTGAGAAAAAGAGTTTTCTTGAAGCCTCTTGTTGAAGTGTTGAAGTAGTAAAGGGCGCGGTAGGGCTTTTCTTTGCCGGTTTTTTATTTACCTCCTCAATTTGAAACCTGGCTTCTCTATTCTGATTTAAAAATTCTTTGGCTTTATCATGGTCTGAAAATAGTTTAGTAAGCTGGGCTGGAATTATTTTATTATGCTCAGTCTGAAAAGTGGCTTGGGTTTTATAATGCTGGGCGGGTTGAAAATCTCTAATCTCGCGTTCGCGCTCGACAATTAAACGCACAGCTACAGACTGCACTCTCCCCGCTGATAAACCTCCTTTTACTTTTCTCCAAAGTACAGGGGACAATTCATATCCTACCAAGCGATCGAGTATTCTTCTGGCTTGCTGTGCATTGACTAAATTATAGTCTATTGTTCTGGGTTTTTCGATCGCTTTGAGAATTGCATTCTTGGTGATTTCAGAAAAAACTATTCTTTTCGAATTATTTTCATCCAGTTCTAGTGTATTCGCTAAATGCCAGGCAATGGCTTCTCCCTCTCGATCCTCATCACTCGCTAACCAAACAGTTTGAGATTTTTTGGCTAATTTTTTAAGTTCACTTACTACTTTTTTCTTGTCTGAACTCACTTTATAATCCACTGAAAAATCTCCCTTTACATCAACCCCAAGTTCTTTAGCAGGCAAGTCTGCGATATGTCCAAAACTGGATGCCACTTTATAATCCTTGCCTAAAAACTTTTCTATGGTTTTCGCTTTTGCTGGAGATTCTACGATTACTAAATTTTGAGCCATGGGATTTGATTTGCTTGCAAAAGTAGTTAAGTTTTTTTGGAACTTTCAAATTTTGAACTCTTGTTCTCGCTTTACAAAAGCAAAATGACTGCTTTAAAATGCTTATTTTTGGGCTTAGATTAATAGTTACAGATTTGATAAGCAAAGAAGATTTAGCTACAATAGATTTCCTTTTTGAACAGGACTTACTTGATGAAATTCAAAAAGTGGGTCAACTAAAAAAAGTACCCAAAGGAGATATTATGATTGATTTAGGTGAGGCTATTTCTTATATCCCCCTCTTATTAGAAGGAGCAATAAAGGTGGTGCGTGAAGATGATTCAGGAGAAGAACTCTTGTTATATTTTGTTGAATTTGGAAATACCTGTGCCATGACACTTAATTGTTGTTTGGAAAATACAGCAAGCGAAATAAGGGCAATTTGTGAAGCCGACACCTCTTTGATAATGGTGCCAGTGAAGTTTATGGATCAATGGTTGTCTAACTACTTTTCATGGAGAAAGTTTGTTTTTGACAATTATCAAAATCGCTTAAATGAAATGTTAAAAGCAATTGATGCACTCACATTTCTAAGACTGGATGAGCGACTAGAAAAATACCTTTTAGATAAAAGTAATGTGATCCAGTCTAATCAGCTATCCGTTACCCATCTTGAGATTGCTACAGATTTAAATTCCTCTAGGGTAGTAATCTCCCGTTTGCTGAAGAAAATGGAAAAGCAAGGGCAGCTCGTTTTGGGTAGAAATACAATTACCCTTAAAATGTAGCCTGAGATAATCCATGTAACTGAAGTTACATCTATTCAATTCTACTGTAGTATTTTTGGTATAAATTACAGATTCTGAAAACATTTTTTCCCTTTTTAGATTGGATTACCCGCTACCGCACAAGCGATCTCAAGCAGGATCTTTTGGCTGGGATTACCGTTGCGGTTCTGCTTATTCCTCAAGGCATGGCTTATGCATTGATTGCGGGGCTTCCCCCTATTTATGGTCTGTATGCAGCACTTACTCCTCAAATTATCTATGCTTTTTTAGGAACCTCTAGACAGCTGGCGGTGGGGCCTGTAGCAATGGACTCTCTATTGGTGGCTGCTGGACTTGGTACACTGACCCTCGTCCAACCCACACAATATATACAGATGGCCATTTTATTGGCCTTTCTTATGGGCGCCATTCAATTGCTATTAGGGTTTTTTCGAATGGGATTTATTGTTTCTTTTCTCTCAAAACCCGTCATTAGCGGTTTTACTTCAGCCGCAGCGATTATTATCGGTTTGAGTCAATTGAAAAATTTAATAGGACTCTCTCTGCCGCAAAGTAATCAGCTGCATAAGGTAATACTTGCTTTATTTGAAGTAAAAGAGCCCATACATCTCATTACTGTAATCATCAGCACAGTAAGTATTCTATTTATTGTATTCATAAAAAAATGGAACCGTAAAATACCTTCCGCAATTATTGCTGTGACAATTGGCATTTTAGCAGTTTCCTTTTTTAATCTAGAAGAAAAAGGAGTGGCTGTTGTGGGTGTCATCCCAGAAGGCTTACCCTCCTTTGAACTGCTCAATTTTGACAGTACATTAATTAAACCCTTATTTCCTATTGCACTTACTCTCGCTTTAGTTGCCTTTATGGAAGCGATTTCTGTAGCCAAAGCAATTGAAGAAAAACACGATGATTACAAAGTAGACCCCAATCAAGAACTCATTGCTTTAGGTGGAGCCAATATAGTAGGTTCTTTTTTTCAATCCTATCCTACTACAGGCGGATTTTCAAGAACCGCAGTCAATAATGAGGCGGGGGCAAAAACAGGAATTGCCGCATTAGTATCTGCGCTATTGGTGGCGCTAATTCTCGCTTTTTTTACGCATTGGTTCTATTATTTACCTAAAGCCGTTCTGGGTGCAATTATCCTTGTCGCCGTAATTAATTTAATAGATTTTAAATTTCCTATTCGACTTTACAAAAAACGCAAAGATGAATTTGTCCTTTTATTAATTACTTTTTTAAGCACTTTGTTTTTAGGAATTACTGAGGGTATATTAATAGGTATCGTGCTCTCCATTTTAATTCTACTCTACAGAACCTCTAAGCCTCATTATGCCTTTTTAGGAAGAATTGGAAAAACAAATTATTTTAAAAACATCGCCCGCTTTCCAGAAGAAACGGTACAGAGAGACGATTTGATTATTCTTCGTTTTGACGCCCAACTTTTCTTTGGTAATATTCAATACTTCAAAGAATTGGTATATAAAGCAGTAGAAGAAAAACAAGGTAAGCTTAAAGGATTTATTATTAATGCGCGGGCTATAAATTATATAGACAGCACTGCTTCAGAACAATTATACGAATTGATCTTAGCGCTTCAGCAAAGAGGAATTCGAGTTATGATTGTGGGTGCTATAGGACCCGCAAGAGACTTGATCATTCGAAGTAAGATTATCAAAATTTTAAAACGTCAAAATCTGTTTATTACTTCTGGTGACGCCACTGATGATTTTGACGGCATCACAAAAAAAACCAAACTCCAAAAAAAACTGAGTCGACAAAGTAACCCTTAAAAAGGTAATTGTAACCCAGATAACATAAGATGATTAGATCTTTTTTTAATTTTGAAAAATATAAATCAGACCATGAAAGTTGAACAAATTTACACAGGATGCCTTTCACAAGGTGCCTATTATATTGAAAGTAATGGTGAAGCTGCCATTATTGATCCTTTGAGAGAAGTAACCCCATATATTGAAAAGGCAAAAAAAAGTAAGGCAACTATAAAATATATTTTTGAAACCCATTTTCATGCTGACTTTGTAAGTGGTCACGTAACCCTTGCAAAAGAAACGGGCGCTACTATAGTATATGGTCCACAGGCGAAAACAGGTTTTGATGCTTTAATCGCCAAAGATCAGCAAGAGTTTAAGATTGGAGCTGTTACACTTACCGTACTCCATACTCCTGGTCATACTATGGAAAGTACAACTTACCTCTTGAGAAATGAAAAAAACAAAGACATTGCTATTTTCAGTGGTGACACTTTATTTCTGGGAGATGTAGGCCGTCCAGATTTAGCTCAAAAAGCAGCAGATCTAACCCAGGAGGACCTGGCAGGAATCCTTTATGACAGTCTTAGAAAAAAAATTATGCCTTTAGCAGATGATGTTTTGGTCTATCCTGCCCACGGTGCCGGCTCAGCTTGTGGTAAAAATTTGAGTAAAGAAACAGTGGGTACCTTAGGAGAACAGAAGAAAACCAATTACGCCCTTCGGGCTGACATGACCAAAGAAGAGTTTATCAAAGAAGTAACAGATGGATTACTTCCTCCTCCACAGTACTTCCCATTAAATGTTAAAATGAATAAAGAAGGCTATGAAGATATTCAGACGGTTTTAGCATCCGGAACACGTCCCCTTTCGCCTGAAGCCTTTGAGGTGGCAGCCAATGAAACAGGCTCCATTATTCTAGATGTTCGTCATCAAGATGATTTTGCGAGAGCCCATATACCTCAATCTATTTTTATTGGGATTGATGGAGGTTTTGCTCCTTGGGTTGGTGCCCTGATTGGAGATGTACAACAACCCCTTCTACTCATCACTCCAGAAGGGAGGGAAGAAGAAACTGTTACCCGATTGGCACGTGTTGGTTTTGATAATACCTTGGGCTATTTAGAGGGTGGCATTGAGGCTTGGAAAAAGGCAAATAAAGCAGTAGATACTGTTGACGGTATAGAGGCAGCTGAACTGGATCCCCTATTGAAAGATGAAAAAAATCTTGTTTTTGATGTCAGAAAGCCTGGGGAATACCTGTCAGAGCACCTTCTTGATGCTACGAATACCCCCTTAGATTATCTAAATGATCACATGAGTGAATTTCCCACCGCTGCGCCCTTTTATATCCATTGTGCTGGAGGATATCGCAGTATGATTGCAGCCTCAATTTTAAAGAGCAGAGGAATTCATAATCTAATTGATGTCAAAGGAGGCTTTGCCAGTATTAAAAAAGCGGGAATTAAGGTTTCTGATTACGTTTGTCCCTCAACACTTTAATTATTAAATATGGAATGGATTTATAACCCTTGGCCCTGGTATATCGGTGGACCTATGATTGCTCTGGTTCTTTTTTTATTGCTTTTTTTTGGAAAAAGCTTTGGTATGTCTTCCAATTTGCGAACACTCTGTACTATTTGTGGCGCTGGGAAAACTACCGCCTTCTTCAATTTTGATTGGAAAAAACAACAATGGAATTTGCTGGTCTCTTTGGGTGCTATAATAGGAGGAGCTCTTGCCACTCAATATATGACTAGTGACGACGCTGTAGCTATTCATCCAGATACTGTTACTAAGTTGAAGGAGTTTCAAATTGAAAGTGCCGGAACGGCTTACCTCCCTACAGAATTGTTTAGCCTAGAGGCCCTTATGGATCCCAAAGTGATTCTTGTCTTGGCTGTAGGAGGATTCTTAGTTGGTTTTGGGGCTCGCTATGCGGGAGGCTGTACTTCAGGACATGCCATATCAGGATTGAGCAATTTACAATTGGTTTCTCTCTATGCTGTAATAGGCTTTTTTATTGGCGGATTATTTATGAATCATCTTTTACTTCCTTATATACTATAAACCTCATGAGACAACTTAGTTTTTTATTTATCGGAATTGTATTCGGAATTACCATGTACAAATCAGAAGCTGCTTCTTGGTTTCGTATCTATGAAATGTTTCAATTCAAATCCTTTCACATGTATGGAATTATTGGATCTGCGCTAGCCCTAGGGGTACTCATGATTCAACTGATAAAACGTTATAAAATCAAATCAGCTTTTGGCGAACCCATTGAAATCCCGGATAAAGCAAAAAGTTTTTATAGATACGCTTACGGAGGGATCATCTTTGGTTTAGGCTGGGGGCTTGCAGGTGCTTGTCCAGGTCCTATTTTTACATTAATTGGCGCTGGCTTTTACCCCATTTTGATTGTTCTCTTTTTTGCTGTACTGGGAACATGGGTCTATGGGCTTATCGCTGACAAACTCCCGCATTAATCAGAAGTTATCTTTCTTGGCCCTATACTTTAAAGCGGTTTTACAGACTGACAAAATGGCAATATCGATAGGATTTTTGTAATTTTGCCTTGCATTAAATAATCGAGCTAAAAGCCAATGGGTGTAAAAGAATTAGAAAAAAATCCTTCCCAGCACAACGGAACACTGATAAAAGGTTCAAATTCTGTAAAGTCAAGTCATAAAAAACAGGCTTATATCGAAAGTTATGGCTGTCAAATGAATTTTGCAGACAGTGAGGTAGTCGCCTCAATTTTAGCTGCTGATGGCTATGAAATCACGGAGCAGTTACATGATGCCTCACTTGTTTTGGTCAATACTTGTTCCATTCGTGAAAAAGCGGAACAGACTGTGAGAAAGCGTTTGGAATATTTTAAATCCATTAAAAAAGAACAGTCTCAAATGACTGTGGGCGTTTTAGGGTGTATGGCAGAACGTTTAAAACATCAATTTTTAGAGGAAGAAAAAATTGTTGATCTAGTTGTGGGCCCCGATGCTTATAAAGACCTGCCCCATTTACTTCAAGAAGTAGCCCAAGAAAGAGAGGCGGTCAATGTACTTTTGTCGAAAGAAGAAACTTATGGAGATATTGCCCCCATCCGTCTCAATTCAAATGGTGTTTCTGCTTTTGTCTCTATCACTAGGGGTTGTGATAATATGTGTACTTTTTGCGTCGTCCCTTTTACCAGAGGAAGAGAGCGAAGTAGAGACCCCAAAAGTATTTTAGAAGAAGTGCGTGATTTAGCTGAAAAGGGTTATAAAGAAATTACATTATTAGGGCAAAATGTAGACAGTTATCTTTGGTATGGTGGAGGACTTAAAAAAGACTTTTCTAAAGCAAGTCCATTACAACAGAAAACAGCCATTCACTTTGATAAACTTTTGGCACTTGTCGCGGAAGCCCATCCAAAAATCAGAATCCGTTTTTCCACTTCTAACCCTCAAGATATGTCGTTAGAAGTGCTTCAGGTAATGAAACGCTTTGATAATATTTGTAACTATATCCACCTTCCCGTTCAGTCTGGAAGTAATGCCATATTAAAGAAAATGAACCGACAGCATACAAGGGAAGAGTATATGGTACTCATCGACAATATAAAAAAGTTGCTCCCAGATTGTGGTATTTCTCATGACATGATAGCTGGATTTCCTACCGAAACGGAAAAAGATCATCAGGACACACTTGCTCTTATGGACTATGTAGAATACGACTTTGGGTTTATGTTTGCCTATTCAGAAAGACCTGGGACTTTAGCCGCTCGAAAAATTGAAGATGATATTCCCGAAGCCGTAAAAAAAAGAAGGCTAAAGGAAATTATTGAGAAACAACAAGAGCACAGCCTCAAAAGAACAAAAGCATTTTTAGGAAAGACAGTCTGTGTCTTAATCGAAAAAGAATCTAAACGTTCTAGCTCCTACTGGAGTGGGAGAACCATACAAAATACAGTCACTGTCTTCCCAAAAAAAGAATATAAAGTGGGTGAATTTGTAGATGTAAAAATTACTGATTGTACCTCGGCTACTTTATTGGGTGAAGCCGTTGGTATTTCAAAAAGCGTGTAAATATGGACTCATTACAAGGGATTAAACAGCGTTTTGGAATCATAGGAAATCACATCGGACTCAATAGGGCCTTGGAAAAAGCCCATAGAGTTGCGAGTACTGATATCTCCGTTCTGGTAATAGGGGAAAGTGGGGTTGGAAAAGAAAATATCCCCAAAATCATTCATCAATATTCTCACAGAAAACATTCAAAGTATATCGCGGTAAACTGTGGAGCCATACCTGAGGGCACTATTGACAGTGAGTTATTTGGTCATGAAAAAGGGGCCTTTACGGGAGCGACACAAACGCGTTCTGGTTATTTTGAAGTGGCTGACGGCGGAACGATTTTTCTAGATGAAGTAGGAGAACTTCCCTTGCCCACTCAGGTGCGTTTACTGCGTGTACTCGAAACAGGTGAATTTATTAAGGTCGGGTCTTCAAAAGTTCAAAAAACAAACGCCCGAATTGTGGCCGCTACCAATGTTAATATGATTGAGGCCATTGAAAAAGGCAGGTTTAGAGAAGACCTCTATTACCGCTTAAGTACAGTTGAAATCACTTTACCGCCCCTACGCGATCGAAAAGAAGATATCGTATTACTTTTTCGAAAATTCGCAGCTGATTTTGCTCAAAAATACCATATGCCTCCCTTACAACTTGATGCGCATGCCCAAGCCCTGCTCACAGAATACCGATGGAGTGGAAATATTCGTCAGCTGAGGAATGTAGCAGAACAATTGTCTGTTCTTGAGCAAGAAAGAAAAGTCAATGCAGCTACCATCAGGTCGTATTTACCCGATCGAAACAGACAACTTCCAGCCTTAATAAATAAGCAAGAAAAAGCAAGCGACTTTTCCTCTGAGCGAGAAATTTTATATAAGGTGCTCTTTGATATGAAAAGTGATTTAAATGATCTGAAAAAATTAACACTTGATTTAATGAATAATGGGGTTTCAGAGAGTGTTCAAGAAAAAAATCAAGGCCTTATTGAAAAGATCTATGGCAAAGAATCCCCTGAGGAAACTTCTCAGCCTCAAGAGGAATCCTATAAATTAGGACCCTATGAAGCCAATATTACCCAACTATCAGAACCTACGCCAGTAGATAAATACGCTTATGCCGAAACCATTGAAGAAGAAGAGCCGCTCTCTCTTCAAGCCAAAGAGTTAGAAATGATAAAACAAGCCTTGATTCGAAGCAAAGGCAAAAGAAAATTAGCAGCTAAAGAACTCGGTATTTCTGAGCGTACGCTCTACCGAAAAATTAAACAATATGATTTGAATGAAACAGAGGATGAATAACTTTTTTACTTCTATAGTGCTACTGATATTTCTAAGCCTTCAAGGCTGTGGTATTTACTCATTTACCGGGGCCTCTATCCCTGCTGGAGTCACCACTTTTCAGGTTAATTTTTTTGAGAACCAGGCAGGAAATAGACCCGGTTCTACTGTAGAGCCAGGTTTAGATAATGAATTTACAAATGCACTGCAGGACCTCATCATGAATCAAACCAATCTCGACTTGGTCACTTCTGACGGACAGCTCATCTATGAAGGGGAAATTACAGAATACAGCGTAACCCCAATGTCTGCTACAGCCGAAATAACAGCCGCACAAAACCGATTAAAAATGTCTGTCGCCTTTCGTTTTATCAATACAAAAAACGAAGAAGATGATTTTTCCAAAACATATTCCTTTTTTTACGACTTCCCTGCTGAACTCCAAGTCTATGATGTAAAAGACGCTGCACATAAAGAAATTTTTGACCGTATTACCCAAGATATTTTTAATGATACTTTAGCAAAATGGTAATTGAGAATCCTACTGGCTTGATGAATTTTTTAAAGGAGTTTGACGCTTCAAACCCCGCTCATTATGAGGCATTAAAAGATCTGATTGAAGCTTATCCCCATTTTCATCTTATTAAACCTTATTATCTGAAAGCCGTAGAGCAAAATGATCCCACTCAATATGATTCAGTACTTTCCCATACTGCAATTGCAACTTTTGACCGGCAACTGTTATATGAATTTCTTGAAAATCAAACCTTTGAAACCAAATCAGCTGCCCAATCTGGTCAAATTAAAAATTCAGGGCTAAAAGAAAAAGAAGGAGTAAAGCCCCCAAAAAAATCGAAAAAGAAAAAAGCCAATACTGAAAAAGAAAGTAAAAAAGAGGATTTAAAAACGCGTTCTTTTTCTGAATGGGCGCACTTTTTGAAATCAAATGAGGCTCTAGCTTCTTCAGATCCAATCGCGGAAAAATTTGAATTATTTGAAACCTTTATTACCAAACAAAAAAGTACGAGACCCAATAAAGAGCAAAAAAATACTGAAGACCTAAGCGCAGAGAGTCTAGCGGCAACAGATGAATTAATGACTGAAACACTGGCTAAAGTTTTTGTCAAACAAAAGAAATACGAAAACGCCCTGCAAGCCTATCAAATTTTGAGTTTGAAATATCCAGAAAAAAATAGTTTCTTTGCAGACCAAATTAAAGAAATCAAACGCTTGCAAAAGCTAAAAGAATAAAAGCATGAGTACCTTTTCCATATTTGTCGCATTAATCATTATAGTGTGTTTTTTACTTGTTTTAGTTGTTATGGTTCAAAATCCTAAAGGGGGAGGGTTATCTTCTTCTTTTGGTGGCGGATCGCAACAAGTGGGTGGCGTTCAAAAAACTTCTGATTTTCTAGATCGTAGTACATGGATTCTTGCCAGTTTGTTATTGGTGCTTATCTTAATCTCTAATGCAACGCTCAGCTCTGGGAGTACCATTCAAGATTCTAAATTATTAGAGGATTCTGTACCACAACAAAGCATACCAGAGTCACTACCTGATAGTCAAGAGGCTATTCCTGAAGAAATTCCAGAAATACCGGAAATACCAGCACCAGAAGGAAACTAACTAAGTAGGTGTTTAGTAAAAAAACTGACAGGCTGACATTGTATCGTTCAAGTTGTCAGCCCTATTGTTATTGGCATGATTTCTGAAAAAAATTTTAAAAATTAAATTAATCATGAGTAAAATAAGTATCAAACCATTAGCGGATCGTGTTCTTGTAGAACCTGCTGCTGCTGAAACTAAAACTGCTTCTGGAATAATCATCCCAGATACAGCTAAAGAAAAACCTCAGAAGGGAACAGTTGTTGCTGTTGGAAAAGGAACAAAAGAGAACCCGATAACAGTAGCTGTAGGTGACAGTGTATTATACGGTAAATATGCCGGTACTGAATTACAGCACGAGGGCAAAGAGTACCTAATCATGAAAGAGAGTGATATACTCGCAATCGTTTAACTCATTTAAACTGAAAATAGAATGGCAAAAAAAATAGAATTTGATATAGAAGCAAGAGACGGCATCAAACGCGGTGTTGACGCTCTTGCCAATGCAGTAAAAGTAACTTTAGGTCCCAAAGGGAGAAATGTTATTATTGGTAAAGCCTTTGGTGCACCTCAAGTAACAAAAGACGGGGTTACTGTAGCAAAAGAAATAGAATTGGAAGATGCCCTAGAGAATATGGGCGCACAAATGGTAAAAGAAGTGGCTTCCAAAACAAATGACCTTGCTGGTGATGGAACCACAACGGCTACAATATTAGCACAAGCCATTGTCAAAGAAGGACTTAAAAATGTGGCTGCAGGTGCCAATCCGCTGGATTTAAAAAGAGGAATTGACAAAGCAGTAGAAGCCATTGTTGCTTCCCTCGGTAAACAAGCCGTTGCTGTGGGTGACTCTTCCGAAAAAATCAACCAAGTAGCGAGTATTTCCGCAAATAATGATGCAACTATAGGTGCACTCATTACTGAAGCTTTTGAAAAAGTAGGTAAAGAAGGAGTCATTACAGTAGAAGAGGCCAAAGGAACAGATACTTATGTAGATGTTGTGGAAGGAATGCAATTTGATCGCGGATACCTTTCTCCTTATTTTGTTACCGATTCTGAAAAAATGGAAGCAGACCTAGAAACGCCTTATATCCTTCTTTACGATAAAAAAATATCTACAATGAAAGATTTACTTCCTGTATTAGAGCCCGTTGCTCAAACAGGTAAACCGCTCGTTGTGATCGCTGAAGATGTAGACGGAGAAGCACTAGCAACCCTAGTAGTTAATAAACTTCGAGGTGCCCTAAAAATTGCAGCGGTTAAAGCGCCCGGTTTTGGAGATCGAAGAAAAGCCATGCTAGAAGACATCGCCATCCTTACTGGAGGTACGGTAATCTCTGAAGAGCGTGGGTTTACGCTTGAAAATACTACAATAGAGATGTTAGGAACAGCAGAAAAAGTAACGATAGATAAAGACAATACTACTGTTGTTAATGGAAGTGGTGCCAAAGCGGATATCCAAGCACGAGTAAATCAAATTAAAGCTCAGATTGAGACTACCACTTCTGATTATGATAAAGAAAAGCTTCAAGAGCGCCTTGCAAAACTTTCAGGAGGTGTCGCCGTACTTTATGTAGGAGCCCCTTCAGAAGTAGAGATGAAAGAAAAGAAAGACCGTGTAGATGATGCCCTTCATGCAACTCGAGCAGCTGTCGAAGAAGGTATTGTTGCGGGTGGGGGCGTGGCCTTATTAAATGCTAAAAAAGCGCTTGATAAGCTCAAAGCAGACAATGCAGACGAAGCAACCGGAATTCAAATCATCAATAAAGCAGTTGAAGCGCCTTTAAGAACAATCGTAGAAAATTCAGGAGGTGAAGGTTCTGTAGTGGTTTCTAAAGTAGATGAAGGCAAAGACAACTTTGGTTATAATGCCAAAGAAGGTACTTATGTTGACATGCTTAAAGAGGGTATTATCGATCCTAAAAAAGTAACGCGTGTAGCACTAGAAAATGCCGCTTCTGTTTCAGGAATGATTCTTACTACTGAATGCGCATTGATTGATATTAAAGAAGAGGCTCCTGCAGCACCCCCAATGGGTGGCGGTGGAATGCCTGGGATGATGTAATCATCAATCTCTTTAAACAAACAAAAAGGCTGCCTTTGTTTTCAAGGCAGCCTTTTTTTTATCTAAAGAATAGTGTCCCTTTAAGAAACCCTAAATCATATACTCATGACAAAAAAAATTTTAATTTCTGGACTTGTAGGCACGATTGTCTATTTCTTTTTGGGATGGCTTGTCTACGGAATCATTCTTACTGAAAGTACAACTGGTGAAGAATCCATGTTGTTTATTTTTCTAGGCTGTCTGTTTTTTAGCTTTATTTTTTCTTATGTATTTGTAAGCCTTACTGCCATTTCCCATTTTAAAGAGGGCTTTTCGGCAGGCTTAGTAATTGGTTTATTTTATGTACTATCCTGGTATTTCTTTATGAATATGGAGTTCGACCTAAATGAGTTCCTGCAAGAGGTAGTAATTGGAACACTCATGACAGCAATTGTAGCGGGTGTTGTCGCTTTTGTAAACGGTAAAATTGATTAATAAAAAATGCGGTTTAAAAACCGCCTTTTTTTATTCCTACTCTTTTTTTCTATCGTATAAACAACACATGGGAAGCTTTTCGTAAACTGCATCTGGCGCTTTTGAAAGCGGTGTATCATGCCCCGCTTGAGCAATTGCGAGTTGTATAGAAGCAACGGAGGCTTTATTGGAATCGTGAAGAATTGAAATAATATTTGTGGGGATATCCCAATTGGCCATTTTTACTCCTTTAACGGAATAAGCGGCTTTTTCAATTCTTTTTTGACACATCTCACAGTTTCCACTTACTTCAAAGGAGCTTTTTGTATTCTTGCTGGTTTTATCCTGAGCTAGAATCCCTAGGGGAAGTGCGATTAAAATTATAAATGCTAATTTTTTCATTTTTTTATTTTTTTTAAAATTACAAATTCCAACGTAAACCGGCATAGATCATTCGCCCAAAAATAGGGGCATAAATCTGCGCGGTATCAAAATCATTTCCAAAGGGATTGTCTGCCCCAATAATAGGATTATTTTGTCTGTAATTTCCTAAATTTTCAAGGCCGACATAAATCTCGAAATTAGTTTGCACTGCACGTGTAAGTTGGCTATTCCACAAGCCGTATGCTGGAGAATAAGACCCTTGCAAATCTCTCGCAGTTGTTACCAATCTTTGCTCACCTACTGCGTGATAAGTCAAATCCCATCGCCACTGAGCCCCTTTAACATTGCGTTCGCTTTCCCAACCCATATTTGCAAAAAATCGGTTTTGCGCTTGTAAGGGTCTTTGTAAAAACCCCGAATTATAGGTTGTTTTTACATCATAATTCTTATACGCAAAACGGAAACTCAGCACCTCGCTAGGGGCATAATCTAGAGCCAATTGAAAACTATTAGCACGACTCGGTCCCTCTAAATTATAAAAAGAAATCTGATTTTTTTGCTCCCAATCCACCACAACTTGATCTGTAAAATTCGTTATATAATAATCCGCTGTCACGTCACCACTGCCACTACCAAGGGTAAAAAGTTGGCGAAGACTAATGCCATAATTCCAGGCTTTTTCTGGATTTAGTCCGTAAATGGAGCCCCCATTTTCTTGGATAGAAATAAATCTGTTGGTTCCAAAAAGAGTTTGGTTTTCTGCAAAAATATTGGCTGCCTTTCGCCCGCTTCCTACAGAAGCTCTTATAATTGTTTTAGGGTCAGGCAGATACCTCAAATGAAGTCTTGGAGTGATGAAATTTCCCAGATTATTATGTGCATCTGCTCGAATGCCCGCAACTAAGCTAAAATTGTCCAAATTGTCATAGCTGTATTCAAAAAATCCCCCACCTGAACGGTCAGTTCTATTAAAGTAAAGTAGGTCTACCGTCTCTAGATATCGATCATAGGCGATATTGAGTCCTGCTTTAAATTTATTTTTTGTATTTCCCACTATAGAGTTGAACAATAAATTGAGATAGAAACTCTCTTGATCAATTTCATAAATTCTCCTCCCGTAATAAGCAGCTTGATTATGGTTACTGTAGGCAGATTGAAAACCAAAACTTTGATATGGGATTTCAGGAAAGACATACCCTATTTTTAGCGAGGCATCTAATCGCTGGGTATCAATTTCGCTCCCCCATACTGTATTAGAATTTCGGTCTTCAGCAGGATTAAATCCTAAGTCTCCAATTTGCTTATCATCTGTCATCCAACGCAGGGATCCAAATCCGACCCATCCTTTTTCTGCATCAGTATACTGCCAGCGGTTTAAAAGATTTAACTGCTTAGATAAGGGAACATCTAAAAAAGAATCTTCATTTTGATCCATCTTTTGGGTACGTTGATTTCCATGGATAAAAAGTCCCGTACTCCATTTATCATTCCACTTTTGATTGCCTTGAATATTGATCTCCTGACGCCCATTGCCTGAAGTAAAAATATTTAGAAAAAAGGGGACGTCCGAGAAAGGTTTTTTAATTTCAGTATTAATCTGCCCTGCAATACTTTCAAATCCGTTTACTATACTTCCTGTTCCTTTTGTAATTTGAATGCTTTCAATCCAGGTGCCGGGTGTAAAAGTGAGTCCATAAGCTTGTGATGCGCCGCGTACCATGGGGATATTTTCTTCGCTTATCAAAAGGTAAGGACTGGTTAAGCCCAACATTCTAATTTGCTTGGTTCCCGTCAAAGCATCAGAAAAATTTACATCAATCGAAGGATTGGTTTCAAAACTTTCGGAAAGATTACAACAGGCTGCCTTTAACAGTTCTGCGCTATTGACATTCACGATATTTTGTGCTTGGAGATAGGATTTTTGAATTGCTTTTCTTCTTTGGGTAAGGGTAATTTCTTCTAAAGATTCTCCTTCAGCAGCGGTTAAGTAATGGGTAATGATTTTTTGATCTTTGATAGATAAGGTGTCGGTTTTAAATCCTAAAAAACTAATTACCAATTGATTTGTAGACGTTTCAAAAGGCAAACTAAAGGTTCCTTCCTCATTGGTCGTTGTACCAGTTTGTGTACCGATCCAATATACACTGGCTCCAGTTAATGGTATTTCTTGATTTCCTTCAAGAGTAAATAGGGTTCCTTTAAGCGTGTCTTGTGACATTCCAAAGAAACCAATTAGAATAAATAGGTGAAAGAGGTTATTTTTCATTTTGTTGTTATTAAGGTGAATAAAAATTAAGAATCAGGGGAAAACCTAATTCACTACTCGTAAACAACAATTGATTGATTCAATAAATAAATTTTTATATCCCTTAGAGGCGGGGGGTACCCTGTAATTTGGGGGCTAAGGTTTGGGCTTTTTGCGCTAAAAGTTGGCTCACTTTTATCAGCAAGGGCAAAAAAGTCATCAAAAACCTGTAAAACACTTTCGGCCTCCTGCTTTTGTGGTTCTTGGTTTTGATAGAGAACCGTTTCATCTTCACAACACGAGGCTTTAGCAAAGCTGGGGTTCTCTGGATATTGATTATTGGCAGTGTCTTCCATTCCACAGTCTGAAGGACTGGAAGCCAATGAAATTTCTGCAATATGGGTTCCACAATAATGAATATTAAGTGCAAAGCCGATCCTTGTACCAATTATAAGCACGGCAAGAAAAAGACTAACGGCTTGTTTTCTATTCATGGTGCAAATATACTTTTTTTTACAATATGTATTCTAAAAGCATGGTACACGACATGACAATCATGATGCCGTTTTCAATAAGTGTGGCCTCTGTCATGGGGAGCTTTAATGCCGTTCCTAAACAGGCACATTGAATTGTGGATTTATTTAAAATGGATTGCATAACCCCGTAGGTTGTTATGGATAAAATAATCAAAGTAAAGAACAGGGCAAAAGGCAATTGCCAGGACAAAAGAAAGGCAACCCCTAATCCCACTTCAATAAAGGGGTATATTTTCGCATAAAAAAGGCTTTTTTTAGCGAGAGGATCATAACGGGCGAAAGAGGAAGGGAAGCCTTTATAATCCAAAAACTTGAAAAAACTAAATGTGATGAAAAATAGCCCCATAAAATGGCGAAGGGCATCATTCAAATTTCCACCAACAAGAAAATTTAAATAGAAGGTGGCCACCACAAGGTATCCGAATATTAGAAATAGGGGAAATAGGGCTTTGAGTTTTGAATCTTGAGTCGTAGGGGCTTGCAATTCTAAAGGAGCTGTAGTTACTGTATATTTTGTTCCTAATTGTTCTCTAATTTTATCCAAAGGGATTTGATTTTCAGCTTCTATCAAGGCCTTTCCAGTCTCTAAAGAAACTTCAACTGCGAAAACCCCTGAAAGAGCACTCATTTTTTCCATGACTCCCTTTCTGCAGTTTTGACAAGTCATCCCTTTTATATAAAG
>WTIP01000131.1:6606-9413 GCA_011525195.1 Flavobacteriales bacterium | reverse complement strand
ATCTGACCCTTTTGCTGGACTGATCTGATGCGTCTCATAAAAGTTTTGAAGGAAATCGATCGCCCTTTTTTGTCCAATTGTTCCAGTTTCTCTTCCTTGAAAATAATCTGAGGCATAGACATAAAGATTTTCTTGAAGCTCATTAGCGGTTATGGTTTCAGCAAATGAAGTACTGTTTAATGCGTTTTGCGCTGTGAGTAAAAACGGAAATAGAAGGAAGAAGAATGATAGCTGTTTCATATTTTTTTTTAAAAATACTCATTTTATTACAGCACTGCCAATAGATATTCAACAATTTATCTCTCAGAGAGTTTATTTTAACCGCTGAATTATTTTTCTTTCAATTGTATTGAAAAGAGTATCTTGAACCAACTAAGTTTAAAATTTAAACTATTGGATCTCAATACACTTTTACTCTTTATTCTTTCATCTGTGGCGCTTACTCTATTCCCAGGACCTGATATACTCTATGTATTCAGTACGAGTTTGACCCAAGGAAAAAAAAAGGGGATAAAAGTTAGTTTGGGACTTACAACAGGTTTATGGGTTCATACTTTGCTGGTAATTTTTGGAGTGGGTAATATCCTTAAAATATACCCTGAAAGTCAGCGTGTTTTCGAAATTATTGGCGGTAGTTACCTTCTTTTTTTGGCCCTTAAGAGTTGGAGAGCTCCAATGCAAAATATGCCCTCAAAAAAGGAAAAGACCAATAAGCTGAAGTCTCAATACTTTTTCACAGGTTTGGTAATGAATTTAACAAATCCTAAAGTAAGCTTGTTTTTTCTGAGCTTTTTTCCAGGATTTATTTTTCATCAAGATCTGTCTTACAGCCTTCAGTTTTTTATTTTAGGAAGTCTATTTTTTCTGCAAGCTTTGGTTCTTTTTTGTATGGTTTCACTTTTCGCAGATGCACTTTCTAGAAAGTTGAAGATTCAAAAGGAAAATACCCATTGGAATAAAATTCAATCTCTAGTTTTAATTGCAATTGCGTTAGTTTTATTTTACCCTTAACTTTATTTCCAACTCTTGATTATGGAAACCCTAAAGCTTATTGAATGTCCAAGAGATGCAATACAAGGCTATCCATTGCCTATTCCTACCACACTCAAAATTGAGTATTATCAAATGCTCTTAGAAGTAGGATTTGACACACTAGACTGCGGGAGTTTTGTAAGTGCCAAAGCCATCCCCCAAATGGCAGATACCCCAGAAGTAATAAGAGCACTAGATATAGGCAACACAAATACAAAAATTCTAACTATCGTTGCCAATTTAAGAGGTGCAACAGAGGCAGTTCGCTACGACAATATTCATTATTTAGGTTATCCCTTTTCTGTTTCTGAAAATTTTCAAGTGCGCAATACGGGAAAAACGATCGCAGAGTCCTTAACCGTACTGAAAGAAATTTACGAACTTACTCTCGCACATGACAAAGAACTTGTCGTCTATCTTTCCATGGGATTTGGCAATCCCTATGGTGACCCATGGAGTCCTGAAATTATTAATGAATGGGTGAATGAACTAGCGACTTTAGGAATAAAAATAATTTCCCTATCTGATACTGTTGGCTCAGCAAAACCAGAAGCAATACAGCTTTTATTTTCAACCTTAAAAACCGATTATGCGCAGATCGAATTTGGTGCTCATTTTCATGCCTTACCCGATCAGTGGTATGAAAAAATTCATACTGCCTATCTGGCGGGCTGCACACGTTTCGATGGTACCATTAAGGGTAGAGGAGGATGTCCCATGGCCTCAGATGAATTAGTAGGCAATATTCCTACGGAAAAATTAATCTCTTATTTTTCTGCACATAAGTCGCTTCCTGAATCAATTAATGTTTTGCATTTCGAGTCAGCCTATAATTTTTCTCATAAATTATTTATTTAAAATAATTCTAAATAAGTTTTGAAATTCGTTTTTCGGAATTTATATTTGTACGCTATTTAAAATTAATCTAAATAAACTTAGCGTAAATGAAGGCCCAATTTTTGTTTCTCTTTCTCTCCTATAACGCTTTGCTTTTTTCACAAAATTTGATCCAGTTAGGCGATAGTATTCAAAAACTCGATGAAGTGATTATCAAAGCGAATACGATACTCGGGAATAAATTTGTGGCTCAGAATAGAACGGGGGCTTCTTATTTTCTTTCGAGTGAAGAACTTAAAAACTTTGGTTATATCGATATTAACCGTGCTTTAAAATCAGTTCCAGGGGTTAATTTTTATGAAGAGGACGGATTTGGCTTGCGCCCCAATATTAGTTTGAGGGGCACTTCTCCTCAACGCAGTTCCAAAATAACACTGATGGAAGACGGTGTACTTATCGCTCCAGCGCCTTATAGTGCACCAGCAGCTTACTATTTTCCTTCTGTCATGCGAATGGAGGCAATTGAAATACTAAAAGGGAGTAGTCAAGTTCAATACGGTCCTTTTACTACGGGAGGCGTCATCAATATGATTTCTTCTTCACTTCCCGATGAAGGTTTAAAAGCACGATTTCAGACTACTTACGGGAGTTATAATAGTAGTCAAATTCATAGCAGTTTTGGTCAATCCTCAGAGCATGTAAGTTTCCTCTTAGAATATTTATCAATGAACTCTGATGGGTTTAAAAAACTAAATAATGAAAATACAGGCTTTGATATTACCGATTTGATGGGTAAGGTAAGACTCAAATCTGATGTGGATGCAGAAATCTCTCAGTTCCTTGAATTCAAATATCATCTCTTTGATGAATTGTCTAACGAGACTTACCTCGGTATTACAGCCAATGATTTTAAAATCAATCCATTTGATCGATATGCG
>WTIP01000131.1:0-6506 GCA_011525195.1 Flavobacteriales bacterium | reverse complement strand
AAATTGGACTACCATTGGTATGGTGCATCTGGTATATTCCACGACCTTGAGGTGGGGGCTAGACTTCATTATGATGAGGAAGACCGTTTTCAATGGGAAGACGGATATCGTATTGAAAATGGAACTCTCTCATTAACATCAGAAGGTCCTCAAGGAGCAAAAGGAAATCGAATTGCTGGTGCCCAAGCCTTAGCTACTTATGCATTATATAAATTCAAATACAATAAATTGACCCTTACTCCTGGGCTGAGAATGGAATCAATTAGTCTTGAAAGAGAAGACTTTGGAGAGGCAAATCCCAATCGAAATATTGCCGAATTAATACGACGCAAAAATAATAGTACTGCCTGGATACCAGGCATCGGATTTAATTATACGTTTTCAAATCAATTGTCATTATTTGGAGGTTTACACAAAGGGTTTTCACCCCCAGGAAATGCGCCAGGGGAATTACCAGAATCGAGTATAAATTATGAATTGGGATCCCGTTTTTCTAGCGGAAAACTAAGAGGAGAATTTATTGGTTTTTTCAATGATTACTCAAATTTATTAGGAAGCGATTTAGCTGCTTCAGGGGGTACAGGTAGTCTTGATCAATTTAATGCAGGGAGTGTTCATGTTAGTGGCATAGAATTACTATTAAATTTTGATTTTGCTCCTGAAGAGGTAGCAATTCAACTTCCGGTAACATTTGCCTATACGCTTACCGATGCAATTTTCCAAAGCAGTTTTGGAAGCGACGCTGATATTTGGGGAGCTGTAGCTACAGGAGATCGAGTGCCTTATATTCCTCAGAACCAATGGAGTTTGACAGCTCGAGTCATACATGAAAAAATTGAATTTAATTGCAATGCCCGCTATACCAGTGCCTTTCATATTCAAGCTGCTGCACTAGCCTCTTCAGAATCAGCTACTGTCCCCTCTAATTTTATTATTGACTTATCAGCCAAATACAATTTGAGTTCTCGCTTAAAGTTAACAACACAAGTTGTAAATCTTTTGAATGAAACGTATTTGGTTTCTAGAGTGCCTGCTGGATTTAGACCTGGACATCCATTCGGGATCTATTCGGGGGTACAATTTGATTTATAACAAATCCTGTTCTTGCCAGCTTAAAATTTGTTATATTTGTACGCAATTAATTACAAATTAGTTGCTTATGAATTCCAATAAGTTTATCGGACAAGGTCTCACTTACGACGACGTACTTCTAGTACCTGCTTTTTCAGAGACACTCCCCAGAGAAGTTTCTATACAAACGCGATTTAGCAGAAATATACCTCTCAATATACCTATTATCTCTGCCGCTATGGATACGGTAACAGAGAGTAAAATGGCAATCGCCATTGCGCGTGAGGGTGGAATAGGGGTACTGCATAAAAATATGACGATAGCAGCCCAAGCAGATGAAGTAAGAACAGTAAAGCGCTCAGAATCTGGAATGATTATCGATCCAGTAACGTTACCCCAAACCGCTTCAGTAGCTGATGCCAAACAAAAAATGCAGCAGTACAAAATCGGTGGAATACCCATTGTCGATCAAGAAAACCGCCTGATCGGAATTGTTACCAACCGCGATTTAAGATTTGAAAAAGACAATTCACGTCCCATAAAAGAGGTGATGACACAAAGGAATCTGATCACAGTCGATGAATCCACCTCACTTAATGATGCAGAAGCGATTTTACAAAAGCATAAAATTGAAAAATTACCTGTCGTATCAAAAGAAGACAAACTCGTAGGTCTTATTACATTTAGAGATATTACCAAACAAACTACAAAGCCAAACGCCAATAAAGACGAGTTTGGAAGACTTAGAGTGGCTGCGGCTGTTGGTGTTACCCCAGACGTACTAGATCGTGTGGCCGCTTTAGCAGCAGCAGGTATTGATGGTATTGTTATCGATACCGCCCATGGTCATAGTAAAGGAGTCGCTTCCGTTTTAAAAGAAATAAAAAAGAATTTCAGTACACTCGATGTAACGGTCGGGAATATAGCCACTGCTGAGGCGGCAAAATACTTAGTTGATTTGGGTGCAGATGCCGTTAAGGTAGGTATCGGTCCCGGCTCAATCTGTACTACGCGTGTTATTGCAGGTGTTGGTTATCCGCAGTTGTCTGCTATCGCGGAGGTAAGAAAAGCCTTAGCAGGATCTGGGGTTCCATTAATAGCCGATGGCGGAATTCGATTTACAGGAGATATTCCTAAGGCAATTGCAGCAGGGGCAGATTCAGTTATGTTAGGGTCCTTACTTGCAGGCACAAAAGAATCACCGGGAGAAACCGTTATCTATGAAGGGAGAAAATATAAGACCTACCGCGGAATGGGGTCTGTAGAGGCCATGGAAAAAGGAAGTAAAGACCGCTACTTTCAAGATGTAGAGGATGATTTAAAAAAATTAGTTCCTGAAGGGATTGTAGGTAGGGTAGCATTCAAAGGAAATGTAAATGAAAGTATACACCAATTTATTGGGGGTCTCCGTGCTGGAATGGGCTATTGTGGTGCTTCAGACATCAATGCTTTACAAACCAAATCCCAATTTGTGACCATAACAGCGGCTGGAATGAGAGAAAGCCACCCTCATAATATTAAAGTAACTAAAGAAGCACCGAATTACAGCCCAGGGTAGTGAAGGGTTTTGGTTGGGTTAAGGAGTAATTATTTTAAAAGTGTGTATATCAGTTGAACTCGTTATTCTTAACACAAACATTTTTTTGGCATCAAGTTCTAGGTAAAGTTTTAAATTATCCAGTTCCTGAATATTAATTTCTTTAATTTTATTGCCAATTATAGAATAAACTTCAAGTTTACCAGAACCACTCAAGCCAGTTAATACAAGTTGTTGATTTTGATAAGCAGCTTTGGGGTTTATTTGAAGAGGCTGAGAAAATAGGGGAGTCAAAATATTATGGGCTTCTAGTAGATTAAAAGCCGAAATAAGAAATAAAAAAACAACTAACTTTTTTAACAAAGTTTAATTTTTGTGCAATATACTAATTATTAACAACTTATTAAAATATTTTTAAACAATATAAAGTGCTAGTAAACAGTTTTTTAACAGACTTATTAAAAAGTTGGGATAATATTGTTAATAACGTAAAACGGTTTATTTATTCTCTAAATGAGTCTCCGCTCCGGTTCTCTTTTCTCATTCTTTTTTTGTTTCTCTCTTGTGAGCAGTTAACGCCAAAAAACGAAAAAGTAATTGCCAGAGTGGGAGAAATTTACCTCTATGCGTCTGATTTGGAGGGCCAACTTACCGCATTTAATAATAGATCTGACAGTTTATTAAAAACACGAAATTTTATTGACAGTTGGGCTAAAAGTCAATTATTAATACAATTGGCAGAGCAAAACCTTAAAAAAGAGGCCCTCGAAGATTTAGAAGAATTAGTTAAAAACTATCGAAATGAACTGTATGCCAATGCTTATTTGCAATCAGTAGTAAATACCTCTCTTGACACTTTGGTTTCAACTAATGAAATCGATTCTTTTCTCATTACCAACAATAGTGCGTTTAAACTTAATGCTCCGCTCTATAAAGCCCGTTTTATTCATTTGCCTCCAGACAATGTGGATCAATTTGAAATACAACGTAGTTTTGAACGTTTTAATCAACAAGACCAACTTTTTTTAGATTCGCTTTCATTTCAGTTTTATGATTTTTTATTGACAGATAGTATTTGGCTCAATAGGAGAGATTTGATTAATGAAATTGCTTTTTTAAGCAAACAAAATCCTGATCAATACTTAAAAAAATCACAATTTTTTAGAGTTGAAGATTCATTGGGGGTATATTTGCTCTATATAAAGGAATTTTTAGAAAAAGGCGCTACAGCTCCGCGCAGCTTAGTTGAGTCTACTATTGAAAATATCATTAGAAATCAGAAAAAATTAAAATTCATCAAGCAATTTGAAAAAGAAATTTTACAAGATGCAATCAAATCAAAGAATTATGAGACTTACTAATCTATTTTTCTTCTTCTCACTTATTGGATTTCAGCTTATCGCGCAAGATCAGCTGGCAAATAGAATCAAAATTGACGGTGTTTCTGCTGTAATTGGTGATTACGTTATTTTGGACTCCGATATAGACAAAACAATTGTTGAAATGCAATCCCAAGGAATTGATACAAGGGGGGTTTCTCGCTGTCAATTACTCGGTAAGCTGATGGAAGATAAACTCTATGCCCACCACGCTGTGCAAGATAGTTTGGAAGTCAATATCGAAGAAGTTTACTCCGCAGTAGACCAGATAATAGACAATTTTACGCAACAGTTGGGAAGCATTGAAAAGGTATTGGAATTTTATAATAAAGAAGATGAAGCCAGTTTTAGACAAGATATTTTTGAAATCAACAAAGTTCAGAAGCTGGCGAGCATGATGCAATCCCAAATCATTGAAAACGTAGAAGTTACTCCTGAAGAAGTGCGTGTATTTTTTGAGTCTATCCCTGCACTGGATTTACCCATTTTCGGTACTGAACTTGAAATTTCTCAAATCGTCATTGAACCCGATGTGAGTGAGGATGAGCAAGAGCGAATTATTAACCAGCTGAAAAGCTTTAGGGAGGATATATTAGAGCGTGGCTCGAGTTTTGCCTCTAAAGCCATCTTGTATTCTCAAGATCCAGGATCAAGAGCCACTGGAGGGAAATATACGCTCAACCGAAAACGTCCTCAAATGGTAAAAGAATTCAGAGATGAAGCTTTTAGCTTAGAAGAAGGGGAGATTTCACAGCCATTTAAGACTGATTTTGGATGGCATATTCTCACGGTAGATAAAATCAGGGGACAAGAAGTTGACGTCCGTCACATTCTACTTACACCGCGAATCGAACCTGATCAGCTTTCAGAAGCAAAGAATAAGCTTGATACCATCCGCAAACGTATTTTGGATGAAGAAATTTCCTTTAAAGATGCAGCCCTCGCTTATTCAAGTGAAAAAGAAACCAAATTTAATGGCGGTGTTTTGATCAATCCTCAAACAGGAGATACGCGCTTTGAATTAACAAATTTAGACCCTGTACTCTACAGTCAAATTCGAAATTTAGAAGACAATGAAATCACAGCGCCACTGATGGAAGAAGATCGATCAGGTTTAAAAAAATACAAAATTCTAAAAGTGAGTAATCGTTTTGATGAACACAAGGCAGATTATTCGACAGACTATGTAAAAATCAAGGCCTTGGCTTTAAAGGAAAAGCAGTTAAAGGTAATACAAGAGTGGATGCAGGATAAAATTGAAAACACTTATATCTATTTGAATAAAGCAAATCGCAACTGCGACTTTACCAATAACTGGCTCAAGCTTTAGTCTTATTTAAAATATTTACGAGGTACCCATAACATCCCAAAACATTCTCCATCATTTTGATGAATATTTTTATGATGTATTTTGTGGGCTCTTCTTATTCCTCGCGCGTATTTATTGTCAATATTTCTAAATAATTTAAAACGCTGATGGATAAAAATATCGTGCACCAAAAAATAGGTCATTCCATATAAAAAAATACCCAAAGCAATGGGAAGTCCAGGCCAAAAGTCAAATTCACCCCATAGAACGACAAAGCCAGAGCTCACAAGCGCATAAAAAATAAAAAAGACATCATTACGCTCGAACCAAGATTTATGGTCTTTAATATGATGGTCTTTATGCAAAGACCAGAGAAAACCATGCATAATATATTTGTGTGAAAACCAAGCCATAAACTCCATAAAACAAAAAGTAAGCAGGAGGATAAAAAACCACAATAAAGTCATTAACACATTTACTTTTATAATAGATTAAACCTGTATTTTAAATAACTACTGGCAAAAACACCCATTTTTTGGTAGTTGGGTACTCTTATTCTTTGATTTTGAATATGATTAGGAGCTGTATTTTTAAGTTTTTTCAACAACTTAGTGTAATATTTATAAGCCGTATAAACGCCAAATTGGGCTTCCATGGGAAGTTTAAAAATACCAACTAAAGCAAGTGCAAAGTCTTGTTCAATTTCATTTATAATAGCGCGTTTTGATTTTTCATCAAATTGGTTAAAATTAACAGAAGGGAAATAGGTGCGGTTCAATTCTTGGAAATCATCTTTTAAATCCCTGAGAAAATTTACTTTTTGAAATGCTGAGCCCAAAGCCATCGCTGTAGGTTTCAGCTCGTCATACTTGTTTTGATCCCCTTTAACAAAGACTTTAAGACACATTAAACCCACTACATCTGCGGAGCCATAAATATAGGCTTTATAATCAGCCTCGGTAGTGTATACTTTTTTATCCAAATCCCATCGCATACTTCGCATGAACGCATCAATTAATTCACGATCGATTTGAAATGCATGCACTGTTTCTTGAAAAGAATTTAAAATGGGGTTTAAACTTATTCTTTGTGTTAAGCACAAGTCTAAATCTTCTTCGAATCGGTCGAGCAATTCTTTTTTCGGGTATTGATGAAAGCTGTCTACGATTTCATCAGCAAACCGAACAAAACCGTAGATATTGTATATATG
>WTIP01000134.1 GCA_011525195.1 Flavobacteriales bacterium | reverse complement strand
TAATCCCATTGTTGCTGGTGAAGATTTAACTGAAGCTTCCCAAGAGCAGACTGCTCAAGCTTAGCATAGAGTGTGTTTTCTAAGGTTGAGTAGTAAGTGGTATCTGCAATGGCACCATTGGTATAGGCTTCATAGAAATAAGTGTCCGCTCGGGTTTGGTTGAGTTGGTAGTTTTTGGTCTCATAATGTGCACGATACCCCACGCTCATCTTATAAGCTGTAGTGTCTTTAGCAACCGGAAAAAGACGGTATTGGTGGTCCATAAAATATCCTTTCCCCTCCAAGATATGAAGTCCTTGAGTTTGTGATCCCAGCTGAGAACGGTCTAAAAAGCCGTCATAAAAAATGAATTCTTCTTCTCCATTTTCGTTGAGTATTGGTTGTCCCGATTCATCCGCCACTACATAATTGGGTGCGTTTTCAAAAAAATATACCCCGTCATTGGTCAGGCCCCCATTAAAATCATTCTCTATAGATTGAGTAGTTTGATGCAACCGCATGCGGTACCGATGGTTATAGGTCTGATACTGGGTACTCATGCGAAATTGTCTTGCTCTACTGAGGGAGGACACATATTTTCCTTCTGAACGAAACCCGCGAAATGAAACGGCTACATTCAATTTGGGCGAAGTGTTTATCGCAAGTGTAGCATCTAAATGCTGTCCTTGTTGGAAAGTGGTTTTAAAAAAAAGTTCTGTATAGGCCGAAGGCATTTCATAATAGGGCACATCTTCTTTTTCAAAATAACCAAAGTGTTTTGCTCTTGCGCCCATTTGTGGGGTATAGGGCTGCTCCTGAAAATTATATCCGAGTTTATTAAATCCCTCCCCCATATTCGGCAGCGGAAGGTACTCGAAATAATCACTTTGCAGAAAATTAAAAGTATACTCTCGCTTTAAAGAAAGTGAAGTGTCAACGGATTTCACGCTGCCATCAAGATAGAAGATTTTATAATCAGAGACTGTGACCTCTTCCATTGATTTGATATAAGGAATATAGCGTTGTTTTTTTGGTTTTTCTTCCTTTTTCTCTTTTTGTACTGCGGATTTTGTTTTCTGGCTCAGTGAATCTTTTATCACTGTTTTGTCGGGGGGTATACCAAGGAGTGAGTCTTTAGGCTGTTCATATTTTTGAGCGCCTTTTGTCAAACTGTCTTGAATTACAATTTCACCAACTTGGGCAAAAGTTAGTGTAGAAATAATAAAAAAAATAAGCAAAAGGCCGTTGCGCATGCCTGAATTATTTGTTTGCGAAGTTATGATAATTGTAAGTAATTTGTTCTACATCTAATCAAACTTCCAAGGAATTCGTTGATCCCATTAAAAAGACAATTTTCAGAATTTATTGAAGCAGGCACAGATGAAGCCGGCAGGGGCTGTCTTGCGGGACCTGTTACTGCAGCAGCTGTGATCTTACCCGAATCTTTTGCCCTTCCTGAGCTGAATGATTCAAAAAAACTGAATGATGCGCAGCGCTACGCGCTGCGCCCTTTGATTGAAAAACAAGCTTTGAGTTGGGCTGTTTCTCATATTTACCAGGAGGAAATAGACGAAATCAATATCTTGAATGCTTCAATAAAAGCAATGCATCTCGCCTTAGCACAGCTTAATCTAATGCCTGAATTTATTACTGTTGATGGAAATAAATTTCATTCTTACAAAAAAATCCCTCATGAATGTATCATCAAAGGTGATGGGAAATTTTTAAATATTGCTGCGGCTTCTGTATTAGCAAAAACATACCGAGATGATTATATGAAGCAGTTGGATGCTCAATTCCCAGTATATCAATGGAAGAAAAATAAAGGCTATCCCACAAAGGCGCATCGTAGGGCCATTCAGCAATATGGGAGTTCACCCCATCACAGGCAATCCTTTCAATTAATACCGAAGCAACTCAAGTTGGATTTGAGATAGCTATTGCACATAAAAAGTTGATAAGATTTGGTGAAATATTAATAAAAGCAGAAGGGAGTTTTTTAATTTTAAGCCCATGCGGATTTTATTCAAAATAGCCCTTGTTGCAACTGTATTATCTTGTACAACCGAACTAAAAAAGGCCCCCGATTTATTGAGTAGTGTTCCTCAAAATACACTCGCTATCGTGCAATTTAACGATCAAAATATGCTTGAAAATGCGCTTAAGAGTACCCCTTTTTTAGATCAAATTTTTGCTTTGGATGCTGACCTTTCTGCTACTACGCTAAGCGTAGTGCCTGATGAAATTCCAGCTAAAGCACTCCTCTGCTTTGCCCCTGAAGGAAAATCATCTCTTGGTGCTTCTTTTATTTATAGGGTTCATCCACAGGACAGTATTCAACTCCCCGCAGGGCAAGTCTTTGAATATGAACAAACTGAAGTCTCAGTGACTGAAGTAAACAGTAAAAAAATATACCATACACTTATTAAAGGAATTTCAATAAGTAGTAGCTCAAAACTTCTTATTGAAAATAG
>WTIP01000116.1 GCA_011525195.1 Flavobacteriales bacterium | reverse complement strand
CTTGCAAATCAACTAAAGGGACATTGAAATCATTTTCATCTTTTACCAGCAGCGGGGGAACTTCAGGGACTGCTTCTTTTGCAACTTTGGCATCATCGGCACCAAAAGTTGGGGCAGTATGCACGATACCTGTTCCCTCTTCTGTGGTTACAAAATCCCCCGCAATTACGCGGAAGGCATTTTCTGAATTTTCAAGAGGGAGCGGTGCTTCAGACCATAATTGTTCATAGCGAATTTCAAGTAAGTCACTTCCCTTTATCACTTTTTCTATCTGATAAGGAATCTTTTTAGCCCCTTTGGTATAGTCTTCAATTTTTTCAGAAGCGGTATATTTGTTTCCGAACTGTTTGCCTATCAGTGCTTTAGCGAGAACAACTCTTATGGGTTCATGCGTATATTGATTAAAAGTAGTAACAACAGCGTATTCAATTGTTTTTCCTACAGTTAAGGCCGTATTTGAAGGAAGCGTCCAGGGAGTTGTTGTCCAGGCAAGAAAATACAAGGGCACCTTGCCTTCTAATGCATCCGGTAAACTGCTGGATACTGCTTTGAACTGGGCAGTAACAGTTGTATCTGTTACGTCTTGATAGGTGCCTGGCTGATTTAATTCATGAGAGCTTAAGCCAGTACCTGCCATTGGGGAGTAGGGCTGTATGGTATAGCCTTTATAAAGCAGCTCTTTCTCATAGATTTGCTTGAGCAGCCACCACACACTTTCCATATATTTCGAAGTATAAGTGAGGTAAGGATGATCCATATCTACCCAATAGCCGATACGCTCTGTTAGGTTATTCCAAACATCAGTATAGCGCATAACGGCTTTTTTACACGCCTCATTATAGGCTTCTATGCTGATTGTTTTTCCAATAGCATCTTTACTTATCCCTAACTCTTTTTCAACTCCCAATTCTACCGGTAGGCCGTGGGTGTCCCAACCCGCTTTTCGAGCTACTTTATATCCTTTTTGTGTTTTATAGCGACAAAAAATATCTTTTATCGCCCGTGCCATTACATGGTGTATTCCTGGCATTCCATTTGCTGATGGAGGCCCTTCATAGAATATAAAGGGGGTTTTACCTTCTCTATTGGTTATACTTTCAGAAAAGGTATTATTGATTTTCCACTGTTGCAAAATGTCTTCGGCAACTTTTGGTAAATCCAGTTTTTTATATTCTTTAAATTTCACCTTTTCCTGATTTTAGATAGGCCTTTAGGGAATAAATAAAAGACGCTAAATGGCTCACTTTGGCTTGATGTGCGAAAATAATTAATTTAAAGCAAATAGCGCAACAAAAATTGGTGTGCAAAGCGCGAATAGAGAAGGAGATTAAAAACTGTAATTGACCCCTAATTTAAGATTTCTACCAGGCGCAGAAATCCCAGAGGCAAAAGGACGGTAATGGGTATCTAAAATATTTTCCAGGGCGATTCTAAAAGAGGTACTCTTTTTCCAACGGTACTGTGCCAACCAAGACAACTCACTCCAGGCAGGTGTTCCTGCATAAAGCAGAGGATTTTCTGAAAGCAGAGGCGTTTCTTCTAGACCGTCTTCACCCCCTATACTATAGGCTTCTATGTTTTTATTGTCGCTAAATTCAAAACTGAGATAGCTGAGCCAGTTCGATTTTTGGTACTCAATAAAAATGCGACCAAAAGCAGGAGAAATAGAAGGGAGAGGACCGTATTTTTCACTTTTCACAGCCTGTATAAAAGATAAATTTCCTCTGAGGGCTAGAAAAGTATTTAACGAATAATAGCCATCTAATGATCCTCCATAGAGGTATCGATTGCCTAAATTATTATTTGCATAGGTTTCTACTTCTTCCCCATTATAGCGAATAGTGGCCTGATTTAGGGTAGTAGCATCAGAAAAAATGATATAGTTGCTACGGCCAATATGTCTTGAAATGAGCGTCGAAAACCCCCGTAATGAAAGATAGTTTTTAGACTGATCAAAATAGCGTTTTATGCCCAGCTCAAAATTATAAGCATATTCGGGATAAAGGAAGGGGTTGGGGACTACTAATATTCCATTGTTTTCTCTTATTTTACCTACATCGTCAATATTAGGATTTCGAAAGCCGTTTGATAGGATTAAATTCCATTGTGTTTTTTCAGTAGGGCGATAGGTCAAAGCAAGTGTCTGTGTGAGGGCCAAAGCATCTAAATTGACCCCCTCTAACAGTGCATTTATATTATAATATTCCTTCCAACGCGCTTCCAGATTTGTATTGGTAAAGCGCATACCAAAATTTACAGTCAATTCATTATTGAGATCCCAGATCCAATTCACAAAACTTGCAAAACTATCATAAGAGCTTCCCTTACTTGGATATCGCGTAGGAAAAGGAGTTGAAGGCTTTAATGCTAAGACCTCGTTTTGCTGAACGACCAATTCTTTACCGAAAGCAAATGACCGTACCTTATTAAGGGTAGCTTCAAAACCATAGGAGAAGGAATGTTTTTGATTTAACTCAAATTCAAAATCTCC
>WTIP01000021.1 GCA_011525195.1 Flavobacteriales bacterium | reverse complement strand
ACCGCCTACCCTTGCTGCGTTCCCGCCCTGGGGGATTCAGCAGGAGCTGGTTGTGTAGGACTTGCCCACCACAAAGATAAGCCCTTCCCCGCAGTTCAACAATCATTTTAATTGCTTAATTTTGAATTTACAACAACAGTAACCCATAAAGGCATCCGCTATGAAAAGCTTTTTATCTTTTTTTTTAATTCTAATCTTAATGAAATGCGGAGGGCCCAATACGCCTCAATTTAAAATTCAAACTGGAGTAAAAGGAAATCAAGCTACTTGGGGTGATACTTTAAATCTGAAAATCAATAAACTCCCAGAAGGAGCTACAGTAACTTATTATTTGGATTCAAAACCCATTGCCCCCAACCATTTTTTTACAGAGGAACCTCTGGGGATTTATGAATTAAAGGCCCTTGTACAACAAGGCGACGAACAGTTTGAAAAGACAATCAATCTTACTTTACTCGCCCCCAATGCACCCAAACTCTATACCTATGAGCTTATACAAACTTATCCGCACGACAGAGAAGCCTATACCCAAGGCTTAGAATTTGACGGGGCCTTACTCTATGAAAGTACTGGACTCAATGGAAAATCAAGTCTGAGAACTGTAGACTACCAGACGGGAGATATCCTAGAGAATAAAGCTTTAGACGCTGCTTATTTCGGTGAAGGACTTACTGTTTTTAAAGACAAAGTCATACAGCTCACCTGGAAAGCACAAAAAGGGTTTGTCTATGATAAAAATACCCTTGACATGGAAAAATCTTTTTCTTTTGAAGCGAGTAAAGAGGGCTGGGGATTGTGTCATAACGACAGCCTGCTTTTTAAATCAGACGGGACGCACCGCATCTGGAGACTGGACCCCCAAACCTACAAAGAAATTGGAGCCCTTCAAGTTATGACGCATAAAGCGGCGCTAAAAAATCTTAACGAATTAGAATGGGTGGAAGGAAAAATTTACGCCAATACCTATCAGTTTCAGAAAGATGTGGTTGTCATTATTGATCCGCATACTGGTGCAGTAGAAGGTGTAGTAGATTTTTCAGGTTTAAAAGATAAAGTAACCCAACACCCAGAACTTAATGTATTTAATGGTATTGCCTACCACCCTGGCCGCAAAACCTTTTTTGTTACAGGTAAAAATTGGGACAATCTTTTTGAAGTCAAGATTCTTCCCAAAGAATGAAGTCCTTTAGCACGTCCCTAGAGGTACAACCTGAGCAAATCGATGGCTTAGGTCATGTAAATAATATTCACTACCTCCAATGGGTGCAAGATGTGGCCCAAGCCCACTGGGAAGTACTCACAAAAAAAATAGAAAAACCCCTGGGTATCTGGGTAGTGCGTAGCCATATGATTACCTATAAGCAACCCGCACTAATGGGGGATCTGCTCACATTAAAAACCTATGTCAAACAAAGTCGTGGCGTTTTGTCCGAGCGCATAGTTGAAATCTTAAATACTGAGCAAACTGTACTCGCCGTGTGCAGTACCCAATGGTGCTACCTGAATAAAGAAAGTAAAAAGCCAGAGGCCATATCCCCAGAAATTATCAATCTACTCCACGGATAAAACAAATTGTTAAAGCGGTTGTAAAAAAACCGTATTTTTAAGTTATGAAGACCCCAAACTTCCATATTATGGCCCCCCAAGGGCTGCACTCTCCTGTTTAGTCCTTAGTACAAGTTTTCTTTTGCTTTTAATTGGTTGTACCCGTTATGAAACCATTTACGATTGTATAGTAATGGCAGATTTTTTTTTATAACAATAAAACACCCTTTACGATCAAAGGGGTCTTATTATGGACAGATAACGGACTACATACTGAACCAATTTTACCTTATGAAAAAATTGAGATTCGCAGAGAAAGTCTAGGAAGGTGTCAATCAGAACATACTTTTTATGTGCCAACTACTCAAATGACTGATAGCACCCGTATTGTTTTTGATGACCTCAAATTTTTAATCTATAAAAAGGAATCTCGATCCACCGGGGATGGTTTGACAGTGATTACCAATTATTCCTACAGAAAAATAAAAGAGTTACACTATGAGTTCACCTACGCCTTTACTGAAGCGGATTATAATAATGCCACTCCCCTTGTCTTTGGAGAAGACTTGATCGGCTCTGTATGGCGGTGTAAAGAAGGAGAGGGCTTACAAGAAGGTTTGGAGTATGCAGAATTTCGAATTATTTCCGAGACTCAGCTTCAGGGCTGGGCAAAATGGGAAGAAGAACCGAGCCATGAATTCTATTTTATGGCGGACTACCGCATCGAAGGGGAAAGCCTATTAATTACTAATTTTGGACAAACCATAACCGCAACACTTACAGATGACTATTCAGGTCTTATTACCAATATAAACGAAGAAGGTGAATGTGTCTTTTATAAACGGTAATTAACAGTAGTCCTAAACGAACTGTTTTAAGAAGCCACAAAAAGAGGTCGTCCTTCCATAAGGGCATGAACTTCTTGGGCTACAGCATTTAGCTCTACTTCGCTCTCAGGGTTTTGA
>WTIP01000040.1 GCA_011525195.1 Flavobacteriales bacterium | reverse complement strand
GAATAAATCATGGATAAATTAGAAAATAACTGGTTTGAAAATAAGTGGTTCCATCTAAAATTAGCAACAGAATTACCATAGGCATTATTAAAAAGGCTAGCAATATCGAAAACATCTCTACCAAAATATCCTGAAAGAAATAGTTTGTTTTTATCTCCCAAACTATAACTTAGTTTTGTATTAAGATCATAGAAATAAGCCTTGTCATTTTCAACACTTTCTATAAGTGGCAAAAAAAGATGGGCATAGCTGCTTCTTCCACCTATAAGAAAGGAGCCTTTTTCTTTTTCAAGAGGACCTTCTAAGAGTAAACGACTAGAAATGAGTCCAATTCCTCCTTGGGCGTCCATTTTATTGCTATTTCCCTCTTTTTGATAAATATTTAAGACTGACGAAACCCGACCACCGTATTGGGCTGGAATTCCTCCTTTAAAAAGCTTAATATCTTTAATTGCATCAGGGTTAAATACTGAGAAAAAACCAAACAAATGCGAAGAATTAAATACAATCGCTTCATCCAATAAAATGAGATTTTGATCTGCAGCACCTCCTCTTACATTAAAACCAGAAGCACCTTCGCCTGCATTAGTCACCCCGGGAAGTAAAGTAATTGATCTAATGATATCCACTTCACCTAAAACAGCCGGAATTTTCTTTATTGTACTAACTGCAAGTGAATTAACGCTCATTTGCGGGCTTTTGAGATTGAGCTGTTCAAGATTCTCACTCAATATAATTTCTTCTAATACTTCTGCCTCAGGAATTAATTTGATATTAAATCTACTGTCTTCATTAACTGATAGTTCCTGCTGGGTACTTTTAAATCCAAGATAGCTTACTTCTAATTGGTGAAGTCCTTTGGGTAAGGTAATTGAATAAAATCCATATTCATTAGTGGTAGTACCTAAATTTAAATTGGGAAATATAAGGTTTACTCCAAATAAAGTTTCATTCGTATCTGCTGCTGTGATGTATCCACTTAATACGAAGCTACTTTGACTGTATCCCCAAGAAGTATTCAGGAGAATGAGTGCAATCAAGTAAATTTTAAAAAAGTATGAGCGATTCACGATAAGGTTTATATTTTTTAAAGTCATAATGAAACACCAAATCCGATGGCCCAATTAAAAGTCCATTACTTCCCAGACCAGGGAGGGGAGGAAGTGCCTCATCAAAAAGTTTTGTTATGCCATTCGAGCGGGCATTAAATAAAAGCCGATCAGGGACCTTTCTCCTGCCATATCCGATTTCACATCGAAAATAAATAGTACCTGCCGTTTTAATTCCCAATTTAATAAGGGTCGTATTGAGATCTAACAAGGTTGTAGCTGTACCCGTTGTATTTATATCCCCATTTATAAATAAAAGATTTTTAAATAGAATATCTGCACTGAGCATGCCTTTACCGAGTCCTACAAAAAAACCATTCCCGCGGGTTTTAAAGTAATAATTCATCCCATAATCTGAATAAGTTGTAGTGGTTTCTAGTGCAGAAAATTTAAGTGCAATTTGGCTGTATTCCGTATAGAGAGCAAAATGATTTTTAAATAGTGGAAGTACGACTTCCGCTGTTCCTGCTGCTAAATTTGGTATACCAAGTTTTAACCCTATTGCAAAGTGTTTGACAGCAAGGGTATCTTCAATTTTTTTTCCACGCTGTTGATTTTGGCTGAAACCAAAAAAAACAAAAAATACTGACGCAATAAGTGTCAGGAATTTTTTTTTCATTTGGCGTTTAACGCAATTCGATTCGGTCTATTGGCCAATTCCCAGGCAGTATAAAAAATCAGGCGTGTTCTCTTTTCAAGTAGATCATATCTAATTTTATCAGGGGTGTCACCTGGCCTATGATAATCTTCATGAGTACCACTAAAATAAAATATCACAGGGATATTGTTCTTCGCAAAATTATAATGATCACTTCTGAAATAGAAGCGGTTGGGATCATTTTCTTCATTAAATGTATAATCTAGCTTAAGTTGAGAATATTTTTTATTAGTCGCTTCAGAGATATCGTGGAGTTCTTGGCTCAAACGATCAGCACCTATGAGATAGATGTAGTTTGGATCTTTGTCTTCGCGCGTTGGATCAGTTCTGCCAATCATGTCAATATTGAGATTTGCCACAGTATCTTCAAGCGGATAAAGCGGGTTGTCTGTATAGTATTTTGACCCGAGTAAACCTTTTTCTTCACCTGTTACATGAAGAAAAATAAGAGATCTTTTAGGGTGGTATCCAGCTTCACTAGCCGCTTTAAATGCTTCAGCGATTTCAAGCAATGCTACTGTTCCAGAGCCGTCATCATCAGCCCCATTATTAATTTCTCCCTCCTTAACCCCTATGTGGTCTAAATGACTTGAAATAACAAGATATTCATTGGGAAATTCACTACCTTCAAGAAAGGCAACTATATTTTCTGTGGCTACTTTTTCTCCTTTAATTTCCAAATTCATGATTTGACGATAATGATCTGACCCTTTTGCTGGACTGATCTGATGCGTCTCATAAAAGTTTTGAAGGAAA
>WTIP01000015.1:1912-9740 GCA_011525195.1 Flavobacteriales bacterium | reverse complement strand
ATTATATTCTTTAAAAATACCCCCCTAATGAGGGGGATGAATTGTGATTTAATTAATTGATTATTTTTTATGTTGGAGAATAATTCCTATTAAATTTAATAATTAAACGCTTTTTTAAGGTTTATTGAAGTGTTCAACGAAACTGGCTGGATTGTCAATCACCCCTCGTTCAGAAATCAGTTGAATATCAATTTCTCGCTGTTTTGCTTTTTCAGAAAAGTCTTCAAAAATTTCAATTATATCATAATCTAAAAACTGAGTTTTTCGAACATCTAATTCTAAAAAAGTATTTTCTGGGAGTGTATCCAACTCTTTTAGAATTGCCCCTTTATTAATAAAAGTCACTTCCTCAGCTAAAGTCATTTTAATTCTGTGTTTCCCATCACTTTTATCTTCAATATGAAGAAAGTGAGAGTTTTGAAAACTCTTAATCAGGATAATGGTAACACCTACTATGAGCCCTAAACCTATACCGATGAGTAAGTCAGTAAATACAATACCTAATATTGTAATAATAAAGGGGGTAAACTGCTTCCACCCTAACTGATACATCGTTTTAAACAGACTGGGTTTGGCCAATTTATAGCCCACAATAAATAAAACTGCTGCTAAAACTGACAACGGTATTTTATTGAGTAAAGTAGGAATTAACATTACTGAAATTAATAAGAAAAAACCGTGTATAATTGCAGATAATTTTGTTTTACCTCCTGATTGGATATTTGCTGAACTTCTTACAATTACTTGAGTTACGGGCAGACCCCCAATCATTCCTGAAATAAAGTTCCCTGTCCCTTGGGCAATGAGTTCTCTATTAGTAGGTGTTACCCTCTTTTCAGGATCTAATTTATCTGTAGCCTCTACGCAAAGTAGTGTTTCTAAACTCGCTACTAGCGCAATAGTAAACGCAGTAACCCAAATTTCTGGATTGGAAATTTGACTAAAATTAGGGAAACTAAACTGACCAATAAAAGAAGTGAAATCACTGGGCACAGGAACAGAGACAAGCTGCGAGGCTTTGATTTGCCATACTGAATTACCATGCGTAAACAGCTCATAAATAATACCTGCAATTACCGCTACCAAAGGGCCTTGAATGAGCTGAAAAATTTTCCCTTTTTTACTTAAAATATTTGACCAAAGTAAAAGAATTCCCAAACTCGCTACTGCAATAAGTGTAGCTCCTGGACTTATGGCATTAAAAACACCTCCAATCTCTGTAAGTGAAAAATCTCCCTCTGAACGCTCATAACCAAAAAATACAGGAATCTGTTTAATAATAATGATAATACCAATACCCGTGAGCATTCCTTTAATCACAGAAGAGGGAAAATAATAACCAATGATTCCTGCTCTGAGTACTCCAAATAAAAACTGGATAATGCCTCCTAATACAACTGCTAGAAGGAAATTTTCAAAACCTCCTAAGCTTCCAATTGCAGTAAGGACAATAGCTGCAAGTCCTGCTGCTGGACCACTAACTCCAACTTGAGAACCACTGAGTGCGCCTACAACAATACCTCCGATAATTCCAGCAATTAAACCAGAAAAAAGAGGGGCTCCACTAGCAAGCGCAATTCCTAAACACAGAGGAAGTGCAACAAAAAACACAACAATACTCGCTGGTATATCATGTTTTAAATTTGAAATTAAATTTGAATTTTTCATAAATATCTTATTCGTCCAGCAATTACAACTGGATCTGGGTTAAATAAATAATAGGTGAGTTTAAAAGATTATCCGTGAGAATAATTATACTTCAGGTGGAGGACTGAAAATTTCTTTAAAAGAAGCGTTGTAAAAATTAATAATGGGGTTCGTACCCCTTTTTGTTTTAAAAGACAATAACCGCTTAGAAAAATCATATTGTGATTCTAGCTTTTTATCCTTTTCTTGACTTGTATCTTGATTTTCTTCTTCTGAATCTTGCTGCCAATCTATTTGTATGATTTCTGGAGTGTCCCCAATAATTAAATTTAATGTCTCTGAAATATTTGGGAGTAAAAATGAATAAAGTATCCCTGAAATAAACAAGAATTTTAACTGGGGAGTCGAGAAAAATCTATTAGCCATCATCCTTATAAAACAGATTTTATCAATTCTATATAAAATACAACAATGGTATTTTTTTCTTTGCTTATATCTGTCAAATCAGGAAGGTGATCAGAAAAATAGGCTTGGTGATGTGCTCCCTCTATAATTGTAGAAACCAGCATATGGGGATATTTATAATCTGGTTTTAACTCAAGTATCAAATCTGATACGCGCTGTACTACTCTTTTATAGCAAGTATAGAATCCTTTTTCATTTTCTCTATCAACCTCTTTGGTTAAATAGGCCTTTGAAGACTCTGATATTATAATTTGATGTAGTAGTGCCTCATTGATAAATGAAATGGCATTATCCTCTTTTACTTTTTCTGTAAGTAATCGAACCGCTATTTCTAATTTTTCTTCTTGACTGCTAATATTACTGATCGCAAAGACAAGCTTGTATTCTACCCAGCTCCAATACCAGTTGACTAAATAAATTAAAAAAGAATGTTTACTCTCAAAATAACGGTAAATCGAACTCTCATTAGATTGAATGATTGCACCCAATTTTTTAAAAGTGAATGCATCATAACCAATCTGGTGGATCAATTCAATTCCATGCTTTACAATACGTCTTCCTAAATCTGAGGATTCAGGATTTTTACTGTAAAACTTCGAATCAATAGCGATTTGAATATTGAGATTAACCATAAGAACGCAAATATAATAGTATTACTATCATTTTTGCAAATATTAGTCGCTCTTTCTGTCTGTCAGTTGAGTTATTGTAGCCGTTGCTGCTGTCCTTCCCCCCAGTAGGGCTGGGTTTTAAAGTGATTTTCTAGTTTTTCTAATAACAATAGCTCTGCACTGAATTGCCAATCAAAATTACGTGTTTGGTTGGCTGGATGGCGATGATGGTCTTGATCTAAGATATAATTTTCGGGTTTTTCAAGCCTTCTCGTTTGACTATAAACTGTTTCAAACTCAGCTCTTATGTCTTCAAATTCTGCTGGGTATTTCTGCAAGGCTAATAGCTGTTTGTTTTTTTCTTCATCTGTATCAGCTAAATCAAAGTCATTTAGGGCTTGCATGAGTCTAAAATTATACCCGACAAGCTTTACGATTTGGCTATATACTTCTAAATTATAGTTTGACTTTTGTGTTTCTTGATAAAGGCGTTCTTGTTTTTCTTGTGCTATTTTGAGCTGTTCATATTGCAGTTTGAGTGCTGAAAGCCGGGAGGTATATTTTTCTGACCATTTCCCTGTTTGTTCATAATCAGGAAGCGTTATGATGGCTTTTTCAATGGGGTTATCGCGTTGGTATAGTGAGTTTCTATGTATCCCTTCTTCAACTAATAAATTCGTCCAAAGTGCAACAGGCTGATCAAGGTCATCAATAAAGGCATATTCTTCAGATTGAAATTCCGCTCCAAACTTTCGGTGTCTATAGGCTTTTTTAAATTCCCCTTTAGAGCGTTGTAATCCCCCCCAGGCATATTCTGAGAAAGCATATATCCCGCGCTTATACAATTCAAAGTGAGGCGAATCGTCGTCCCAAAGTGTAAGCAGTAAACCATTGTAATTTCTCTGAATCGATTGTTCTACAAAAATTCGGATTTGATCGATATTGCTTTCTCTTTGGGGCATAAGCGTCCATCGTGTTTGTCCTGCTGTGGCACCCATTACTTGGAATCCATTAGAAGAAAACCAGTCCATCGCTTTGCCGTTACCATAAGACTCTGCTAGGTGGTAATTCCATCGCATATAAACACAGTTTTTGGGGAAATCTTCTAAAAAGCGATTTAATTTAGGCGCATTGACTTGCCAGATTGAATCAACTGTTTTTGGACTCATATTCGCATTGTAAATTGGGCTCATTAAGCCTGCTTGTTTAAGGGGCATATCGTCCCAAAATATAGGTGTCCGGCCCTGTTCTGCAGCAAAATCCGTTACTTTGTTAAGCCAAATCAGATTCAGTTCCAATGCGCTTTTGCCACTCCCTCTCCCTGAAGTCTGTACTTCGTCTCCTCCAACATGGAGGTACTTTCCATGAGGAAATGCTTCAAGTGCATCTAGATACAAGTCAAACTGTAAGGTATAGGTCTCTGGGTCAAGGGGGTTGAAAGCCCAGTCACTTTGAGGATCATCTCTCAGGTGTTTATTTTGCTCGTGTTTTAAAACAAAGGAAGCATGACCTAAACCTTGAACCAGCGGGCTAATTTTAATATTTCGCTGATTAGCATATTCGCTTAAGTCCTGCCACTCCTCTATCGAAAGCGCATCTGCTGAACCCACTTCTGGGCGTCTTTTGTACTTTAATTTGTCTTCGATTTCTAAAATAATGCCATTGATTTTGAGCTGTGCCAACTCGTCCATTAGTTGATAGTAATAGCTTTTTTGTTCTAAATGGTGTTTGACATCAATTTGAATTGGACGATATGCAATTTTAGGCGCGTCTTTTATTATGAGTTGAGGTAAATTCACCCCCGCACTTTGGGCATCTTCCATAAGTTGGTTTAATGTAATAAAGCCATACATTAATCCTGCTTCATCTTGGCCTTCTATAGTAATTTTGTCGAGCCCTATAGTAAGTGTATACCCCTCTGGTGTCGACTCAGCTACTGGATTTATGCGGTATTCGATTTGGGCTTTTTCTGCCGCCGTTGTTTTTTCGATTTGAGCCGTTAAACCAAACAATACCGGAAGCTCCTCTGCTGATTCACTGTAGGCATAACGAAGGTTATTAGGCTGAAGTTTAGAGGCTTCAGTTGAAAAATTTTGTTCTGCAACCGAAGGAAGTAAGAGAAATTCTTCAGTTTCAATGTGATTGGTTTGTGAGCAACTAAAAAACAAACCTAGAAAAGTGATAAAAAAGAAGGATTTGATGTGTAAAAAATTCATTGACTTTAAATTATTACAACAAAATACAAAATAGTAACGCTTTCTTATTATTTTGATCTTTTAATTTGAATAATGACACATAAAATCACTGCAGGCTTTCCCTGGATTATTTCATTTTTCGTAGCTGTCGGTTTGTTGTATCCTCCCCTATTTACTTGGTTTGAAGGGGACCTGATCACACTTGGTCTGGCAGGTATCATGCTCGGCATGGGCCTCACACTTAGGGGGAGTGATTTTGTTCAGGTTATAAAACATCCGAAGTGGGTATCCCTGGGTTTAGGAATGCAGTTTTTAGTGATGCCTTTTTTGGGCTGGAGTTTGGCACGGCTTTTTGATTTGCCTCCATTGTTTACTGTAGGAATGATTTTAGTTGCTTCCTGCCCCGGAGGAACGGCCTCTAATGTTATTGCTTATTTAGCAAAAGCTGAAGTGGCTTTATCAGTCACGATGACAGCCTGTTCTACCTTGGCGGCCATAGTGATGACCCCGTTTTTAACTTTACTATATTCCGGAAATCAGTTGGATATTCCTGCAGCTGGCTTGTTTTACAGTACGCTTAAAGTTGTGGTTGTACCCATTGCTATCGGGGTGTTAATTAATCGATATTTACCCGAATCAGCAACTAAAATTACCCCTTATGCGCCCCCAACAGCGGTATTATTAATTTGTTTGATTGTTGCCAGCATCGTGGGTCAGGGAAGGGAGATCATTTTAAACTCCGGAATGGTACTCTTGGCTGCCTTAATCTGTTTGCATTTTTTGGGCTTTTTCTTTGGCCTGATTCTCAGTCTGCTCCTTGTAAAAAATTGGAAAGTAGCCAAAACTATAGCGATAGAAGTCGGTATGCAAAACTCCGGTTTAGGGGTTGTTCTGGCCCGAGAAAACTTTAGTAATCCCTCAGTAGCCATTCCTGCGGCACTCTCAAGTTTAATTCATTCGCTAATGGGTAGCTTTTTTGTGAGGCTTTTTAAAAACAAGGAGGGGTCTTATTAAAAAAAATGAAATGCGCTTATTGCCTTACAGCACTTATGCAGGTAAAATACACTTAGTTTCCACCCTAAAGAGGGTCTGTTATTTATTACATCAGCCCTCCTCACCCGCTGTTTGACGTTGAAGATAAATCGAACGCGCTGTAAATAAAGCTTCTATAAATGAAGAAGCCGTTGCTTTTCCTTGTCCTGCAATTGCGAAAGCAGTGCCATGGTCGGGTGAAGTTCTTACTTTTTTGAGTCCGGCTGTAAAATTTACCCCCTTACCGAAAGAAAGGGCTTTGAAAGGAATCAACCCTTGGTCATGGTACATTGCTAATACGGCATCATAATTTTGATAGCTCTGGCTCCCAAAAAATCCATCTGCAGGAAAAGGTCCAAAGACCAATGCTCCTTTTTCCTGGTATTTTTTTATGAGGGGGCGAAGTATTGTGTCGTCTTCCTTACCGATTACCCCTTGATCTCCAGCATGAGGATTAATTCCGAGTACCGCTATTTTGGGTCGTTGGAGGCCAAAATCTTTTATTAAACTAGTTGTTAAAAGATCTATTTTTGCTGAAATTCGTGACGCTGTTAGCTGTTCTACTACTCTATTTAGGGGGGTGTGATCTGTTACTAGTGCCACTCTTAAACCTTCAGCAATCATAAACATTAAAGGGGTCCCTTCAAATGCTTGAGAAAGGTAGTCTGTATGTCCTGGAAAGTTGAACTGCTCTGATTGGATGCTTTTTTTATGAATTGGGGCAGTAACTAAAGCATCTATTTGATCTTGCCTCAAGGCCTGAGTAGCGGCTTCTAGTGAAGTGAATGCGGCTTGACCTGCAGCAGCCTCTTCTTTACCATAATTGATACTAAAAGGCGCCTGCCAGGAATTCATAATATTTAATTTTCCCGATTTTGCTTCTTGTATCTTTTTTATTTCAAGCAGTTCTGTCGAAATATCCATTTTTTTGGCTTCAGCCTTAAGTGTTTCAAAATGGGCAAATACTACCGGGGTAAAAAAACTAAAAAGTCTTTTGTCTCTAAAAGCTTTTAGAATAATTTCAACCCCTATGCCATTAGGGTCCCCAACGGATATCCCAATACAAATTTGAGTAATCTCCCTCACAACGTTTGTTTTATGACTACTTTTGATGACAAATGTAACTAAATTAAAACGCATGTTTACAGGCATAATTGAAGCTTTTGGTCAAGTCACACTTCTTGAAAAAGAAGGAAAAAACTTGCACCTCACATTGAAAAGCCCGCTCGCTAAAGAATTAAAAATTGATCAAAGCCTGGCACATAATGGGGTCTGCCTAACTGTAGTAGACTGTAATCTAGAAAGTTATACGGTTACTGCAATTGAGGAAACACTGCAAAAAACAAATTTAGGTTTATTAAAAATTGGGGCGTTGGTAAATTTAGAGCGCGCCATGAAATTAGGAGATCGCTTGGACGGTCATCTCGTTCAAGGACATGTTGATTTAACTGCCAAATGCATCTCCCAAAAGAGGTTAGAGGGGAGTTGGCTCTTTCGATTTTCTTATGACAATAAAAGCCCACATATCACAATTGAAAAAGGCTCTATTACAGTGAATGGGGTAAGTTTGACAGTGGTTGATTCTAATGAAAATAAATTTTCGGTTGCTATAATTCCCTATACTTTTGAACATACCAATTTTAAGTCGCTAGAGGAGGGTGATCTGGTGAATCTTGAATTTGATATGATTGGTAAATACCTTACCAAATTATATTTGAAGCGTTAATTTTTATAAATTTAGAGTAAATACTATAACAAAATGAATTTACTCGAGTTAACCACCTTCTTACTCCTCCTTGCTACCCTTTTTTCAATCATCAATCTGAGAATTCTCAAACTTCCTCAAACAATTGGCCTTATGATTTTGGCCATTTTTCT
>WTIP01000015.1:0-1812 GCA_011525195.1 Flavobacteriales bacterium | reverse complement strand
GATCCTATCGCTGTGCTCGCTATGATTAAAAAAATGAATCTTTCAAAAGTCACAGAAACCCAGATTGCGGGAGAGTCCCTTTTTAATGATGGAATTGGTGTGGTCGTTTTTCTAACCTTGTTGAGTATGAAGCTAGAAGGTATAGAAAATATCACCCTACAAAGTGTTGGGGGATTATTTGCTACTGAAGTAATCGGGGGTATTTTATTGGGCGCTTTTATGGGGTACTTAGGACTTAGGCTGGTTAAGTATATAGAAAATAAATATGTCGAGTTAGAAGTGCTAATTACCTTATCTCTCGTATTACTGGTTCCTGTAATATCCCATATTTTTCATTTTTCAGCTGTTTTAGGAGTTGTTGTGATGGGCTTATTTTTAAATCAAAATATTGATACTGATAAAAAAGCAGAAGGCGTACAAAAGGCCATGGGTGACTATGTTTATAAATTTTGGCACTTGGTAGATGAAACACTAAATGCCATTTTATTCATTCTTATTGGTTTAGAAATACTTCCCATTTTACAAAACTTTGATCTGAGTTATCTCTCTATTATTTTATTGGTCATCATTCTTGTTGTAGTCTCAAGGGGAATTGGAGTTTTTATTCCAATTAAACTACTCTCTTTTAAGAAAACGTTCGAGAAAAATACAGCTTTAATTATAACCTGGGGCGGATTAAGAGGGGGCCTAAGTATCGCCTTAGCACTTAACCTTCCAGACGCCATAGGCACAGGAAAGGAGCTGATTCTTATTCTTACTTACGGCGTTGTATTATTTACCATCTTGGTTCAAGGGCTCACCTTGAAAAAAATTGTCAAATAAGTCTTTAAAAAAAAGTGATGTATTACTATCTTTGAGTGGAGTAGTTCAGGCTGTGACAACAGTCAAGTTTAACTAAATTTAGAAAGGAGGTGTCTTATGTCTTATGATCATCATTTGAGGAACAATAGACAGACGGTGCCTACTCAAGGCACGCTGTAGTTTCCTTATCTAGAATAAAGCGGGTCGATGGGCTCGCTTTTTTTATTTCCCCTTTATGAAAAAAATCCCTCAAGCTGATTTAAGTGATTTTCTTTCCAACGACTTGGGCCGCCAAAAACAATTTGTAAAAAAAATAGGCGCTGCTTTTGAAGAAATTGGCTTTCTCGCACTTAAAGGCCATTTTTTAAGCCCTGAGCTTCAATCTGACCTCTACCGAGAAATTACTCGGTTTTTTGCATTGCCTGAAGCTGTTAAAAAGCAATATGAAATTTCTGGTGGTGGAGGACAGCGCGGCTATACTGGCTTTGGTAAAGAACATGCTGAAGGAAGAAGTGTCGGTGATTTAAAAGAATTTTGGCATTTCGGTCAAGACCTTGAATCTAAGCCCCATCTTAAGGGAAACTATCCAGAGAATATTCTTGTCAAAGAATTAGCGGATTTTAATACGATCGGAAATAAAGTATTCCTCCAACTTGAAAAAACAGCGCAAAAAATACTTCAAGCGATTGCCCTTTATTTGAATTTAGACGCTTCTTTTTTTGAAGCTTTTACTACAGAGGGCAATTCAATTCTTCGAGCGATACACTACCCTCCTCTCACAGCGCCCCCTAAAGAGGCTGAACGAGCAGCTGCCCATGGGGATATTAATTTAATCACTTTACTAATGGGTGCTCAAGGAAATGGTTTGCAGGTATTAACTCGGCAGAACGAATGGATAGATGCCCTAGCAGAAGACGACGAACTAATCATCAATATTGGCGATATGCTTTCTCGCTTAACGAATAATAAACTTCCTTCTACTATTCACCGTGTCATTAATCCTCCAAAAGA
>WTIP01000052.1 GCA_011525195.1 Flavobacteriales bacterium | reverse complement strand
ATTTTCTTTTAATCCTTTGAATATTTTTCCCCATCACGTATCCACACAAACCCCACACAACCACCCCCCTAAAAAGGATTGAGAAATCTTCAACAAAACATTGGTTTAGATAGGAATAGAGGGGATTTGGATTGTGTCCATTGGTGTAAAAGAAAACCCTCCGCTTGGGAGGGTTAATAATTTGTAGGATCATTGTTTTTATCTTCTTACAAAACCACCTATTGATTCGCGATACTCAATATCAAATCCATTCTCTTTTGCAAATTTCTTAAACTCCTCAGATGCTTTTCCTATTGCAATGAAAGATTCTATTTCAAACAGATCAAAAAATTTAGTAAAGTTTGGACCATTTATGAAGTCAATTCCATGTTGAATCCCATCTTGACTGTTTTTGTATCTCTCAACTAATGTAACCTTCTTTCCATCCTTTGATAGATAGTATCCGTAAACAATAGAGGGTTCTCTTTCGGCTATAAAATCAGACAAATAAAGAGTAAATTCTTCAACTTTCTTTTTTGAATTTCCTTTAGTATCTAATTCTATGATGAAAGTGAGCTCAGCTGAGTTTTCATTTTCTACGGTTAAAGTATTCTTTACATTGATATAATTCATCAACCCTGTAGCATCAAAAAAATCTCCTTGAGCAATTACCTCACCCTTTTCATTAAAGTTAAAGAAGTGGTAACTTCTTAATGGTAAAGTTTGCTCTCCAGTTGTAGCATCTTTTGAGTTCCAGGTACCATAAGTTCTAACACTACCGTCAAGCTTACCATTATCATCTGTTCCTGGCAACCATACTTCAGGGGTATAAACTATCTCATCGAAAGCAGCATGATACATCTGCAGTAATGATTTAAATTCTTCTTTTGACATATCTTTTGCTCCATATGTAGGAGGAGTATATACCAGTTCTTCTGAAAAAAAAGACATTTGAGTCTCAAGATCTTCTGCTTGAAAAAGCTCAAATGTTTTCTTAGCTTTTTTCAAGTTTGATTCATAATTAGGATTAGATTCACAGCTTGTAAAAACAAAAACTACAAGACAAATTAGGGAAACAATAATTCTCATTTTAATTGATTTATGGTTAATAATACCTCTAAGTTAGAAAGAATGGTTTACATATCAATTCTCAACCCCTTCACCCCAATAGAAAAACCGTTTTATAAAACCCATCCCCCTGAGTTTGGGAGAAGAGTGCCTGAGAAGTTTAAGCTATTCTCCCCATCACATATCCACATAAACCCCAAACAAACACCCCCTAAAACAGCATTGAGAAATCTTCAGTAAAGAGCTGATTTACACAGAATAAAACTGATTTTGGATTCTATCCATTGGTGTAAAAGAAAAACCCTCCACTTGGGAGGGTAATTAAACTTTAGTTTCTAACAACTTCATTATTGGAGTCAAGGTAGATAGCTCTGTAATATATAGATCTTTTCCAGAATCCTTTGTTCTCTTTGAGATCATTTAATTCGGTCATTTGTTCTGGCCATGTTACATCTTTATCAAATGCATTATATATATCAGAGAAATTTTCAAAGAAATCCACTGTCATAAGATTATAAGCGTATCCATATCCCTGAGGGGAAAGCACATAACTTGTTACCCAACCTTTTTGTTTAGTTTTACCTTGTTTCATAAGTTTTTCAAAAAATGGTTTGGTGATTTCCGATTCTAATTCTAAAAGTTTTGCTGGATTTGATGTCTTGGTATAGTTATGAACTAAAAAATTCCAGTCGGAGTTTTTTGCCCAAACTTGATCAACGCCCTGCACAATTACGTTTGCAAATTCAAATTTATCTTGCTTAAGCTTTTCTTTTAAAAGGGCTAATTTCTCTGGATCCATTTCTGATTCAACTTTTTGAACTGCTGCACCCCAGTGTTTCCACCACTCATCTCTCTGCGTCATTGATTTAAACGCGATTCTTGAGTATACATTTGGTTCTGAAGCTAAGCCACCTCCTGCTCTTCTATTTATAGACCAGCCTTGTACATGACCCTGCTCTTTTAAAACTGCAAATATTTTACCCCAATACATAGCTTCATTATCCATGAAAGTTTTCATTTCGCTTTGTGGAACGAGTCTGTAACTAATATCAGCAACAGTTTGAGATTGAACTTTGAATGCTACTATTACAAAAAGTAGTGTGAAAAATAATTTTTTCATTTTAATTGATTTATGATTAATAATACCTCTAATATATAGAGAATGTCTTGAAAAGAAAAACCCTCCGCTTGGGAGGGCTTAATTTATCTACTGAATCCATCAATATATGGAACGTACTTAGCAGGTAATCCAAAACTTTTAATTAGCTTTTTTAATTCACTTGTAGATTCTCCGTAAATAGTCATTGCATCAATATTAAAATTATTCATGAACTGAGCGAAGTCTTTTTCAATTTCCCCGCCTGGAGAAACATTTTTTGCATGATTAAAAAATGCTGCCTCATTTCGATACCTTTCTATCAGGGTAACTTTGTTTTTTCCAGATCTAAAAAATCTAAAACTCAAAGAATTAGGTTCAAGTT
>WTIP01000114.1 GCA_011525195.1 Flavobacteriales bacterium | reverse complement strand
ATTCCATCCTACAGGGAATTTAAAAAACGAAAGAAGGATGGTCAAGATGTCATCTTTTGGGATATTTATAGAGACTATGCATTCAATGATGGTGGCATTTACCACCCTTCCGGAAAGTTTTCAAGCCCATTTTCTGACTCTGGTGGAGGAGGTAGTTTTGGTGGCGGCTACGGTGGTGGCGGCTTCGGAGGTGGTGGAGCTAGCGGTGGATGGTGATCATAAAAAATTAAGCCCACAAAAGTGGGCTCTTTGATAGTTGAAATAATTACTGCAGTTTGGTAGAAAGTTCAGGTCTAAATCGAGTTTTTTGAGCGAGATTTCCCCATAACTCAATAGCTTCTGAACTCGCTTGCCAGTCAGTAGACCAGGCCTCATAGCCAAACATTTCATTATAAGCATCTCTAACAGAAAAATCCTCAGGGAGGTTAGTCCATATTCCACTTCCATCGCCACCATGCTGATCAAATCCGTAGACTACAGCAAATTCCCTTGTGTTTCCTCCATTTTCAATTCGAAATACCGCCCGATTTCCAGTGTAATTTAATTCAGCCATTAACTTGGCCATTCTTTCGTGTGCGCGTAAAAACTGGGCTGTCATTCCAGCTTTTACCACGACTCTGTTTTGTTGATAAAACTTATTAACATTGGTATTTTCAGGTCCCCAACCGTATGAAGCTCCTTTAAAAATTCTCCAAGTTTGTTGACCACTTTGATCAGCGATATACTTTCCAACATTCTTTTTCCAATATTCAATTTCTTTTGAGAAGTCTTGGTCAAAAAATGATCGATCTTTTCTAGTAACCCATCTTTCATAGGTCCCAGAATTTGGTCCATTCACAACTTCAAATGTAAAAATTGCAGTTTCTAAATTGGTGTTCCATTTATTTGTTTTTTCTTTTACTGCTTTTTCAAACTCAGATATTTGATCTGCTTTTGGAGTGTATTCGTAAGATATCCAATATTCCCTATTTCCCCAGGTTTGAGCACTTAAAGAATATGAAAGAATAAGGATTAAAAAAAATATTGTTTTTTTCATTTGGTTTAAATTATTTATTGAAATATAGAAAATTTTTATATTAAATAGCTATGAATAATATTTTAAGGGTATGAAAAGTACTATAGATTTGTTTGTATAAGTTTCAAGGCTGAACTTTGCGGAATCAAAGGGTGACAACATCGCTTATTAGTTCTTGAGCAGAAATATTGTAACCTTTATTTTAGACTTTTTATCATCTATATAACTAGTAATGATCGTGTCTACATAATAATCTACATCATATTTTCAATTTTTTCGATGTAAATATTTCAGTTCCTTTTAGTTGAACGACTCTATTGTCCAGCTTTGTATCTTTTCTTCCAGCAATGCCAATGGAATACATCCCGTTTCAAGGACTTTTTCATGGAAGGTACTAATTGAAAATTGATCAGCTAGTTTTTGACTGGCATTTTCTCTTAATTCAAGGATTTTGAGCTGCCCGATCTTATAGGACAATGCCTGCCCCGGGTTGGCCATATATCTTTCTATTTCAGAGATGATGGCTGCTTCTGGCTCTGCTTCATTTGCCAAGGAATATGCGATAGCGTCTTCTCTTGTCCATCCTTTCGTGTGTAGTCCCGTATCAACAACGAGTCGGATTGCGCGGTGCATTTCAGCACTGAGCATCCCAAAATATTGATAAGGGTCATCATACAATCCGAGTTCCTTTCCTAGAGATTCGCAGTATAGTGCCCAGCCCTCACCATAGGAGCTGTACCACAGTGTTTTTCTAAAATCAGGTAAGCCAGTGTTTTCCTGCTGTAAGGCGATTTGGAAATGATGCCCCGGAATCGCTTCGTGTAAAAACAAGTCTTCGTCTGAAAAGATATTGTATTTGGTTACATCTGGAATGGGTACATAAAAAATCCCTGGTCTTGTGCCGTCTAGTGACCCTGGGCTATATTCTGCACTTGCCGATTTCTCACGGAACGCCTCAGTTCGACGGACTTCAAAAGCTGTTTTTGGTTGGAGTGAAAACAGGCGATCAACATTGGCTTTCATCTTGTCATGAATTGCATTGAAGTTGTCTATCACTTGTTGCGGGTCGTCAAAGGGTACAAGTTGCGGTAGGGTTCTCACATGATCGAAAAAGGCATTTAAATCTCCTGAAAAACCTACCTGCTTTTTTATCTTTTTCATTTCTGAGCGCAAACGCGCAACTTCACGCAAGCCCAACTCATGGATTTCATCAGCACTCATTGAGGTTGTTGTGTAGAGCTGGATGGCATAGTCGTAATAATCTTCACCAAAAGGGTAAGCATCAAACCCACTACTCAATCGGCCTGCTTCCATGTATTCCCCTTTCATAAAGTCATGGATTTGCTGATATGCTGGCTTTACTTTGTCTTCAATCATGGAGGTGTACGCTGCAGTCAACCGCATCTTGTCTTCTTCTGAAAAGGTTTCAGGAAGTTGGCGAATTGGACCGTAAAACAAATGATCCTCTAAATCTGTAAGCGCAATGCTAGCAAGTTGGGGAACAACTTTTTTGATCAG
>WTIP01000027.1 GCA_011525195.1 Flavobacteriales bacterium | reverse complement strand
GTCGCCGAGCGTCACAACCTCCGCAAGGGGATTACCTCCTGCCAAAAAATTAATCAATGAGCCGCTGACAATAGCAGTAGACGGCATACGAGATCCTGGAAATTTAGGCACCCTTTTGCGCCTTTGTGATTGGTTTGGTTTGCACGAAATAGTCTGTAGCCACGCTACCGTAGATTGTTTTAATCCCAAAGTAATTCAAGCTTCTATGGGTTCTATAGCCAGGGTACAGTGCCATTATGTAGCAGACCTTGGCACCACACTGAATACGCTAAATAAACCAATGTATGCGGCCTCTGCTCAGGGTGTGTCAATTTATCAAAGCGTATTGCCCCAAAAAGCGAGCTATCTCTTTGGAAGTGAATCGCACGGTATTTCTAGTGACTTATTAGAGCAAGTTGAGGGTGTATTTGCGATTCCCGTTTTTAAATCTCAAAATAGCCGTCCGGAAAGTTTAAATATTGCTACGGCAGCTGCAATTTTTCTCAGTGAGCTCTTTCGTTCCCATACCCCTATTCAAAAGTGATAATTAAGGCGATGCCTCTTGAAAACAACGCATTAATTTTACTCGTCCAGGGACTTTGAGGGTCATTGTCTGGGATTAATTCATTTTCTAATGAAAAAAGACCCCTTAGTGAAGGTGAAAACTTAAAATAGAATAAATAAAAGTCGAAACCTACCCCTAATTCATAATTTAAATGTTGACTGACCGTTCTGAAGACATTACTGGCATTGTCATCACTATTTTTTCGATTGCTAGAGAGGTTAAAATCTGTTGAGATACCTCCGAGTATAAAAGGTTTAAAATTATTTATCCTTTTGGTACTGAGCTTTACAAGGAGGGGTAGATGGATATAGGTGGATTTAATTTCACGAAGCTGATCACTTTCTTTACTAAACGCTGGATATTCCGGATAATTTAGTGCTCTACTGTTATAGAATAAGCCGGGTTCAAAACGTAAGTTAATGTATTCATTAACCCTCAAATCACCAATTAGTCCTACACTAAAACCTTTTTTTTGGGTTACGGCAATATCTTTATACCGAAGCTCACTGTAATAATTTTGAATGTATTCAAATTTAAAATCATATTGATTTAAGCCTAAAAAATAGCCATAGTGTATCGGTTTTTGATCAAAATTGGGTAAGTTGATGATGCGCTCTCTCACATTAGGATACTGAGCATGAATAGAGGTCACTGTCAAACAAGTTATAAGTAAAAAGAATAAAGCCGTTGGTATCTTAAGGTTTTTTTCCAAAATAAATTGAAGAAACCCCAAAGGTTTGAGGGAAATTCTCTACCTCTTTAAACCCATTTTTTCGCAAAATATTGTTAAACGCCTCCCCACATGGGAAAATGGCAGCAGAGTCCGATAAATATTGATAGGCAGAGCGGTCTTTTGAGAAAAGTTTGCCAATAAAAGGCATTACTTTTTGGGTATAGGCTTTATAGAAAAAATTTAAAATCGGATTTTGGGGCACTGCAGTTTCTAGGATCACAAGACTCCCTTTTGGCTTTAACACCCTGTAAATCTCTTGTAGTCCCAAATTCAAATTTTCAAAGTTTCTCACTCCAAAAGCAATCGTTACCCCATCAAAATAATTGTCTTCAAAATGGAGTGCTTCAGAATCACCAAGTTGCATCTCGATCCGATTTTCTAAGCCTTTCTTTTTGACTTTTTGTTTCCCTATTTCGAGCATCCCTGGAGAGAGGTCTAAGCCAATAATTTGTTCTGCATCAAGCGAAGCCAGTTCTAGGACTAAATCACCAGTACCTGTAGCGATATCAAGAATATTTTTGGGTTTTTCTTTTTGGAGGAGTTTCACTGCTCTTTTTCGCCACACTACGTCTATTCCCAGTGTGATAATTCGATTGAGAAGGTCATAACTGTAGGAAATCCCATCAAACATCTCCCTCACCTGTATTTTTTTTGCTTCAGGCTTGTTTTCGTTGGGTTTAATAGACTGTTTCATCGCTGGCAAAGATAGGTATTTGGCATTCATCTAGTACTGCTTTTTAAGCTTCCATTTTTAATATTTGTATATTTGAGCCGTATTTCGATACAGTATTATGAAAATAATCATTGCTGGTGGGGGGGAAGTAGGATTTCATTTGGCTAAACTACTCTCATTTGAATCCCTTGACATTACTTTAATCGATACTGATAAAGAACGATTAAACTATGCGGAGTCCCACTTAGACATAAAAGGAATCAAAGGTGACGCTTCTTCTGTCGCTTTAATGCAGGAGGCGCAAGTAGAAAATTCTGATTTATTTATTGCTGTTACTGCGGAAGAGGCTACTAATATTACAATATGTGCCTTAGCCAAACAATTGGGCTCTAAGCGAACCATTGCGAGAATTTCCAATTTTGAATATATCAATGCGAAAGAGACTATCAGTTTTCAAGAAATTGGTGTTGATGAATTGATATCACCTGAAGAGCTTGCAGCGAATGAAATCCAACAGTTATTAGACCAATCTGCCTTTTCAAATAGTTATGAATTTGAAGCAGGTGCCTTGACTTTGATTGGAACCAAATTGGATGAGAATGTTCCTTTTGTCGGGAAAACGGTTAAAGAAGCAGCTTCTATTTTTGCAGATGTTCATTTTATGCCGATTGCAATTCAACGCCAAGGTACCCAAACCACTATTATCCCTCGAGGGGATACTTTTTTTGAACCGGGTGATACGATTTTCTTTATTACCCTTAAAGAAGGGGTAGAGGAACTCTATAAATTGACAGGAAAGAAAAAAGAGTCGATAAAAAATATAATGATCCTCGGCGGAGGGAAAATTGGATATAATACGGCGCGCGAGTTGTGTAAGAAGAAATTTAAAATCACCTTACTGGAAAAGAATAAAAAGAAAGCTTTTGAACTTGCCGATTTATTGCCAAATGCTCTAGTCATACATGGAGATGGGAGAAATTCAGATTTACTAGATGAAGAAGAATTATCCAGCATGGATGCCTTCATATCGGTAACCGAAAACTCCGAAACCAACATCATGTCCTGTTTAATGGCAAAAACCAAAAAGGTCAAAAAGACAATTGCTTTGGTTGAAAATATGGATTATTTTCAATTGTCGCACTCGATAGGAATTGATACTTTAATCAATAAAAAACTACTTACTGCCAATACTATATTTCGCTATATCCGAAAAGGAGATGTCGTAGACATGACCACTTTAAATAATCTCAATGCTGAAATTCTTGAATTTGTCGTGAATGCGAGCTCTAAAGTAGCCAATTATAGAATCAAGGATATTGACTTTCCCAGGACAGCAATTATTGGGGGCGTAATTAAAGACGGAGTTGGAATTATCGCCTTGGGAGATTATAAAATTCTTCCTGGCGATCGGATTGTAGTGTGTTGTTTGCCTCGTGCGATAAAAAGAATAGAGCAGTTGTTTTTATAAAAGCCAAGATGCTAACGCTTAATTATAAAATTGTAGTGTACTTAATGGGTGTTTTACTCCTTTTCAATGGGGGTTTTGTACTCTTGTCTGCTTTGATCAGTTTTCTCTATAAAGACGGGGTTACTTTTGAGTTGACACTAGCGGCATTTTTGATTTTATCCATAGGGGCCCTTTTTATGCTATTTGGCCGCCAACATGAGAAGCAAATTCAAAAAAGAGAAGGCTATCTAATTGTAACTTTTGGTTGGGTTTTGATGGCTTTAACGGGGACTTTTCCCTATCTGCTTACAGGTAGTTTTACAGATTTTGCTTCCAGTTTTTTTGAAACCATGTCTGGCTATACCACTACAGGAGCCACTGTATTAAATGATATAGAAATTTTACCTCAAGGGATTTTATTTTGGAGAAGTACGACCCATTGGATTGGAGGGATGGGGATTATTGTCCTGGCAATAGCCATACTTCCTTTTTTGGGTATTGGAGGGATTCAGCTTTTTACGGCGGAAGCCCCAGGGCCAGGAGGGGACAAACTCCATCCAAGGATTACGGATACGGCAAAGCGCCTATGGCTCATTTATTTAGCATATACCTGCCTGGAAACCCTTTTCCTTTGGCTGGCGGGCATGTCCTTTTTTGACGCCATCAATCACGCAATGAGTACAGTGTCAACAGGCGGATTTTCAACAAAAAACAGCAGTATTGCATTTTGGAATGACCAGCCTCTTATCCAGTATATTATTACCTTCTTTATGTTTTTGGCTGGAACGAATTTTGTACTGAGTTATTTTGCCCTAACTGCTAAGTTTAAAAAAATCATTAATGACGAGGAGTTTAAACTCTATTTTGGTCTAATCGTTGTCTTTACGCTTATTACTTCGACAGTATTAATTTTAAAAGAGGGTTATCACATAGCGGGGGCTTCCCCTTTTTGGGAGGGTGCAGAATCTGCACTACGATCTGCTCTTTTTCAAGTTATTGCTGTAATCACCACTACAGGCTTTGTTACATCTGATTTTACGCAGTGGACACCACTTTTGACAGTCGTATTTTTTGGATTGATGTTTATGGGAGGCTCTTCTGGATCTACTTCGGGAGGAGTAAAGGTGGTACGCCATCTATTGATGATAAAAAGTGGATTTTTAGAATTCAAACGTGCCTTGCATCCCAATGCCATTATTCATGCGCGCTATAATACCAAGACAGTAAGTGATTCTATCGCGTATAATATACTCGGCTTTTTTATTCTCTATATGTTGAGTTTTATTATTGGTGCTGTGGGTTTTGGTATTTTAGGAATCGACTTTGAATCTGCAATAGGACTCTCTGCTTCTACTTTAGGAAATGTAGGCCCTGCATTAGGCGAATTTGGACCCAGTAGTACGTATGCAGCTTTGGCTCAGGGAGGAAAATGGTGGGCTACATTTTTAATGCTACTCGGGCGTTTGGAACTATTTACAGTTCTTGTACTATTTACTCCTTTTTTCTGGAAAAAAAATTAATAGTTGTATTTGTCTTTCCATCGGAATTTAAGAAATTCCCGAATTGACTTTTCTTTTGAGTTTGATCCAGGATCATAGAACTGTATACCACTTAGTAATTCAGGTAAAAATTCTTGATCGACAAATTGATTTTGATAGTCATGTGCGTACTGGTATCCTTTGCCATAACCCAATTCCTTCATTAATTCAGTAGGGGCATTTCTCAGTGGAAGTGGGACTTCTAAATTACCTGTTTCCCTTACTTTTTCAAGGGCAGACTCTATGGCTTTATAAGCTTTATTACTTTTGGGCGAACAGGCCAAATAGAGCGCACATTGGCTCAGCAAAATTCTGCCTTCAGGATAGCCTACTGCACTTACTGCTTGAAAGGTATTATTGGCCAGAACTAAAGCAGTGGGATTTGCTATTCCAATATCTTCAGCGGCCAGAATGAGCATGCGCCGAGCAATGAATTTAATATCTTCTCCAGCTTCTATCATTCTGGCAAGCCAGTAAACTGCTGCATTGGGGTCACTCCCTCTAATCGACTTGATAAATGCAGAAACGACATCGTAATGGAAATCACCATTTTTATCAAATAAAATGGTATGGGTTTGTACGGTTTCAAAGACGAGGGCATTTGTAAGCTCTATTTTTTGGGTTTTCTGATTTTGAATCACCAATTCAAGTAATGAAAGTAATTTACGCGCATCACCTCCTGAGAGCTCAATCAGCGCATCTGACTCCACAAGTTGAATCTTTTTTTTATTCAACTCAGCATCCGCTTTCAGAGCACCTTTAAGAATTTGCTCTAATTCCTTTTTTTCTAAGTGATGTAAAATATAAACTTGACAGCGAGAAAGTAGGGCATTAATCACTTCAAAACTTGGATTTTCTGTAGTGGCACCCACTAGAGTCACTACTCCTTTTTCAACTGCGTGCAGTAAAGAATCTTGCTGTGCTTTGCTAAAGCGGTGAATTTCATCTATAAATAAAATGGGAGGTTCCGCATCAAACAGCCCCCCCGCTTGCTCTCCTTTTTGGATAATCTCTCTTACTTCTTTTACACCAGCATTAATTGCAGAAAGCTGGTAAAAAGGACGTTTATTTTCTTTAGCGAGCAGTTGTGCCAAAGTGGTTTTTCCGGTTCCTGGGGGTCCCCAAAAAATGAGAGAGGGCAGGGTACCATTGGCAATCATTTGTGTCAAACTACCCTGAGGTCCTAATAAGTGTTTTTGACCAAAGTAGTCCCTTAAACTTTTGGGTCGCATACGTTCAGCTAGTGGTGTATTCATAAGCCTAAATATAGCCCTTTTTTTGGTCGCACTCTAGCTTATAGAAAGTGGTTATAATACCTTATTTGAAAAAAAAAAGAGGGCCTAGGCCCTCTTTTTAGCATGATTGCAGTCAATCATATTTCCACTCACTAGTTAATTTTATTGACCTGCTTTATCCCTATTAATAACATAATTTTATTATTCTGTAGGGATAGACTCAAGTGCTGATCCTGGAACTGGAAAATGTAAAAGTGTCTTTTGCTGTAAGAGGTTTTCTTTTCTCATTTCAAAAAAAGTCAAACTAGGTGATTACAAAAAAAAACCCACCTGATAAGGTGGGTTTAAAATTAATTCTTTATTAACTCTTAATAACTGGTAAACGCAGCTGTTGGAGTAAAGAATTCAGGAAGAGGAGAAGGAATATTCTCATTCGTATCTAATTCTGACTGTGGATATAGAAATCTTTGAGGAAAATCAGATGCTCCTGTACTTCCCGTTGGCTTATTTGGCACACCTATAAAGTTTCTAGTTCTTCTTAAGTCATGGAAGGTTACAACTTCACCTATAAGGGCCAAGTATTTCTCTTCTAAAATCTGTTTTAGCAGGACATTACCTGAAGCATCAGAATCTGGAAAACCATCCTGAGATGCATACTGATTTCTTAGGTCTGCTCTTACATTGTTCAAATGTTCACGAGCACCCGCCTCATTTCCAGTCTTAAATTTAGCTTCAGCTAAAATCAATTGATTTTCAACATAACTTGCTAATTTCATTGGACTTGTCTGAGAAAAACGACCACCATCATCTGTATTTAATATAACTCTTCCACTTTCCTCAGTTATGAAATAACTATTATAAACTTCAGTGTTACCTGGTGTTTCAAGTGCACGTGCAACAGAACCATTCAAAAGAGCTACAGAGTGAGCATCACCTGCAATTAAATAATCTTGTCTTTCGTCAATTGCAAACTGATAGAATAAATTTCTATTATCAAGAGATGTTCCATGAATTGAAACAAAATCATTTTCAGTTGAGGAAATTCCATTACTAGCATAGCTAATTGCGGCAGCATAATCTCCTGTAAGTAAGCTATATCGTGCAGCAAGTGTATTACCTGCTTCTGCCCAAGTACCACCAGAAAGGCGATTACCACCGTAACCTGCTGCAATAGATGAAGATCCTACTTTGCTGATACCTGAGGAAATTGAACTAATTGCACCTGCCATTACTGCAGCTTGGCTATCATAAACAGGATTGATTATTTCAGGATCCACTGCTTCGCTATATGGAACATCTCCGTAGAGAGCAGCCATATCTGCAAAAAGAGCACCCTTAAGAATTTCTGCAACACCTAAAATAGTTCCCCCTGCAGACTCATCATTTAGAATGATTTGTGAATTTTTGATTCCTTGTGTATATGTATCATTCCACATATCATTATAATTCCCTCTGTTTGGAGAATAAGTATTCAAAGTTAAGTACTGACGATCACCACCACTCATCTGGTTAGAGAATACTGCTGCATAACGTGCATTATTACTGCCCATGTGTTGAATGAAAGTCAATTGAACTTGTCCGATAAGTAAATCCGATGCTGCAACAGTAAATGCATTAGGATCGCTATTTAGATCTTCGGTGTAGCTTTCACAATTAACAAGTAAAAGTGAAGCAAATATTAAATAATATAAATTTTTAAATTTCATGATTATTTTATTTTAGAATTGTAATCTTAGTGTAGTTAAGAATGAACTTGTGCCAGGATTACTGAAGTATTCAAGTCCTCTTCCTCGAGAAGCACCAGTAAGGTTATTCTCAGGATCAAAACCTTCAATTGCTGACCATAGGAAAAGATTTCTTCCTGAAACAGATAATGATAAGTTAGTAAGTCCTAAATTTTGGACAAAAGCTTCACCAAAGTCGTAAGATAAACTAATTTCTCTCATTTTAATCCAAGAACCATCCATTATAAATGGCTCTCCTACATCACCAAAGCCACCACCATTACTAGTCCACCAAGCAGAGTCAACTGCTACAGGTCCAGCACCAAAGTCTTCAACATATCCTCTGAAAGTTGCTCCCGCAGGAATTTCACCACCATATGCATTAAGAATTGTCTTTCCAGTATCATTGACACTTTTAATTGCTGTATTTTCATGAATTCCAAAATAATGTAAAACACCATAAGTACCATTCCAAACATCATTTCCTTGAGAAGTTTCAATAACTGATGTTAAAGAAAGATTTTTGTAGTACATATTAAGTCCGAAACCAGCTCTGAAATCAGCATTAGGGTCACCAACACCAACCTGCTTTTCAGGAGCAGCATTTGGGAAACCAAAATCATTAGTGACATAATTACCGCTTGCATCTCTTTCATAAACACCAGAACGAAGTACAGCGAATGGATAACCTTCGGCAATACCTGAAGATGTACTTGTAAATCCATTTAAAATTGAATATGAACTACCTGCAAGATCAACAACTAGGTTTCTGTTGCGAGTATAGTTAGCATTCACAGATAAACCAAAATCCTGAGTTCTGATAATCCTTCCAGTTATATCAATTTCCCATCCTTTATTGCTAATAGTTGCTGCATTTTGAAGTGTAGATGTAAATCCACTTGATGCAGGTATTGGTAGAGCAATGATACCATCACTAGTTTCATTTTCATAATAAGTTGCGTTGAGCGTGATCGCATTATCAAGCATTCTTAAGTCAATTCCGTATTCATACTCAACTTTTCTTTCCTCTTTAAGATCTGGATTTCCGCGGGTTGCTGATTGTGTAAATGGATTTCCGTAAAGATAACCACCTAAACCATCACCCCAGCTTGAAAACACTCCTCCAGGCCCATAAACTGTTGAAGTAGCGTAAGGATTTGCGCCAATTCCTACTTCACCATATGCAACTCTTACTTTAGCAAAATCTATAAAATCACTTCCAATTAAGTCGGTTATTTTGTAACCAACTGATCCAGAAGGATAGAAAATCACTCCAGCTCCTGGTAGTGTAGATAAAGTTTCTGCACGTCCAGATAGTTGAACAAGTAAATTATCAAAAGCAGTAAAATCTAAAACTGCAAATCCTCCATTTTGTCTTGTAAGTTGATTATAAGAACTTGGATTTGAGTTTTCACTTGTAGTGTTACCAGTGTTAAGATATTCTTGGTCAGGGTTAGTGAAATTAGTTTCAGTTGCACTTAAACGTCTATATTGCTCTTGTGTAGCCTGATAACCAACTGTATAATCTACAGATATAGCATCAGTTATTGTTGCATTTCCAAGTGCAAAAACTTTAAAGTTGTTTATTTTATTTGAAATTCGGTCTTCATCCCACAAACCATTTCTTCCATCTCCTGCAGATCCAGTAGGCCAATAATTTACTCTATTGTCTTGAAAATAATCAACACTATATCGAGCAATTATTTTTACACTCTCTGCAAGATCATAATTAAGTTCTGGAGAAAATACAAAACGATCAACAGTAGCTAAGTTTTTTTGCTCATTAATAGTCCATAAAGGATTATTGTAGGTTGGAGCTGCGTAACTAAAGGAACCAGTCTCGTTATCAAACGTTCTGTACGAACCTGTATTTCTTCTATAACTTCTATGAGAATTTGGAGTTACAGTAGTAACACCTCCTGAAATCCTGTA
>WTIP01000129.1 GCA_011525195.1 Flavobacteriales bacterium | reverse complement strand
TATCCTGAAAAATCATAAAAAGGTTTTTTAATGTTTTTAATCTTTTTTTAGTCAATATTTGTTGAGCAAGTTTGACTTGAGGAAACCATATTAACTTTTAAAATATTTATTTAATCTAAATGAGTAATGATGCACATGCGGTTTGGAATAATTGTCTCTCTTTTATAGAAGACAATATCCAACCACAAGCTTTCAAAACATGGTTTCTTCCAATTACTCCTCTCAAGATTAAAGATAATGTTCTCAATATTCAAGTACCGAGTAAATTTTTTTACGAGTGGCTTGAAGAGCACTATGTAAAACTCCTAAAGACTGCACTGCACAAAGAACTCGGACCAGAAGCTAGATTGATTTACTCGATCAAAATGGAAAACCGCTTTGGCAATACACAGGCTTTTACAGAAAATATTCCCAGTACGAACCGTTCTGGACTAAGTCCTCAGCAAGTCAATGCACCCTTACACTCCCAAAGTACAGAGCTGAAAAATCCTTTTGTGATTCCAGGTATTAAAAACCTTCAAATAGAATCGCAGTTAAATCCTAATTACAACTTTGATAACTTTTTGGAAGGGGATTCAAACCGTTTGGGACGATCTGCTGCACTTGCTGTTGCTGCCAAGCCAGGTGGAACCTCTTTCAATCCCTTACTTATTTTTGGAGGTGTGGGCCTAGGAAAAACGCATCTTGCCCATGCTATAGGGGTAGAAATTAAAGAAAAATACCAAGATAAAACCGTACTCTATATTGCCGCAGAAAAATTTACGCAACAATATATAGAAGCAGTAAAAAAGAATACGCGTAATGATTTTATACACTTTTACCAGCTTCTGGATGTATTAATTATAGATGATGTACAGTTTTTATCTGGTAAAACAGGAACACAAGATGTCTTTTTCCATATTTTCAACCATTTGCACCAAAATGGTAAACAGGTAATATTGACTTCAGACAAGGCGCCTGTTGAAATGCAAGATATTGAGCAGCGCCTACTCTCACGCTTTAAGTGGGGACTTTCAGCTGAACTTCAAGTTCCCAATTACGAAACACGCATCTCAATTTTAAAAAATAAACTCTACAGAGATGGGGTTGAAATTGAAGAAGACATTATCGAATATGTAGCCAAAAATATTAAAACCAATGTGAGAGAACTAGAAGGGGCAATTATTTCTCTCATCGCGCAATCTTCCTTCAATAGAGCTGAAATTACCTTAGAGCTGGCCAAAGAAGTGGTCATGAAGTTTGTAAAAAATACGAAACGTGAAGTTTCTATAGACTACATCCAAAAAGTAGTTTCTGACTATTTCCAAATGGATGTCGAAACACTGCAATCTAAGACGAGAAGACGTCATATTGTACAGGCACGTCAATTGGCTATGTACTTTGCAAAAAAATTCACGAAAGCCTCCTTAGCCAGTATTGGAAATCAAATTGGGAAGAGAGACCACGCTACTGTACTCCATGCCTGTAAAACAGTCGATAACTTGAGTTTTACAGACAAACAATTCAGAAAATATGTCGAAGACTTGAGTCAAAAACTCAGTCTTTAATCGCTAGAACAAGATGCAGCAGGTTAAATTACTCATGGTTTGTTTGGGTAATATTTGCCGCTCCCCCCTGGCCCAAGGAATTCTAGAAAGCAAAGTAGATACAGAAAAAATTTTAGTGGATTCTGCTGGTACTGCTGCTTATCATATAGGAAGTCCGCCAGATCCTAGGAGTATTGCCATTGCGAAAAAGTATGGGATTGACCTCAGCTCACAACGCGCCCGCCAGTTTCGTCGTGAAGATTTTACTATCTTTTCTAAAATTTATGTGATGGATCACGCGAATTATAAAAATATCATTGCGCTTGCACAATCAGAAAAAGAGAGAGAAAAAGTAGCGCTCATCTTAACAGACCATAGAGAAGTTCCTGATCCTTATTATGGAGGTGAGGAAGGCTTTCAATCTTGCTTTGATTTGCTCGATGAAGCCTGTGAGAGAATTAAAGAGTCCTACTCCTTATGAAAGCCAATACGAATTTGGGCATCCTTTTTCTCATCCCCTCACCCTTAGGAGACAATCCCCCTTTAGAGGTACTCCCCCTTGCCATAAAAACCAAAGTAGAGGAACTCAACTATTTTATTGTTGAAAACGAAAAAAATGCACGTCGCTTTATCAAAAAACTCACCCCCAGTAAAAACCAAGAAAGTCTCCTTCTTTTTCCCTTAAACAAATACACTACCCAAGAAGAACTCAATACCTACCTCAATCCTTGTTTGGAGGGAAAATCAATGGGTTTAATGTCTGATGCGGGCGCTCCAGGGATCGCGGATCCGGGTGCACTCATAGTTGCTAAAGCGCACAAAATGGGACTCACTGTAAAACCGCTTTCAGGACCGTCGTCTCTTATTCTTGCACTCATGAGTTCAGGGATGAATGGACAGAATTTTGCTTTTAATGGCTATTTGCCAGTCGATCAAAAAGCACGCAAACAAATGATCCTAAAACTCGAAAAAAAAGGAATGCGTGAAAATCAAGCTCAGCTTTTTATTGAAACCCCCTATAGAAATCAGTCCCTCTTTAAAGA
>WTIP01000105.1 GCA_011525195.1 Flavobacteriales bacterium | reverse complement strand
ATGTCAAAATAGATATAGGAAGGAAAGCCGTATTCTTTATCGTATTCAATTGTTTCTACTACTGGATTCAGTGCTCGTTGCATTTGGATATAATCAAAAAATTCATCAATTGTTCGATATGATGGGTCATTTAAGGATTCGAAAGGCTGTCCTTCAACACTCACAACTTGATTGTCACGAACTTCTATGCGCTTGGGCAGGGTATATTCTCGGATACAAAAACAACTTATTTGGAGCGTATAATCATAGTTGGTAATTGCCTTGGCTTTCCATTTTTCTCCTTCAGCTCCCCATAAATCTTCAGCAGTGGGGTCTGCTTCTTTTTCACAAGAAAAAATAAGTAAACTCACAAAAAACAAAAAAAATAATTTTGGTGCTCTCATACTTCTTTTTTTAAAGGAATTAAAAATATCATGGGTTGTTCAAGGCGTCCAGACGCTTGGATCTGAAATAAGAAACCAGTCCAAGAATAAAAACAGCAACCACAGAGTAATACACAAAATTGGGTGTAATAATTTTATCACCACTTGCATAAGAATGCAGTCCTACTAAATAGAAATTAACCCCGAAGTAGGTCATCAGAATACTCGCAAAGGCAACGACACTCATTAGATTAAAGATCCAGGGTCCCCTGAGTCCGGGAATCAAACGCATATGGATAACAAAAGCGTAAACCATAATACTTATCAAAGCCCAGGTTTCTTTGGGGTCCCAGCCCCAGTAACGTCCCCAGCTTTCATTGGCCCACATACCTCCCAAGAAATTTCCAATCGTTAGCATTATGAGTCCTACAGTAAGTGCCAATTCATTGATAATGGTAAGCTCTTTTATTTGGAGTTTAATTTTTTGTTTGTTTTGGGGGGAAGCGATAACCATCAGTAGTAAGGCAACTACACCAATAATCATTCCCAATGCAAAAGGGCCATAGCTTCCCACAATTACGGCCACATGTATCATTAACCAATAACTGTCTAAAACAGGTTGCAAATTAGCAATAGCGGGATCCATCCAATTCCAATGGGCAATCATTAATATCATTCCTGCTACAAAGGCTGTTGAAGCCATTGTTAAGGCAGATTTACGGCCAAAAACAAGACCAAAAAATTGGGTCGCCCAGGCTACATAAATCATGGATTCATAGGCATCACTCCAAGGAGCGTGACCCGATATAAACCACCGGGCTGCAAGACCACCAGTATGAAGGATAAATAAGAATAATAAAAGTATTTTAAAACCTTTAACCAACCAGGAAATCAATTGATTAGATTTAAAAATCTGCAGGAGTAGCAAAATAAAAAATAAAACACCCGCATAGAGATACCAGCTAAACAGCTTTTTAAAAATATCGTACTTATTGTAGAGAATTTCAGCTTTTATCTTTTGTTCTGAGGGAAGGACTTGCGCACCAAATTTTTTCTGAAATCCATGAATGCTTTCAAGTAAGTTTTCAGCCTGACTGTAATCTTTGTCCTGCTGAGCCAATCGTAAGGACTGAAAATAAAGCGGAAGGATATTTCTAACATAAAGTGAATCTTTTCCTGTAAAACCCGATTCTGCCAGCTCTGGGTAGGAAACCCACTTATTATTCTCCTCATTGGGCACTGGAAAAAAACGCATAATTTTTCCTTCTAAAGCGGAATACATCAAATTCACTCGCTTGTCAATTTCTATAAAGTCTTTTTGAAATTGATTGGGTACTGCAGCACGATAGGCTTCTTCCAGTTGGGTCGTAATTTTATAATTACCTTCTGCATCAAAAAAAGAAAGTAAGGGTGCGTATTTTCTCGAGGTGTCAAGACCTAAAATAGCCCTGAGACTGTCATTTCCCCGCTTCAAATAAATCATGGGAACATTATACCACACAGCGGGATTATTCATAATCGACAAGAGAACCTGATCGGAATTTAAGCCCTGATAGGTATCTGATTTACTCACTTTTCTGAGTAATTCAGAAGAGAAAGTATTGGCGGGCTTCATTCTTCCTCCGGCATCTTGGATAATGAGTGTTCCAAATTTTTCTGCATGCTCAACAGGGAATGCATCAGAGGTGATAATAGAATCAAAATCAATAGCGGACTGTTGGGTATGAATGCTGCTTTGGCTATAACCCTTTAGTCCATATAAACTGAGGAGCATAAGTAAAACAGTCAGACCTTGTTTTTTTAAATTTATCTTGTCCAAACTACGAGAAAGGTCTTTAAACCTTGTTTTGCCTATAAAAAAGATACCTATCATACTCAAATAAAGCATCAAATAGCCCGCATAGGTTAGGTAAGTACCCCACCAATCGTGGTTGACAGACAATACAGTTCCTTTTTCATCAGGACTGAAAGAAGCCTGAAAAAATCGATAGCCTTTGTGGTCCAGGACATGATTCATATAAATATCATAATCAAAAGTAGTTTCGTCTTCTACTGTGATTTTACTCATAAAGGAAGAATAACTGCTTTCCGAACCTGGGTATTTTTCCGCAATAAAATCATTTAATCTTAAAGCAAAGGGGAGTTCTATTGGAAGTGATCCAAACTGCAGATAAAAATCAAGATTACCCACCCGCACTTGTTTAGGATCATTCGTTAC
>WTIP01000146.1 GCA_011525195.1 Flavobacteriales bacterium | reverse complement strand
TATATCATTATTAGAAAATGCATCAAAAAAAAGTGATACAGTTTTAGAATTGGCTTCAAATTTTTTAAGCGCTGCTTGATTTGAATTACAAAAAGTAAACAAAAAAGGTATTAAAAAGATTAGTTTTTTCATTTTAATTGATTTATGATTAATAATAGCTTGAAGATAAAAAGAATCTAAAAATAAAAACCTTCAATTGGATGGAAAGTATAGGGTAGATTTGAATGTGATCTGTAAAGAAGAATTCTAAGGGGTTACTTTTCTAAATTTATTTCCCATAAAGTGGAGTTCTTCTATCCTTCCTTTTTGATTTAAATGAAAATTAAAAAGTAGTTTCATTTTAAACCTATTGTTTTCTTCTGACAGGAAGCTGTCATAATGCCAATGTGATGCGGTCAGTTTTAAAAAATTATTACAATTTAATTTTAATTTATTATCGACAATATTGATTTGGATAGTACCCAACATTTCATTTTTATATTCACCTGCATAGTTTTCTAATTCAAGCGTAGTTTTGGTATTTAATATCCTTGCTTCTTTTCGTTTTTTATTTGCTTGAATTGCTTCATCCCTGTATTTCTCATAAAGAGAAAAAATTTCATGGTGCCAATTCAAAGTTCGATCATTGAATACAAAAAGATCAAAAGCTTGATAAAGTATGGCATGTCTTAATTCGGCATGATCCATATTACCAAATACGTATACGGCAGTATTTTTATCGTGAATAATTCCAGCGATCGCTATTAAACCTTCAATACTCCCTGTATGAAAATCTATTTTTTCTCCTCTATAGTCATGCTGAAACCAACCTAAGCCATAGGAAATCCATTTCGGGTTTGTCAATTTTTGTGTTGGATAAAAACCAGCATTAGGAATTAGGGCGTGAGGCTTAAAGAGATAGTTGAAAGTTTCCTCTTTTAAGATTCTTTTGCCATTAAAAACCCCATTATTTGTTAGAAATTGTAAATAGTTTTGAATGTCATTTGCACAGGACCAAATCATTCCCGCAGCCCCGATTTGGTCGGATAAATTATAATTAACTTCCACAATTCCATCCTCAATATCATTCAAATAAGGAGTGACATAATTCCCTGTATCGAAAATTTCTGAAGCCTTTGTTTTGGTATGGTTCATCTCAAGGGGGTCTAACAGATACTGCTTCACAAATTCTGTCCAATGTATACCACTTACAGAGCCTATGACTTCTCCTGCCACGGCATACATTAAATTATTGTATTCGTATCCCCCTCTTAAAGGATAAATCTTCTGGGCATATTTAAAGCGAGAAATTGTATTTTTTGTTGAAACACTATCAAGCGTCCAAAGGAGATCAGCTTCAGCTATACCAAGGTTGTGTGTTAATAGGTCTTGAATTCGGGCTTCTTCAGTTATATAGGAATCCGATAATTGAAAACTAGGGAGGTGTTTACGCACTTTATCAGTCCAGGCTAACTTGTCTTGATCTACTAAAACACCAAGTGCCATGCAGACAATCGCCTTGGTGGTAGATCCCATATTAAAAAGCGTATAATCATCTATGGGGACTTTATTTTCTAGATTTTTTACCCCATAGGTTTTTTTAAAAACAACTTTTTGATCTTTGACAACAACAGCAGTCAAACCGGGTATATACCAATCTTTTATACCCTCAAGAATCATTTTATCAAGTGCTTTAGTGTTGGCTTTATCTTGACTATGAAGAGGGGTAGGGGAATAAATAAGAATGAGGGATATTATAATTGTTGTTAAAGTTCTCAGCATAATTTGGTAGTAATTATTGATACCCTTAAGATAGAGAGAATGAGCGAAAAAGATAAGCCCTCCACTAGGGAGGGTTTCTATTAGTCTAATTAATGTTTTCTAAATTCACCCTCGCTATTTACAGACATAAGGACCCTCCAAGTTACTTGCTTGAAAAACTGTCCACCCATTAAACTGTTAATTTCTGAAAGATCAGGAATTGAGGGAGTTTTTGCCCAGCCACCGTCAAGAACATCGCCATAACTCATATAGGTATCAATAGTCAGGTAATTCCAACCGTATCCATTTCCATTTGGAGAAACAAGATTTGATGCAGACCATAATTTTTGGCTAGTTTCATTTCTATCCATCATTTTTTTAATGTATTTGCCCCATACTTTTCCCTGAAGCTCATTCATTTTAGCGATATTAGAAACTTTTGCAAAATTTGTTTTAACAAAGTTATGGTGCGACCAATCTGAGTCAAATTCAGTATGCACCCGATTTAAAACTACTTGCCCCACTCTTCTTGAAGGAATAGCAAGACCTCTATTGATAAACACAGATGCACTCTCGCCCATTGCATTTAAAATATTATTAGTTCCTTCTCCAAAAGAAGCCCCTAGCTTGTCTATATTTTCTTTACTCCCAGCGCCTATAAAAAATAGGATATTCGGTTCATCAGCAGTACCTCCCATACGCTGAAGCATCGCCCATCCTGTCATATTCCCTTTCTTTATTTGATCTTGTGCTACTTTGCTCCAAAAATGTTCTTCATTTTCAATCATGGTAGCTAACTCTTCGTCGGGAACGGATCTAAAATCATACATATAATAGCTTTGAGA
>WTIP01000030.1:34525-35780 GCA_011525195.1 Flavobacteriales bacterium | reverse complement strand
GAATTAAGCAGTTACTTATTTTCTGTGAATATCAAATAATTTTAATTTGATATCATCTAAACCTTGATCATCAAATGGATATTCCATTTGATCTTGAATATTGTAAAGTGAGATTAAAATAAATTCACTTAGGATGACAATAAAATAAGTAAGCCAACTAGGATTATCTACTCCAATTTTATTTATGAGGGTAGGAGTGTAAATTACGGGGAAGATATAAATAAAGATCAAACAATAAGCCTTTAAACTAATGGGTGTTCTGTGAGAATGAATACCGATTAAATTATCAGCACTGTCGAGTACGTCTTTGAGAAAACGGAAAATTTTTTCTTTTGTACTTCCTTTCATTAATTCACTCTTTGCATTTATAAAACTCAAAAAATCTTTGTAAGCCTGATCAAATAAATGTGTTTCTTCACTTTTAGTTGTCAAATGATTATAAAGTGCATCATTAATATTGGTGATCCTTTTTTGCGCTTCAGCTTTATCCTCTTTGTTGAGTCTCTCAGAAAGATGAATATAATTTTCAATTGTTTTTAAAGCTGCTCTAAAAAGACTCAAGTGTTCTAACGCTTTTTCTCTCCTTCTAAAAGCCCCGCGTATAGTGAAAACCAATGGGAAAATTATTGCGATACTCATTAGAGTAAGGTCAATATTATAAACGATATTAAATTGATAAGCGACAAATGGAACAATAAAAGACAAGACAAGTGTAATCAATGTTCTATAATTCAATATAGTGAGGTATCTAGACATAAAGATTTTTTTTATATTTAAGTGAATTTATTAACTATATTATGAATAAACAAACCTACCTCTCTTTCATTTTAATGTTTACTACTGTCATTTCTGCGCAGGTTGAATTAAAATCAGACAAACTTTTTCAAGATCAAACTCCGCTTAAAATAAAATTAAGCTACTCTAATAAAGACCTTAATAAAAACACAAATGACTCAACATTTATCAATACCACTATGGCTTATTGGCAGGAAGGTAAGTGGTCTGAAATCGATGTGAGATTAAGGGCTCGAGGAAATTTTAGAAGGAGTCAGTGTTACTTTCCACCAGTAAAAATGAAGATTAAAAAGAATGATTATGAAGGGACTTTATTTGAAGGGAATAAGACAATGAAATTGGTACTTCCTTGTAAGATAGAAAGTGAAAATAATGACAATGTACTCCAGGAGTTTATCGCTTATAAAATGTATGAAAAAATTTCTCCTTATCATTTTAATACAAGAAGAGTTGACATCAC
>WTIP01000030.1:11603-34425 GCA_011525195.1 Flavobacteriales bacterium | reverse complement strand
TCTCTTGGCATCCAATCTGTTCAGGAAAGAAAATACCGTGGTTTTAAACGTGACGATCAATATTTTTACCAGGTAAGAGATGAGTTTTTAGAGAAAAAAGGACTACTGATGGATTTGGTAGCATCTTTTGAAAATGATTTTTCAGATCCTAGAGAATATCAAAATATGTTAGAATTTATGAATGATTTTTTTGAAATCATCCAAGACGACAAACAGTTTGAAAAAAGAATAGTAGCCGAGGCGCGATCTAAATAAATTATTCCTTTGTCAACGCAGCATACATTTTGTGAAAGATTTCTGTATTCTCATAAATACCTGAAAAAAGCGCGGCATGCTTCCCGAAACTAAAGACAGGAACCATAGTTGCTGAATGTCCCCCAGTATTAAACGATCCTCTTACTTTGCCTTTTTCAATATCTCCATTGGTTAAGGCAAGACCACCTGTTTCATGATCTGCGGTGATAATCACTAAGGTATTACCTTCCTCTTTTGCAAATTCAAGTACCTTTCTGATAGTACTATCAAATTCTTTAAATTCAGAAACCACATAGTCCAGATTATTATCATGCCCCCCCCAATCTATTTGTGAGCCTTCAACCATCATAAAAAAAGGTTTTTCTGTAGCTTTTAATTTTTCTAAGGTTGAAACTGTGAGCTCATTTAAGGAGGGCACTCTTCCCTCCATTAAAGAAGGAGGTTCTTCATCATAAGTTAGAAATCCAATTTTAGGTCCACTACTAGCTTCGTATTCTTCAAGTGTTTCCACAAAAGTATAATCCGTCATCTCATTGATTAAATTTCTTTTGTCTTTGCGATCGATAAAAAACTTTTTCCCTCCACCCACAAAATAATCAACTTGGTGTTGACTTAATTGAAAGGCAATTGTCTCATATTCTCTCCGAGAGGCGACTTTTGCATAAAATGAAGCCGGTGTAGCATGAAGAATACTGGAAGTAGCAAGTAATGCAGTGGTATATCCTTTTTCTTTACAAAATTCAAGGATGGATTTGTGGGGTGTATTTTTTGTGTCTATACCCAGAACGCCATTATAAGTTTTGATGCCACAAGCCATTGCGGTGCCGCTTGCCGCTGAGTCTGTGACCAGTCTATTGGCTGATGCTGTTTTTGAAAGTCCGATAAAGCTACTCTCCTCTAGTGCGGTTTGATTTCCATTTGCATACATGCCGGAACTTATTTGTGTGAGTCCCATACCATCTCCAATCATCAGTATGATATTAGGGGAATTTTGCTGGCTAAAACCTATAACCGAAGTAAGAAAGAAAGTAAATAAAAAAAGATGTTTCATCGGGATTTGTTTTTACTCAAAGATAGCAGTTTCAGTTTAAAATAAATAGAAATTTACAGGGAGCTATTAAATTTTTTCCCAGTGCATTTAACTACCTTTATAAGATGAAATTATTGCTTTGAGTGAAGCACAGAAACATCCGATTGATATTGTTGTGGCCTGGGTTGATGGTACAGACCCTAAGCTTAAAGCAAAACGAGAACGCTATTTGAGTTCCTATTCTTTTCTCCCTGCTGGAGCAGAACCTACAAGGTTCCACTCACTCAATGAAGTCCTATTTTGTCTGCTTTCTATCTTTAAATTTGCACCCTTTGTTCGAAATGTATTTATCGTAACAGATGAGCAAGACCCAAAGATTGATCAGCTTATCAATATTTACTATCCTGAACGTATAAAATCCATTCGAATCATAGATCACAAAGAGATATTTAAAGATTATGAAACTTACCTGCCTACATTTAATAGTATTTGCATCAGTAATATGTTATGGCGGATAAAAGATTTATCTGATCAATTTGTATATTTTAACGACGATCTTTTTTTATTGAGACCTGTAAATCCTAGAGATTGGTTTATACAAGGAAGACCCGTGCTGAGAGGAAAGTGGAGTTTACCTCCCTATGAACGCTTGCTTTGGGACAGTATTAAGCAGTTATTTAAAAAAATTGTTATGTCCAACAGGAAATATGATATATCGCCTTCTTTCCAGATAAATCAATGGAATGCGGCTAAGCTATTGGGATTTAGGTGGCGTTATTTTCGATCAGGACACACCCCTTTACCGCTTGACAAAAAGACCCTTGAAAATTACTTTACTACTTATCCTGAACAATTAAAGAAAAATATTTCTTACCGATTCCGTCACTATGCTCAATTTAATACAGTAGCCTTGGCAAATCACCTCGAACTAAGCAATGGGAATCACTACTTGGCAGCTCCACAAGCAATTTATATTCAGCCACATCACCGTCATCAGGCATATATTGATCAAAAATTTGATCAAGCTCAATCTGATGAGAAGCTTCTTTTTGGATGTATTCAAAGCTTGGATTTAGCTTCAAAAAATGAACAGGAAAAAGTACTTCAAAGACTTAAGGCTTTGCTTAACCTGACGCACATATGACTGCTTTTAAAAAAATCGCCATACTCTCAATGGTGCGAAATAATGAAGTTTTTGCCGCTAAGTGGATTCAGTATTACGGAGCGCAGTTTGGATTTAAAAATGTATATCTTTTTTTAGATGGCCTAGATCAAAAGCGGCCGGAATTCTCAGAGCAAATCAATTGTTATCAATTGCCTCATTCTCACTACAGGCGTTCAAAGGGAGATCGAAAAAGGGCCCAAATAATGTCAAATTTTGCTACCCAATTACATGATTCTTACGATGTTGTACTTGCTACAGATATTGATGAGTTTCTGGTTTTAGACCCTCTTTTAAATTCAAATTTAAAGAATTATTTATCGCAAGAATTCAAGGGCAGTTCACTCTCTGCGCTCGGTATAGATGTTGGACAACATCCTGAATTAGAACAAGCTGTCAATTGGGATCAGCCGTTACTTTCTCAACGCGCTTACGCCCAAATATCAGACCGTTATACCAAACCCGTAGTTGCTCTAAAGCCTTTACAATGGGGTTCAGGACTTCATCGGGTAAAAGGAAAGAATTTTAAAATAGACCCTCATCTTTATCTATTTCATTTTGGATTAGTGGATTTTGACCATACTCAATATCAAATAAGAAATAGTGAGCTACTCAAAAGAGGCTGGGCCACGCATTTTAAGAGAAGAATTCAATTATATGAAGTGATAAAAACTCAAAAACCACAAGAGGCTGATCTTTCTTTTACAGCATTAAGAAACTACTTTTCAGAAAAAAGAAAGTGGTATGCTTACAATAAGCCAGCGGTTTACAAAGGAAATGCCTTGATAAAAATCCCAGAGCGATTTAAAGCGCTTGTTTAGTAAAGCTGATTTTTGATTACATTGCATCTACTTTTTCACTATCATTAAAACATTAAATATGAAAAGCTACGCCTTTATCCTTTTTACTTTTTTCACAACTTTACTTACTGCCCAAGTGACTTACTTACAATGTGGATCACTTTTTGACGCTGAAAAAAAAAAATTCTTAGGTCCTCACACTATATTAATTGAGGGTAACCAAATAACCGCTGTAAAAAAAGGTCATCAAAGCCCCTCCAATTCCGAAGACAGACTTATTGATTTAAAATCAAAAACTATCTATCCTGGCTTTATTGATATGCATGTCCATATCGAAGGCGAATACAGTCCTGATCGCTATTTAAAGGTCTTTCAGAATAACCCAGAAGATGTCGCCTATGATGCTGCCGCAATTGCCAGAAGAACACTAATGGCAGGTTTTACTACAGTTCGCGATATGGGAGGTACGGGGGTCAATATTGCCTTGCGCAATGCCATTAATAATGGAAAAATCAAAGGACCAAGGATTTTTACAGCAGGAAAAGCAATTGGAACAACAGGAGGCCATGCAGATCCTACAAATGGTTTCAGAAAAGATATGGTAGGGGATCCAGGACCAAAAGAGGGCGTGATTAATTCCGTAGATGACGCCAAAAAAGCAGTACGTCAGCGTTATAAAAATGGGGCAGACTGGATAAAAATTACGGCTACTGGTGGCGTGCTCAGTGTAGCTAAAAGCGGTCAAAACCCGCAGTTTGCAGAGGAGGAATTAGCAGCCATTACAAAGACTGCTGCCGATTATGGTTTTAAAGTGGCGGCCCATGCCCATGGTGACGAAGGAATGTATCGTGCAGTAGCCAATGGAGTAAAAACAATAGAACATGGTACCCTAATGGAAGTGCGTACAATGGAATTGATGAAAGCTAAACAAGCTTATCTAGTAGCTACAATCTCAGCGGGAAAATTTGTTGCCAAACAAGCCTTAATACCAGGTGCGTATCCAGAAATTATTGTGCCTAAGGCATTGGCTATCGGCGCACAAATCCAAGAGACTTTTAAAAAAGCGTATGAATTTGGTGTTCCTATTGCATTTGGGACAGATGCAGGGGTATATCCGCATGGTGAAAATGCAAATGAATTCATTTATATGAATGAAGCGGGTATGCCAATTGAAGAGGCCATTCATTTGGCCACTTATGTCAATGCAGCATTATTGGATATGGGGAATCAATTGGGTCAGATAAAAGCGGGTTTTTTAGCTGATATCGTTGCTACTGATCAAAAAGCAGATGAGGAGATTACAACTCTTACTCAAGTGTCATTTGTAATGAAAAACGGAGAAGTCATCAAGCAATAAGCTTACACACCTGAAGCTGTTTCCACTGAACGATCAATTTTCTTAATCAGCCCTTGAAGCACATTTCCAGGGCCTACTTCAGTAAAATGAGTAGCTCCATCAGCAATCATTTGTTGAATACTTTGCGTCCATTTTACTGGAGCGGTAAGCTGCGCAACAAGCTGTTTTCTTAGTTCCTCTGGATCGAGTGTTCCGCGAGCAGTAACATTTTGATAAACGCTGCACCTTGGGTTGTTGAAAGTTGTTTGTTCAATCGCTTTTGCCAAACGTTCTTTGGCGGGTTCCATTAAAGGAGAATGAAAGGCACCTCCTACAGGAAGCAATAAGGCTCTTCGCGCCCCTGCCTCTTTAAATGCCTCACATGCATTTTCTACAGCCTCAACCGCCCCAGAGATAACCAATTGTCCGGGGCAATTATAATTGGCTGGAATGACAATGCCCTCTATTTCTTTGCAAATAGCTTCTACTTTTTCATCTTCAAGTCCTAAAATTGCTGCCATAGTCCCAGGGGATTGATTGCAAGCCTCTTGCATGGCAAGTGCTCTTTCACTTACTAAAGAAAGACCCTCTTCAAAGCTTAATACACCTGCTGCCACTAAGGCAGAAAACTCCCCAAGAGAATGTCCTGCAACCATTTCTGGTTTGAAGGTTACGCCCATACTTTCACTCTGTATGGTAGCGTGTAAAAAAATAGCAGGCTGGGTGACTTTGGTCTCTTTTAAAGCCGCTGCATCTTCACCAAACATAATTTTAGTAATATCAAAACCTAATATTTCATTGGCTTGATGAAATCGCTCCTTGGCTTTTGAACTTGTTTCATAAAGTTCTTTCCCCATGCCCGGGAATTGGGCACCTTGCCCAGGAAAAACATATGCTTTCATTGAATTTTTTTTTGATAAGTGAGATAAGAATAATTAAAAGGTTGGTCTGCTGTACACTGATGTTTTTCTTCGTGAATTTGTTTCCAGTATTTCAAATCGAGTTCAGGAAAAAAGGTATCAGCTTCAAAATGATGATGAACAAGTGTCAATTCAATACGTTTAGCGAATGGTAAAAATAATTGATAAATCTGTCCTCCTCCAATCACAAAGGGTTGTGGGTCACCTTCTGTAAGGGTTAAGGCTGCTTCAATACTGTGAACTACCCAAGCATCATTCGCTTGATAAGTAGTATTTTGGGTTAGTATGATATTTTTTCGATTGGGCAATGCTTTGGGTAATGATTCAAAAGTTTTACGACCCATGATAATTGCGTGCCCATTCGTTAGTCTTTTAAAACGCTTTAAATCTTCTGAGAGGTGCCAGATCAGTTGATTGTCTTTCCCCAGGGCATTATTTTCAGAAATGGCCGCTATCAAGGTAAGTTCTTGAGAAGAATTTAGCATCGTCCTCTATTAAAAGATTAATTTTGCAACAAAAATACACTTTCTGGCACACCCATGATAAAAGCGGACTATCCAATATTAACAAATACGACCTATCTCAATACAGCCTATGTTGGTTTGATGTCTAGAAAGCTCGCTGCTTTTCGTAGGGAGCAAGAAGAAATTTATGTCATAGAGGGCGGAGATCATTATAAGATTAAAGCTTATAAAGATTTAGAGTCGATGCACCAAAATTTTGCCCACTTCTTTGGCTTGTCCGCAGCGCGCTGTTTTGGAGTGTCAAATTTTTCATCTGGGCTAAGAACAGCGCTTTCCTTTTTATCAAAACAAAATAAAGTATTACTAATAGAGGAGGATTATCCCTCTTTAAGAGCAGCTTTTTTCGAAGCAGGGATCGAAGCTGTTCAGCTGTCAATGCAGCCCAATATTGAAGAAGTAATTGCTCAAAAATTAGAAACTGAAAGAATCACTATATTGGCGTTGAGTATTATTCAATACACTACAGGTTTACTAATCAGTCAGGAGTTTTTAAAACAAATTAAACAGGAGCATCCTGAACTCATTATAATTGGAGATGGCACTCAATTTTTAGGGGCACATAATTTTCATTTTGATGAGTCACCCTTTGACCTTGTAGTAGCCAGCGGTTATAAATGGCTCTTGGCAGGTTTTGGAAATGGATTGGTGCTCTGCTCAAAGTTTTTTGTGAGTAAGACCCATCGAACCCCTCAAGAAATAAGAGCAGTTTTTTTTCAAGGACATTTTGATATCCTTGCCATGGCAAGTTTAGACTTTGCTATAAAATCATTAAAAGAAAACAACTTTGATGCTTTAATTCAATCTAAAACTGCACTTGCTGAAGCAGCTAGCAAACAACTTACAGCCTTAGAATTTATACCCTTATGGGTTAGTGAACGAGAGAAACACAGCTCCATATTTAATATTAAAGGGGGGGAGAAACTCTTTCAGTTTCTTTGGAAAAAAAACATAAGGACCGTGCAAAGAGGTTCGGGCGTTAGAGTATCATTTCATTTTTATAATACCCTTCATGACTTAGAATACCTCATTGAAAGTTTAGAAGAATTTAAAAAATTAAATAGCCACCTTTCCTTTAATTAAAGGGTGAGGATCATAATTTAATAATTCAAAATCTTCATAAGTGAAGTCAAAAATATTTTTGACATTTGGGTTAAGCTTCATTGTAGGGAGTACTTTTGGCTTTCGCTTTAATTGTTCTTCTATCTGTTCTTGATGATTTGAATAGATATGAACATCGCCAAAGGTGTGGATAAAATCTCCTACTTCGTAACCACTTACTTGGGCTACCATCATAGTCAGAAGCGCATAGGAAGCAATATTAAAAGGGACACCTAGAAATACATCTGCACTCCTTTGGTAGAGCTGGCAGGAGAGCTTATTTTCTGCAACATAAAATTGAAAAAAAGCATGGCAGGGTGGCAGTGCCGCTTTATTATTTTTGACATTTTCTGCAAAGGAAAGACTGGGGTCTGGAAGTACACTCGGATTCCATGCCGACACAAGCATTCTTCTACTGTCTGGACTTGTTTTAAGGGTGTCGATTATATTTTGTAACTGATCGATGCCTTCACTATTCCAATTGCGCCATTGGTGGCCGTAAACGGGACCAAGATCGCCATTTTCATCGGCCCATTCATTCCAAATGCGAACCCCATTTTCTTGTAGATATCCAATATTGGTAGTGCCTTTAATAAACCAAAGTAACTCGTGAATTACAGATTTTAAATGAATTTTTTTTGTCGTAACCAGTGGAAAGCCTTCAGTAAGGTCAAAACGCATTTGATATCCAAATATACTCTTAGTACCCGTGCCTGTACGGTCTGTTTTTTCTATTCCGTGGGTATTGATATAGTGTAATAAGTCTAAATAGTTTTTCATTGGCTACGCAAGTTATATGTCAAAAATAACTTCATTTGAGCCATTGAAACAGTCAATAAATAAAAAATTGTAAAAATTAATTAACAAATAAAATTATCTTTTCCTTTTAGATAACTCATCCCTTACTTGCGCCGCTTTTTCGTAATTTTCCTGCAGCACTAAGGTGCTTAGCAGGTCTCTGAGTTTTCTAACTGAAAGCTCAGAAAGTTCTTCAAGTGTAATCGTATTTTTACTTTGTTCAGTAACAAAGTTTTGAATCCAGTTGTCCTCAGAAAGTTTTTTTTCTCCTGAAGAGACAGCGGCGGTAAATCCCGCTTTTTTTAAGATGGAGTCATAGGTATAAATAGGCGCATTATATCGCAGGGATAGGGCGATAGCATCTGAAGTTCGAGAATCGATAATTTCTTCAATCTTATCCCTTTCGCAAATTAAACTGGCATAAAATATACCATCTACTAGTTTGTGTATAATAACTTGTTTAACTGCAATTTCAAAACGTTCGCCAAAACTTTTAAAAAGATCATGGGTGAGTGGTCTACTCGGTTTTACTTCATGTTCCAAAGCAATCGCAATTGACTGCGCCTCAAAACCACCAATAATTACGGGTAGTTTTCGATCCCCTTTTGTTTCACTCAAAATGAGTACATAGGCACCCGTTTGTGTTTCGCTGTAAGAGATGCCCTTAACTGTCAATTGAATTAACTTCATAAAACAAATGTATTTTATAGCAGACTCATTTTCAAAAAATCGACTGTTTTTCTTTCTAACGTGAAGATTCCTTCTTTATTGAGTGAATCAAATAGATAATTATTGATTAAATTTGCGCCTCAAGAGTTAAGCCAAATGAAAATCATACAATTTAGAGAAGCAATCGCTCAAGCTATGAGCGAGGAAATGAGAAGGGATGAATCGATTTATCTTATGGGTGAAGAGGTAGCAGAATACAATGGAGCTTACAAAGCTTCTAAAGGCATGCTCGATGAGTTTGGCCCTAAACGTGTTATCGATACCCCTATTTCAGAAGCAGGCTTTTCAGGAATTGGCGTGGGTTCAACCATGACAGGTAATAGACCCATTATTGAATTTATGACTTTTAATTTTGCTTTAGTTGGAATTGATCAAATTATCAATAATGCAGCTAAAATTAGACAGATGTCTGGGGGCCAATTTCCCTGTCCAATTGTTTTCAGGGGTCCTACTGCCTCAGCGGGGCAACTGGCAGCAACACACTCTCAAGCTTTTGAGAGCTGGTATGCAAATTGTCCAGGGCTAAAAGTTATTGTACCCTCAAACCCTTACGATGCAAAGGGGCTCTTAAAATCAGCCATCCGCGATAATGATCCCGTAATTTTTATGGAGTCGGAACAGATGTATGGAGATAAAGGAGAAGTTCCCGAAGGCGAATATACCCTTCCTATTGGGGTGGCAGATATCAAACGTTCAGGTACAGATGTAACGCTGGTTTCTTTTGGTAAAATTCTCAAAGAGGCTTTAAAGGCGGCTGAACTCCTAGAGGCAGAAAATATAAGCTGTGAAGTCATCGATTTAAGAACGATACGCCCAATGGACTACAATACAATTTTTGAGTCAGTGAAAAAGACCAATAGACTTGTGATATTAGAAGAGTCATGGCCTTTTGGGAATATTGCTACAGAAATTACTTACCAAGTTCAAAATGAAATTTTTGACTATTTGGACGCTCCAATCGAAAAAATAAATACTGCAGATACACCCGCTCCCTACTCACCGGTTTTATTAAAAGAATGGTTGCCGAATGCTGCAGATGTAATAAAATCAATTAAAAAAGTACTCTATAAATAAGACACAAGTACAGGTAGTGAAAGGCCCTTGGTTGCTGTATTTCACTCAAATACGCTAACGGTTTTGAAATCAGCTTTGTTTTACTACTTTTACCGACGAATTAATCAAACTAATCACTAAAATCAATATGGAATTATTTATTCAACTATTACCCGCTTTTGGAATCCTGGCCCTGCTTTTTGTATTTATAAAAAATAACTGGGTTTCTAAACAGGAAATTGGAAACGAAAAAATGGCACGTATCGCAAAAAATATTGCTGACGGAGCGATGTCTTTTCTTAAGGCGGAATACAAAATACTCTCCATTTTTGTAGTAGCTGTTGCGGTTCTCCTCTTTTTTAAGGGGCAGGCTGAGTCTGGATCAAATGGTTTTGTAGCCGTTTCTTTTGTCGTAGGAGCGATATGTTCAGCCCTTGCAGGCTTTATCGGAATGAGAGTGGCAACCAAAGCCAATGTAAGAACCACGAATGCAGCTCGAAATTCTCTAGGGAAAGCCTTAGAAGTTGCTTTTGCAGGTGGCGCCGTAATGGGTCTTGGCGTTGTCGGCTTAGGTGTTTTAGGACTTAGTGGTTTGTTTGCAGTCTACAGTGCGCAAGGTTGGGGCATCACAGAGGTATTGAATGTGCTCTCTGGATTTTCTTTGGGGGCATCTTCTATTGCTCTCTTTGCTCGTGTTGGTGGAGGTATTTATACCAAAGCTGCAGATGTAGGAGCAGACCTTGTAGGTAAAGTAGAAGCAGGAATTCCTGAAGACCATCCCTTAAATCCTGCCACAATTGCGGATAATGTTGGGGATAATGTGGGTGATGTTGCCGGAATGGGTGCAGACCTTTTTGAATCTTATGTAGGTTCGATTATTGGAACCATGGTGTTAGGGGCTTTAATTATAACGCCTAATTTTGATGGTTTGGGCGCTGTATATCTTCCTTTAGCTCTAGCTGCTGTAGGGATTATAATGTCGATTATAGGAACTTTCTTTGTCCGCGTTAAAGAAGGAGGATCACCTCACGCTGCTTTAAATTTGGGAGAATTTGGTTCTGCAGGATTGATGCTTGTGGCTTCCTATTTTCTTATCAATGCATTTTTACCTGAGGCTGTTGAAGGTTTGCCTTATGGTGCAATGGGAGTTTTTTATGCGACTCTTGCAGGCTTAATTGCAGGTTTAGCAGTAGGGAAAGTAACAGAATATTATACGGGAACGGGAACAAAGCCAGTAAAGTCTATTGTCACCCAATCTGAAACAGGTGCTGCTACTAATATTATTGCAGGTTTAGGAGTAGGGATGATGTCAACCGCTGTACCAATCCTCCTTATTGCAGGAGCGATTTTGGTATCACATTATTTTGCTGGTCTCTATGGTATTGCAATTGCTGCCGTTGGGATGTTAGCAAATACAGGAATTCAGTTAGCAGTAGATGCCTATGGACCTATTTCTGACAATGCAGGTGGTATTGCAGAAATGGCTGAATTACCCAGCGAAGTGCGCGAACGTACAGATAAACTCGATGCTGTAGGAAATACTACCGCTGCGATAGGTAAGGGTTTTGCTATTGCCTCTGCCGCACTTACAGCTTTGGCGCTATTTGCTGCTTTTATGAAGACAGCAAGAGTTCAAGCTATTGATGTTTCACAGCCCAATATTATGGCAGGTTTGCTTATTGGAGGAATGCTTCCTTTTGTTTTTTCAGCGCTCTCAATGAATGCTGTAGGGAGAGCCGCTATGGCAATGATAGAAGAAGTAAGACGTCAGTTTAGAGACATCCCTGCACTCAGAGCAGCCTTAGATGTGATGATCAAGTATGATTCAGACATGTCAAAAGCTTCAGCTGCAGACCGAAAGACTTTTGATGCTGCAGATGGAGTAGCGGAATATGATAAATGTGTTGAAATTTCAACCAAAGCCTCTATAAAAGAAATGGTACTTCCAGGTGTACTTGCTATTGTGGTACCTGTAGCTATTGGTTTTATAGGAGGTGCTGAAATGCTGGGCGGTTTATTAGCGGGAGTTACTACTTGCGGTGTATTGATGGCAATATTTCAATCGAATGCAGGGGGTGCCTGGGATAACGCTAAAAAAATGATTGAAGAAGAAGGAAGAAAAGGAACAGATGCACACAAGTCCGCTGTTGTAGGGGATACAGTAGGTGACCCATTTAAAGATACCTCTGGTCCGTCATTAAATATACTTCTTAAGCTCATGTCAGTAGTAGCTTTAGTAATTGCGCCTAGTATTGCATTAGATGACGATGCGGTTACTGCTTATATTACAAATCAATCTGAAAATCAGCAAACTGTTCAGCTAGTAATATCAGATGCTGAAGACAATACAGAAAAAAAAATACAGGTTCAGGTTTCCTCTACTTCAGAACAAAATGAAATGACGGTTCAAGTCAATACAGATCAGAAGAAAAATTTAGAATTACATCAACACCAGGAAGCTAATTCTAACGAAAAGGAATGAGTTTTAGTGAAATTTAAATTAAAAGGTCAGTTTTAACTGGCCTTTTTTTATGCAGGCTTAGCAAGCGCTTCGTCAATTGTGGACAACACAGTATTAAAGTCCTCAGGATTTTCTACAAAATCCAATTGATCTACATCAATAATTACCATAGGCCCTTTTTCATAGGCGCTAATCCATGCTTCATAGCGTTCGTTTAGACGACTCAGGTAATCAATACTGATGCTGTTTTCGTAATCACGCCCTCTTTTGTGAATTTTATTGACCAAATTGGGGATACTACTTCTTAAATATATGAGTAGATCGGGCCCTTCTATCATTGATTCCATAAGATCAAAAAGCCCTCGATAGTTTTTAAAGTCGCGTTGATTCATCAGCCCCATTGCATTTAAATTAGGTGCAAAAATATAGGCATCCTCATAAATGGTACGGTCTTGAATAATCGTTTTTTTCTTTTTTTTAAAAGAGAGCAACTGTTGGAATCTACTTTTTAAAAAATATACTTGTAAATTAAAAGACCAGCGTTCCATATGATTATAAAAATCATCTAGATAGGGGTTGTCAATTACATCTTCATAGTGGCCCTCCCAATTATAGTGTTTTGCAATAAGTTCTGTAAGACTTGTTTTTCCAGCGCCTATATTTCCAGCTATTGCAATATGCATGAGAGTAGTTAAATAGTATTATCGCAAATTAATTTCTTTTTTGAAAACAAAAAAGAAATCAGCTTCTTTAAATACCCGAAATGGATATTTTTTTGAAAAATAGTATAGATTTAAAAAAAAATGTATTTTTGGCCTGTTTAACGAGGAAGGATTTGACTGATTGCAAACCTCGATAAAAAAATGCTAAAGCAGTGTTGCTTTAAACCGCATCGTTTAAATCCTTCCCTAAAGCAACAACTAAATGTCATATTTTTTTACGTCTGAATCGGTAAGTGAAGGACACCCTGATAAAATTGCAGATCAAATTAGTGATGCACTTTTAGATCATTTTCTCGCTTTTGATCCTGAAAGTAAGGTAGCCTGTGAAACCCTAGTAACTACAGGACAGGTTATCTTAGCTGGAGAAGTAAAAAGTGCTACTTATCTTGATCTTCAATCAATCGCACGAGATACAATTAATGCAATAGGCTATACCAAAGGAGCCTACCAATTTAGTGGTGATTCCTGTGGGGTTATTTCTTTGATTCATGAGCAGTCTCAGGATATAAATCGCGGTGTTGATCGAGAGCAAAAAGAGGCTCAAGGAGCTGGAGATCAAGGAATCATGTTTGGTTATGCCAGTAATGAAACAGAAAACTATATTCCTTTAGCCTTAGACCTGTCCCATAAAATACTGATCGAACTCGCCGCGCTCAGAAGGGCAAAAGAGGGACTTCATTATTTACGTCCTGATGCAAAATCACAAGTGACCATAGAGTATGATGAGAATAATCGCCCTTTGAGAATTGATACTATAGTCGTTTCCACTCAGCATGATGATTTTGATCCTGATGAAAATAAAATGTTGGAGCAAATTAAATCAGATATAGTCTCTATCTTAATGCCACGCGTGATTGCCCAATGCGAACCTCATGTCCAAAAACTATTTGGTTCGGATATTACCTATCACGTAAACCCTACCGGTAAATTTGTAATCGGAGGGCCCCATGGTGATACAGGATTGACGGGGAGAAAAATAATAGTAGACACTTACGGAGGAAAGGGAGGCCATGGTGGAGGAGCTTTTAGTGGGAAAGACCCTAGTAAAGTAGATCGAAGTGCTGCCTATGCCGCACGCCATATGGCAAAAAATTTGGTGGCAGCAGGTGTTGCAGACGAAATTCTAGTTCAACTTAGTTATGCCATAGGTGTGGTAGAACCCACTTCTGTATACGTCAACACATATGGCACTTCAAAAGTAGCATTGACAGATGCGCAGATAGCTGAAAAAGCAAAAGTACTTTTTGATTTAAGACCTTATGCCATTGAACAACGACTAAAACTCAGAAATCCTATGTATTTGGAAACAGCTTCTTATGGGCATATGGGGCGCAAGCCTCGTATAATAACCAAAACATTTGAATCTCCCTATAATGGAAAAGTGACGAAGGAAGTAGCGCTTTTCACTTGGGAACAATTAGATTATTTAGAAACCATTAAAAAAACATTTCAATTATGAGCAACCAACTCGCAACCCAAGCCCTTCATGCAGGACATGATGCGGCCCAATCACAAGGAACCCAAGCTGTTCCAATTTATCAAACAACTTCGTATGTATTTAAGGATTCCGATCATGCAGCCAATTTATTTTCTTTGGCTGAGTCAGGATTTATTTACACACGATTAAATAACCCAACTAATGATGTATTAGAACAACGTCTCGCTGCAATGGAAGGTGGTGTAGCGGCTGTGGCAACCGCTTCGGGAACCGCTGCTATAGCCACAACACTGATGGTTATCCTTAAAACAGGAGACCATATAGTGGCTTCTAATAGTTTGTACGGAGGGACATACAACTTATTGTCAAATACCCTACCACGCTTTGGTATTACAACCACCTTTGTAGATCCTGATGAGGTTGAAAATTTCACTAAAGCCATCCAACCCAATACAAGACTCTTTTTTGCCGAATCATTGGGAAATCCAAAACTCGATATTCTAGATCTCAAAGGGATTTCTGAGCAAGCCAAGGCAGCGAAAGTCCCGTTTGTAGTAGATAATACGGTGGCCTCACCTGCCTTATTGAATCCCATAGAACACGGAGCAAATATTGTAATCCATTCACTTACAAAATACTTAACAGGTAATGGGACTTCTTTAGGAGGTATCATTATTGACGCAGGTACTTTTGATTGGGGGAATGGAAACTTTCCTGAATTTACTGAACCGAATCCGAGCTATCACGGATTGAATTATCATGAAGCACTTGGGAATATTGCTTTTATTGCCAAAGTGCGTATCGAAGGATTGAGAGATTTGGGAAGTGCACCGAGTCCATTTAATAGTTTTCAGACCATACAAGGGATAGAGACATTAGAAATCAGAATGAAAAAGCATTCTGAAAATGCCCTAAAACTAGCGGCATGGCTTTCGACAAAAAAAGAAGTAGCTTGGGTTAATTACCCTGGTCTTGAAACTTCCAAGTACAATAAACTCGCACAGAAATACTTGCCTAAAGGGCAGAGTGGCATTGTAACTTTTGGTTTAAAGGAAGGCTATGAAGGAGGTAAAATTGTTGCCGATAAAACAAAATTATTTGCCTTACTCGCCAATATTGGAGATACTAAATCATTGATTATTCATCCTGCGAGCACAACGCACCAACAATTAGATGAAGAGGCTCAAAAAGCCACTGGGGTAACCCCTGATTTAATTCGGTTATCTGTTGGGTTGGAAGATGTAAATGATTTGATTGAAGATTTAGAACAAGCATTTGCTGCTTTGTAATGAAGGATGAATCCAATTCAGAGTCTCCCACTTGTAAATATCAAAACCGCTGCGGGCAAATCTTTTTCAAAACTTGATTTGTATTATCAGCACTTTGGACAGCCCCTTGGCCAAGCCCCAGTTGTTTTAATAAATCACTCCCTGACCGGCGATGCAAATGTTGCCGGTCCAAAGGGTTGGTGGAGTGCGCTGGTTGGTCCCGAAAAAACAATTGACACCAATCGCTATGCCGTTCTTGCTTTTAATATTCCGGGCAATGGAACAAAGGGTCAACTCTTTACTACACCTGAAGATTTTCATACAGGGGATATCGCATCATTTTTTTTAGCAGGGCTCAAATATTTAGGGGTTCAAAAATTACATGCGCTTGTAGGGGGATCAATAGGGGGAGGCATTGCTTGGGAAATGGCCGTTCTGGAACCCCAATTGGCAAATTATCTGGTTCCTATCGCAGCAGATTGGAAAGCAAACGATTGGATCATAGCAAATACCTTTCTACAGCAAAGAATTTTAGAAAATTCAAATAACCCCCTTGAAGATGCCCGAATTCATGCTATGTTAACCTACAGAACGCCCCAGTCTTTTAGCTACCGCTTTGACCGCACAAAAAATAAAGAATTGGGGGTCTATAATATAGAAAGTTGGCTTACCTACCATGGGAAAAAACTGGCTAATCGATTTCATCTAGACGCCTATAAGCTTATGAATCACTTACTGGCCTCTATTAATATTGAAAGAAACGGAGCGCAAGCATTAGATTTAATTCAAAAGATTAAATCTGAAATTCACTTGGTAGCAATAGGGAGTGACTTATTTTTCACTCCTATTGAAGATCAAAAAACATTGGCATTAATCAAGCCTTTAAAAGCGTCTATTTTCTATCATGAATTAAATTCTATTCATGGACACGATGCTTTTCTCATAGAAAATGAAGCTATGGAAGAAATATTAACCCCTTTATTTAACTAAGAAAATATTGAATTATGGAAGTTGCACTTGAACGCATAAATGAGGACTACCTCTTTGAGGTGACAAATTCAAATGGACACAAAGTACTTTTAGACAATAAATCTAAGACCAGTGGGGAAGTAAAAGGAGTTAGTCCAATGGAATTATTATTGATGGGGGTGGCAGGATGTAGCGCAATTGATATTGTAGCCATACTTAATAAACAAAAAATAAATCCAAGGGTTTTAAAAATGGAAGTCAAAGGGCACCGCCATGAAGGGCAGGTCCCCGCGCTTTTCTATCAAATTGATATTTTGATTTATTTAGAAGGAGATTTTTCTGCAGAAAAAGCGAAACGCGCGGCACAACTTTCTTATGAAAAATATTGCTCTGTATCTAAAACACTAGAACCTACCGCCAAAATTAATCATAAAGTTATACTCAATGGAAGCGAAGTCTAACACCCATTTTGAGACGAATGCCATTCGAACGCAGATGGAGCGTTCTTCATTTGCAGAACATTCTTCTCCCCTACATCTCACTTCAAGTTTTGTTTTTGAAGATGCAGAAGAAATGCGTGCTTCTTTTGCTGAAGAAAAACAAAATGCTATATACAGTCGTTTTTCCAATCCGAATACTTCTGAATTTATTCAGAAAGTAGCGCAAATGGAGTTGGCGGAGGATGGTGTCGCTTTTGCAAGTGGTATGGGGGCTGTATTTGCCACTTTTGCCACCTTTCTTGCAGCAGGAGATCACCTGTTGTCTTCTCGCGCCGTATTTGGATCTACCCATGCCCTGATAACCAAATATCTTCCCAAATGGAATATCGAAACGACTTATTTTAATACCGATCAGATTCAGGATTTGGAATTTTTACTGCAAGAAAACACCCGCTGTATTTATATAGAGTCTCCTACCAATCCTGGGGTCGATATTTTAGACTTGGAGACCTTGGGGGATTTTGCACAAAAACACAACCTTCTGTTTATTGTTGACAACTGCTTTGCTACCCCTTATTTACAACAACCCATCCGGTTTGGGGCAGATTTAGTGATTCATTCCGCAACCAAATTGATGGACGGTCAGGGGCGTGTATTGGGGGGAATTACTGTAGGAAAAAAAGAGCTGATTAGGGAATTGTATCTTTTTGCACGTAATACAGGCGCCTCGCTTTCGCCTTTTAATGCTTGGGTATTGTCCAAAAGTCTAGAAACGCTGGCAGTTCGCGTAGACAGACATTGTCAAACGGCATTGACCTTAGCTCAAAAAATTGAAACCCATCCTAAAGTCAATTGGATTAAATATCCTTTTTTGCCCTCGCATCCCCAGTATCAGCTTGCACGCAAGCAGATGAAACAGGGAGGCAGCATTATCTCTTTTGAAATAAAAGGGGGCTTACACGCTGGTAAAACATTTATCAATAGTATTAAACTGTGTTCGCTTTCGGCCAATTTGGGAGATTCGAGATCCATTATTACCCATCCTGCCTCAACTACACATAGTAAATTAAGCGAAGCAGAACAGCTAGAAGTAGGAATTACACCAGGTATGATTCGTCTTTCTGTAGGGCTTGAACACCATGAAGACCTCTGGAATGATCTTAAAAATGCATTAGATGCTAAAGTCTGATTTTGAAAATATCCTGAAAGAAAGAATCTTGGTTCTTGATGGTGCCATGGGCACCATGATTCAGCAGCATACGCTTGAAGAAGAAGATTTTCGTGGGGCGCGATTTGGGGATCATCCCTGCCCATTAAAAGGCAATAATGATTTGCTTTCCCTTACACAGCCTGAAATCATCAAATCCATACATTCTGCTTATTTTGAAGCAGGTGCCGATATAGTAGAAACCAATACCTTTTCATCTACGTCTATAGGAATGGCGGATTATCAGATGGAGTCTTTAGTTTATGAATTGAATTTTGAAAGTACACGTCTTGCAAAGGAAGTTGCCTTAGAATTTTCAGAAAAAACCCCAAATCAACCGCGATTTGTTGCGGGCTCTATAGGGCCCACAAATAGGACAGCAAGTATGTCCCCCGATGTAAATGATCCTGGCTTTCGGGCCGTTTCTTTTGATGAGTTAGTGGCTGCCTATAAGGTTCAAGTAGAAGGACTGCTCGCTGGGGGTGCTGATTTGCTTTTGGTCGAAACAATTTTTGATACTCTAAATGCAAAAGCGGCGCTCTTTGCTATAGAGGAAGTTCAACAGAAACAAAAGACAGCCTTACCCATTATGATAAGTGGAACCATCACCGATGCAAGTGGGCGCACACTTTCGGGACAGACAGTGGAGGCTTTTAGAATTTCGCTAAGTCATATACCAGTATTAAGTATCGGCTTTAATTGTGCTTTAGGCGCTGATCAACTCCTGCCCTATGTGAAAAGATTAGCTACACAAAGCACGCATTTTATATCTGCTCATCCCAATGCAGGGCTACCTAATGCCTTTGGAGCCTACGATCAAACACCAGCGCAAATGGGTGATTTAATAGAAGAATACCTAAAGCAAGAGGTTGTAAATATTATAGGGGGGTGTTGTGGAACAACCCCTGATCACATCCGCTTAATTGCTGAACGAGCCCAAAAATACGCTCCTCGAAAGCCTAAATTAAATTTGCAATGACTCAGCTAAAGAAAAAGCCGTTGTATTTATCTGGTTTGGAGCCATTGGTTATTGATGAACAATCCAATTTTGTCAATATTGGAGAGCGAACTAATGTAACGGGCTCCCGTAAATTTTTGCGCCTCATCGAAAATGAAAATTATCAGGAAGCCATTGAAATTGCGCGCGAACAAGTACTTGGCGGCGCACAAATTATCGATGTGAATATGGACGAAGGGATGATCGATGGCAAAAAAGCGATGACCACTTTTCTCAACCTTATAGCTGCAGAACCTGATATTGCTAGAGTCCCAATTATGATAGACAGTTCTAAATGGGAAATTATTGAAGCGGGCCTAAAAGTAGTACAAGGCAAATGCGTAGTGAATTCCATTAGCCTTAAAGAAGGCGAGTCTCTCTTTTTAGAGCAAGCAGCAACCATCAAAAAATATGGAGCCGCTGTTATTATTATGGCATTTGATGAAGCAGGACAAGCCGATACTTTGGAACGCCGAATTGAAATTTGTAAACGATCCTATGATTTGCTGGTCACAAAAATAAATTTTCCTCCTGAAGACCTCATTTTTGATCCTAATATTTTTCCTGTTGCAACAGGGATGGAGGAGCACCGCACCAATGCGCTAGATTTTTTTAAGGCAACCCATTGGATACGGACACATCTTCCACATGCCAATGTGAGTGGAGGTGTAAGTAATGTGTCTTTTTCTTTTCGGGGGAATAATACTGTTAGGGAAGCCATGCACGCCTCTTTTCTATATCATGCCATAAAAAATGGGATGAATATGGGAATTGTCAACCCCTCGCTACTTGAAGTCTATGATGAAGTGCCTAAAAAGCTCATGGAGTATGTAGAAGATGTACTGCTAGACCGAAAGGCAGATGCTACAGAACGCTTATTAGATTATTCAGAGCAAATGGTCTCCAGTACAAAAGCCAAAAAAAAGCAAGATGACAACTGGAGAAAAGAAAGCTTAGAAAGTAGAATCAGTCATGCCTTAATCAAAGGGATTGATCGTTTTATCGAGGCGGATGTGGAGGAAGCGAGAAAACAAGTAAAAGAACCGCTAGAAGTGATTGAAGGTCCCCTGATGGACGGAATGAATACAGTAGGAGACTTATTTGGTGAAGGGAAAATGTTTTTACCTCAAGTGGTAAAATCAGCGCGTGTGATGAAAAAAGCAGTAGCTTATTTACAGCCCTTTATTGAGGCTCAAAAATCAGAAGCCTCTAAAAAGGCAGGAAAGGTTTTAATAGCTACGGTTAAAGGAGATGTTCATGATATTGGAAAAAATATTGTGAGTGTTGTATTGGCCTGTAATAATTATGAAATTATTGACTTGGGGGTTATGGTTCCTCCAGAGGTGATTATTCAAAGGGCAGTAGAAGAGGAGGTAGATGTTATTGGGCTTTCAGGTTTGATTACTCCTTCATTAGACGAGATGGTTTATGTTACTAAAGAGCTAGCGCGTTTAAATATTGAGATTCCCGTACTTATTGGAGGGGCTACTACCTCAAAAGCACATACCGCCGTAAAAATAGCTCCAGTAACAAAGGCTCCAGTGATTCACGTCAATGATGCTTCGCGTGCTGTAGGTGTAGTAAGTAACCTTTTGCAAAAAGAAAAAAGAGAAGCCTATACCCTTCAAATAAGAACAGATTATGAAAATTTTAAAGCCAAATTTTTGGCCCGTGGCACTACCAAAGAATATATTTCCCTCGTTCAGGCACAGGCCAATTCTTACCGACTTGATTGGACAAATTTTGAAGCTAAACGACCCAACCATTTAGGAGTCCACACACTCCATTCTTTAGAGTTAGAAAAATTAGTACCCTTTTTTGATTGGACGCCCTTTTTTAGATCCTGGGACTTACACGGTAAATACCCCGCCCTTTTAAATGATGCAGTAGTAGGTTCACAAGCCCAAGCACTTTTTGAGGATGCTCAACGGATGTTAGAAAAAATAGTCACTGAAAAATGGATTACGGCCAAAGCGCGCTTTGGGATATTTCCTGTAAATTCTGTAGGTGATGATATAGAGATATATACAGATGAAAAGCGTACACAACTTTTAGGAAAATGGATTACGCTGCGTCAGCAACTTAAAAAAACGAAAGGACAAGCCAATTTAGCATTGGCGGACTTTATAGCTCCTAAAGCGCTAGAACAAATTGATTATATGGGTGCTTTTTGCGTATCCACTGGTTTTGGAACTGAGGAAAAAGCCAAAGAATTTGAGGCGGAGCAAGACGATTACAGCTCGATTATGGTGAAAGCCTTATCGGACCGGTTTGCTGAAGCCTTTGCTGAATATCTTCATCACCAAATAAGAACTAATTATTGGGGCTATGCTTCTCAGGAAGGATTGACAAATGAAGAGCTTATTGCTGAAAAATACCAGGGAATTCGTCCCGCTCCCGGATACCCTGCCTGCCCAGATCATTTAGAAAAGAAGACATTGTGGAACTTACTAGAAGTTGAAAAAACGATAGGCGTAAGTCTAACAGAAAGCTTAGCTATGTGGCCAGCTTCTTCAGTTTCAGGCTATTATTTTGCGCATCCTGAGTCGCGGTATTTTGGTTTGGGTAAAATCAAAGAAGACCAACTACTAGATTACAGTAAACGCAGAGGTATAGCCCTAGCAGAGGCTAAAAAATGGTTAAATCCAAACCTCGCAGATTAATTTTGAACAGACTATAGATGAAAATTACAGAACATATCGCCCGACACTCAGGAACCACTCAATTTACTTTTGAAATCCTTCCTCCGCTTAAGGGGCAAAGCATCAACCAACTTTTTGAGGTGTGCGATGAACTGATGGAATTTAACCCCCCTTTTGTGGATGTGACCTATCACAGGGAAGAACATGTATATAAAGATGCGGGGAATGGACTGTTGGAAATGAAGGTGATTAAAAAAAGACCTGGAACTGTAGGAATTTGTGCAGCCATACAAGGTAAGTATAAGGTAGATGCGATCCCTCATATCCTTTGTGGTGGTTTTTCCAAGGAGGATACTGAAAATTTCCTCATTGATCTTGATTTTTTAGAAATAGATAATGTAGTAGCGCTTAGAGGAGATGCCTTAAAAACAGAGACCTATTTTAATGCAACCCCAGACGGAAATCGCTATGCTACTGAACTGGTTGAACAAATAAGTGACTTAAATCAAGGTATTTATTTAGACGATGAATTGCAGAATTCTCATGCCACAAATTTTTGTATCGGTGTAGCGGGCTACCCTGAAAAGCATATGGAGGCACCAAGTATGGAAAGTGATATTCATTTTTTGAAGAAAAAAGTAGAAGCCGGAGCAGAATATGTAGTGACTCAAATGTTTTTTGACAACCAAAAGTATTTTGACTATGTAGCAAAAGTCCGTGCTGAGGGGATCGATATTCCCATTATTCCAGGTTTAAAACCCCTTTCCACGCTCAAACAGCTCAATTTGATTCCCCATCGTTTTCATGTCGATTTACCCGAAGCATTGGTTAAAGAGGTCATCAAATGTAAAGACAACACGGCGGTTAAACAAGTAGGAATAGAATGGTGTATCGCCCAAAGTCAAGAACTTAAAAAAGCCAATGTTCCTTTTTTACATTATTACTCCATGAGCAAATCGGACAACATCAAAGC
>WTIP01000030.1:6167-11503 GCA_011525195.1 Flavobacteriales bacterium | reverse complement strand
CCAATGTTCCTTTTTTACATTATTACTCCATGAGCAAATCGGACAACATCAAAGCAATCGCTCAAGCGGTGTTTTAAGAAAAATTTTTTATTCAATGGACCGTCAACTCTTTAAAAAGGGTTTCAAGGCTTTCGTTTTTTAGTTGTAAAGACAAAATTTTCAGGCCATTGTCATGGGCAAAATCAAAGACTGCAGGCCGCTGGTCCTCATTTCCATTGAGGTGAATTTCATAGTCAAAATCATGGGTATTTGTCACCTTTTCTACTTGAGGGAGGCGGGCCAAAGCCTCTGTTTCTACACGGTAATCAAAACTCACCTCTATAATTTGTTGTTGATTTTTACGTAGGTTTTTTAAAGACTCATCTAAAACAATAGTTCCTTTATTGATGATAATAACACGGTCACAAAGTGCATCTACCTCTTGAAGAATATGGGTAGAAAGAATGACTGTTTTATTTTTCCCTAGCTTGCGGATAAGCTGTCTTATTTCGATCAGTTGATTGGGATCTAGGCCAGTTGTGGGCTCATCTAAAATAACTACTTCTGGATTATGGAGTAGGGCTGCGGCTAAGCCTACGCGTTGTTTAAATCCTTTAGAAAGCGTACTTATTTTTGAGTGGGTATGCGCTTCTAATCCCGTTTCCTTGATCATTTCATCCAGCGGTGGATGGGAAATATGATAGAGTGCGGCAGTGTATTTTAAATACTCTATCACATACATATCGGGATAGAGGGGATTATTTTCAGGTAAATAGCCGGTCTTTTTTTGGATTTGACGTAAATCTGAACGCAAGTCATGATTAAAAAAATGAATTTGACCTTCCCACTGGCTGTAATAGCCTGTAAGAATTTTCATCAAGGTGGATTTTCCAGCGCCATTGGGACCCAACAGTCCTACGACTTCCCCTTTTTTCAGCGTTATATTGATGCCTTTTAAGGCTTGAAGGCTTCCATAGCTTTTGCTGACATCGGCTATAACTAAACTCATTTTTTTGTTTTAAAGATACTTATTTCTCTTTAGTTGTTTGGGTGCTTTTTTGTTCTATTAGTACAGTCAATATAATTAAGAGTCCCCCTAAAATACTACGATAAGAAGGGATTTCATTTAAAAAGACGATCCCGAGTAAAATACCATAAATGGGTTGAATTCCACTCATGATACTGACGGTACCCACAGAGAATTTTTTGAAACTATTTAGAAAAAGGGTATGCCCTACAGCGGTAGTAAGCACCCCTAAAATTAAAAGGTACGGTAGGTTGTCAATATATGATTTCACTTCAAAGTAGATTAAAGCTGGTAAGAGCATAATTAAAGTAATACCCATCTGATAAAGCATTAATACAGAACCCTCTACAGTGGCAATTTTTTGTTTCATTAAAATATTTCTTAAGGAATAACACAAAGAGGAAAGAATACCCATTAATACGCCTTGTGTAATGGTATTATTCAGAGCAAAGCTGGGTACTAGCAAATAAACCCCAGTCAGAATCATCACTCCTAATAGAAGGTGTCGCTTTTGATAGCTAATTTGAAAGAAAAAAGGTTCTAATAAAAGGGTAATCATAGGATAGGTAAATAAAGAAAGCATTCCAATCGCAACAGAACTCCACTGTAGGGCAAAGAAATAAGTTACCCAATGTGCGGCCATTAAAATACCACTGATAATGGCTGCAAATCCCTCCTTCTTAAAATCCAAAAGAAGACGTTTTTTCTTCCAAATGACATAAGCCAAAAGCAATATAAAAGCGATTACTGCACGTGACCAAATAGTAAGAGGGGGGGGTAGATTGATCGCACGACCCAAGGTTCCAGAAGTAGAAACACAAAGCATCGCAATATTTAGCAGGATAAAATGGAGGTAGTTATTTTTTATCATCTTTTCAAGAGAGAAAAAATTGAATTAAACCTATGGTAAGCATTCCCCAAAAAGTACCTGTAGCCATGCTGAGTACTGCTAAAATAACTGCATGGGGCATCCATTTTTTTTCATAGGCAGCAGTAACAGCTGGCGCAGTAGCAATACCCCCCACATTTGCCATACTGGCTATAGGAACCCAGGCTGTATGGATATTTAATAATTTAGCGACACCCAGCATAATGAGAAAATGACTTCCAAGCCAAATAATTAAAAAACCCATAAAAAGAAAGTCAAACTGAATCAGATCAAATTGCAATTTAAGGCCTAAGATGGCAATTGCCAGAAGGATTAAAATATCCCCTAGCTGAAGGCTAAACGTATTATTCCAGGATTGTATATAAAACCCATATACCAAACCCAATAATGAAAGGACAACTACTTTTTCTATAAAAGAGGGAATAATAAGATGCACTACAAAAACACTAGCCAGAAGGATCAGACTACTCAATATAGGATGCTGTTTTTTAGTTTGATTTGTATTGATTTCACCTGGAGGTGCATCGGTTTCGATTCCTAAAAGCTGATTAAGAGCCTCACTTTTTTTGATGGTTTGAAACATGGCGATCGTCCAAATATTCACCAAGATATTGTCTAAGACCAGTACAGTCAAAAAGAGTGCTTCTGGGCAGGCAACAAGTTCTTTTAAAACGAGCTGACTCGTACTTCCTCCGATCCAACTTCCTACAAGGGGAGGAATCGCCTTCCAATTTTCTAAGTGTATCAGGTTCTCTGAGACAAAAGAGTTATGTTGAAAAAGAACAATAAAGCCTACAGGAAATAGTGCAATCCAAAAGGATCCAGACAGAAAAACAATAATAGGTTTTACTCCCACTTTTTTTAGTTGAGAAATAGACAAACTACTCATTACAGCAACGATAGCCAATGGAATAAAAAGTACTTTACTCCACTGATGAATTTGGACTTCTGAGAAATCACGATTTAATAATAAGGAACAGATTGCGGGGATTAGATAGGCTAAAAGGATGGCGGGCAGCCAATTGAAAATTTTCTTAATCCAAGCAGCCTTTAATCGCTCTAAATACAAAATAAAAAGCACGGTAAAAATAGTAATTAGTACTGCTGCAGTCATAGGAGGTACATTTTCAACAGTCAAGATAGCTTATTTAATGTCAATTTTATACAATCTGCCCCTTTTAGAAAGAAATCTGTAAAAAAAAGTTGGAAGTATTTGTTTTTTTAAAAAGCTATACTACATTTGTTCCGAATTTATTCAGATGAAAACATTATTTTCTTATTACAACAGCTTTTATTACTTCTATTCAGAAGCCAATAGGACTTTGTAATAAGCAAAAGCATATAAATTAAATAAAGTCCTGAGTTTTTCGGGACTTTTTTTTTGACTATTATGGAATCAGAAGCCAAAATTGCAATACAAGGAAATCGAGGGTCATTCCACCACGTGGTAGCTAAGGCCTATTTCGGTGAATCCGTTTCACTTGTTATATGTGACACTTTTGACGCAACTGTGCAGGCACTTATTGAGGGTGCTGCAGACCAAGTAGTTATGGCGATAGAAAACTCTATAGCCGGTTCTATTATACCAAATTATGCATTAATCGATCGACACAATCTAAAAATCATTGGTGAATATAGTTTAGGAATACAGCATGAATTAATGGCTCTTCCCGGTCAACAACTCAGTGCAATAAAAGAAGTCCACTCGCATCCCATGGCGCTCTTACAGTGTAAAGAATTTTTTAAGCAATATCCCCATATTCGCTTAGTTGAGGCTGAAGATACAGCTGATGAAGCCCGCAGAATTGGAGAAAATCAGATCAGAGGTATTGGCGCCATTGCCAGTAAAGAAGCAGCTTCACTTTATGGAATGGAAATACTTGCCTCTTCGATTCAAACCATAAAAAATAATATTACACGTTTTGTCATCCTTCAAGCTCAAGCCAATCCTCTCGAAGAAATTCAGGTAAATAAAGCGTCATTAAAATTTATACTCGACCACCAAAGAGGAAGCCTTGCTGCTGTTTTGAATGTGATGAGTGATTGTCAATTAAATTTGACGAAAATCCAATCCCTGCCTGTAATTGAAATTCCAGGAAAGTATGCTTTTTTTGTAGATGTAACTTTTGATGATTTCGCTCATTACGATAAAGCAAGACAACTCGTTTGTATTATGGCTTCAGAGTTTAAAATTTTGGGAGAATACACACAATTTAAAAAGGGATGAAAATAGCAAGACGTTTAGCACAGACTCAAGAATATTATTTTTCAAGAAAATTGAGAGAGGTAGCCCAGCGTATTGCAGCAGGACAACCTATTATAAATATGGGGATTGGAAGCCCTGATCTCCCTGCACATCCTTCCGTACTTTCAGCACTAGAACAGTCTTTAAGTCATCCTAAAGCACATATGTATCAGAGCTATCAAGGATTACCTGAGCTCAGAGCGGGAATAAGTGATTTTTACCAAACACACTATAATGTAACACTAGAAGCAGCGACAGAAGTATTACCCTTGATGGGATCAAAAGAAGGAATTTTGCATCTTTCTATGGCATTTCTCAATCCAGGGGATCAAGTTTTAATTCCCAACCCAGGGTATCCTACCTATGCGGCTGTAGCCCGTCTGGTTGAGGCCGAACCTGTTTTTTATGATCTTAATGCGGCAAATCAATGGCAACCTGATTTTGATGCACTCGAAGAATTGGATACAACTAAGATTAAGATGATGTGGATTAATTATCCGCATATGCCAACAGGGGCAGAGGCAGCAACTGCTACATTTGATCGATTGATTCAATGGGCCAAAGCACGAAATATTTTATTGGTTAATGACAACCCTTATAGTTTTGTTTTGACCAAAAAACCGCAAAGTATTTTATCTCGACCTGGAGCAAAAGAAGTTGCGATGGAGCTAAATTCTCTGAGTAAGTCATTTAATATGGCAGGTTGGCGTGTAGGTATGCTGTGTGGGAAGGAGTCTTTTATTCAATCTGTATTGAAAGTCAAAAGCAATATGGATTCGGGGATGTTTTACGGGATTCAGCAAGGGGCTATTGCAGCCTTAAAAATGGATCAAAAGTGGTTTACTGATTTAAATCGAATTTATCGAAAGCGTCGCTCACTTGTTGAGCAATTAGCGACCGCTTTAGGGGCAGAATTTGACAGCAACAGTGTTGGCCTATTTGTCTGGGCAAAACTGCCTAAAGGGGCTTTGAATTCAGAGGCTTTTGTCGATAAGCTTTTAGATGAAAAACACCTCTTTATCACACCAGGTACTATTTTTGGGAGTCAGGGAGCGGGTTATATCCGCTTTTCATTATGCGTTGATGAAGCAACCATTAGCAAGGTTTTAAATCGTTTTGAAATATGAATATAGGCGTTATTGGATTAGGATTAATTGGAGGGTCTTTTGCTTTAGCAGCAAAAAAACACCTCGATG
>WTIP01000030.1:0-6067 GCA_011525195.1 Flavobacteriales bacterium | reverse complement strand
GGATTAGGATTAATTGGAGGGTCTTTTGCTTTAGCAGCAAAAAAACACCTCGATGAGGTTCGTCTTTACGGGGCAGATCAGAATGGAGCACATCTCCAAGAGGCGCTTACAAAAAAGATTATTGATCAAGAATTGACTCCCGCAAATCACGCACAAATGGATATTCTAATTTTGGCTATTCCAGTAGATGTGGCCACTACTTTAGTTTTAGATTTATTGGATCAAATCAATGATAACGCCCTGCTTTTTGATGTGGGTTCTACTAAGGCTTCTATTTGTAAAATTGTTTCGCTTCACCCCAAAAGAAATCAATTTTTAGCTACACATCCCATTGCAGGAACAGAATTTTCAGGACCGTCAGCCGCTTTTGACAAACTCTATCAGGCACAGACACAAATTCTATGTGAAACTCAAAAAACACGACCTGATCTATTAGAATGGGCAGTACAATTTTTTAGACAGATGGGAATGAATCTTCAAGAAATGGATCCTCAAGCCCACGATAAGCACATTGCTTATGTTTCGCATCTTTCTCACATATCTTCCTTTATGTTGGGAAAAACAGTTATGGAAAAAGAAGAAGATGAAAAAGCCATATTTGATATGGCAGGAAGTGGATTTGCATCTACAGTAAGATTGGCCAAAAGCTCTCCTGAAATGTGGACACCGATCTTTCATCAAAATAAAAGCAATGTTATTGGCGTTTTAGAGGAATATATCGCCAATTTAGACCAATTTAAACGACTTTTAGAAGCAGACGCTTGGCCTGAAGTTTTTCATCAGATGAAGTCAATAAATAAAATTAAAACAATCCTTCAGGGGATACCTGAAAAAAATAAGAGAAACTAAATACGAATTAATACAACAACCCATGGAAAATAAAAAAGAAATGAGACAGTGGCTCACTAATTTTGGCCTTGAACATCCCCTTGTAATTGCGGGCCCCTGTAGTGCGGAGACTGAAGAGCAAGTTTTAAAAATTGCACACGAACTTAAAGATACAGATGTTACTGTTTACCGAGCAGGAATCTGGAAGCCACGTACCCGCCCTGGTATGTTTGAAGGTGTAGGTGCAATAGGATTGGGATGGCTCAAAAAAGTCAAAGAACAAACAGGACTTCTAACTGCAACTGAAGTGGCCAATAAAGACCATGTCAAATTAGCCCTTGAAAATGAGGTGGATATCTTATGGATTGGTGCGCGATCAACGGTCTCTCCTTTTATTATTCAAGAAATTGCGGATGCCCTTCAGGGAACAGATAAAATTGTTTTAATAAAAAACCCTGTCAACCCAGATTTAGCACTTTGGCTTGGTGGTGTCGAACGATTGTATTCCGCAGACATCAAAAATTTAGGGTTAATCCACCGTGGATTTTCTACTTATGAGAAAACGAAATACCGTAATATTCCAGAGTGGCAAATTGCGATTGAAGTAAAAAATAGATTTCCAGATCTTCCTATGATTTGTGATCCTTCCCATATTGCGGGAAGAAGAGACTTAATATTTGATCTTTCTCAAGCTGCATTGGACTTAAATTTTGACGGTTTGATGATCGAAACACATTGGGATCCTGATAACGCATGGAGTGATGCAGCGCAGCAGGTTACGCCTAAACGATTAGTAGAAATCATGAAAGATTTAAAAGTTCGAAATAAAACAACAGATGAAGAGGCCTACCAACATACCTTGAATACACTTAGGGCCCAAATTGATGTATTAGATCAAACCCTACTAGACACTTTAGGCAAAAGAATGAATATTGCCCTTGAAATAGGACAATTAAAAAAGTCTAATAATGTGGCTGTACTTCAAAATAAACGTTGGAATGAAATTCTAGGAAAAATGATTCTCGAAGGAGAGGACCGCAAACTTTCAGAGGAATTTATTCTTCGTGTCTTTAAGGCCATTCATCAAGAATCGATCAATAAGCAAGAAAAAATACTCAATACGTAGTAACTTTAATTCAGATAAATCCAAGAATCAATGGAGTTATTAAAACTTATGCGTACTGCTCGAGAGCAGCTTAAGCCTTTTTGGGTGATGGCGTCTTTGGTTTGTATTATTTATGGTGTCTTAGTGGGTTTGCCTTCTGAACTGAATACTTATGGGGAGCTGCTTTCCTTTTTATTGGCGGGGCCCTTACAGTTGGGGATGTGTATTTATTTTTTGAATATTGTAAAACAGCAAGCGCCCTCTATAGAAAACTTATTAGAGGGTTTTAAACCACTTGCAAAGGTGCTTTTAGCTTATCTAATTATCACGATTGGAACTGTATTGGGGCTACTCTTATTAATAATCCCTGGGATTATTCTTGCTCTTGGCCTGTCGATGACCTTTTATTTGCTCGCAGAAAATCCTGAATTTTCAGTGGAGGAGGCATTAAAAAAAAGTTGGGAGCTTACCGATGGTTTTAAAGGGGAGCTCTTCTTTTTGCATCTGAGGTTTATTCCTTGGTATTTTTTAGGCTTACTCTTTTTTGTGGTTGGCGTCTTTCTAGTCATGCCTTGGCACCAGCTCACCCTGGCACACTACTACATGCATTTAAAAGCGCAGAAGCAGTTACAGTTTTAAAATAAAGAGGAGAATCTAATTTAGTGCAGCAGCAATACGACTGATTGCATTTCGAATATCACTTTCAGAAGCTGCATAGGAGATACGAATACAATTCGCATTGCCAAAAGCTTCACCCGTAACAGTCGCAACGTGGGCTTTTTCTAAAAGGAATAATGCAAAATCAGTGGCATTATTTATGGTCACACCGTCAAGGGTTTCCCCAAAGTAATATGAAACATCAGGAAAAACATAAAAAGCTCCTTGAGGTTGGTTAAGCTTTATTCCAGGAATTTCAGAAAGTAAGTTAATAATCAATTCACGTCGTACAGCAAACTCATCTACCATATATTGGATTTTACTCACAGGAGCAGAAACAGCGGCAATAGTTGCTCTTTGCGCGATACAGTTAGCCCCACTTGTAATTTGTCCTTGCATTTTATTACAAGCCTTGGCAATCCAGTGGGGGGCCCCTATATACCCTATTCTCCAGCCTGTCATAGCAAAAGCTTTAGCCACACCATTCACGGTAATGGTTCTGTCGTAAAGTTCTGGTATGGCTGCGATACTAAAATGAGGAGTGCCGTAATTTATGTGCTCATAAATCTCATCTGATAAGATGTAGATATCAGGATGCTTTTCCAATACTTTACCTAGTGCCCTATATTCTGCTTCCGTATAAATTGTACCACTTGGGTTATTGGGAGAATTAAACATAATGAGCTTTGTTTTTGGGGTAATAGCGGCTTCTAATTGGGCAGGGGTAATTTTAAAATCTGTATCTATAGTAGAGGGTATGAGTACTGATTTGGCTTCAGCTAGCGTAGCGATTGCGGAATAGCTGACCCAGTAGGGTGCAGGCAGCAGCACTTCATCACCAGGGTTTAAAAGCACCATACACACATTAGCAATCGATTGTTTGGCTCCTGTAGAAACTACGATTTGGGAAGGCTTATATTGAATCTTATTGTCACGTTTGAATTTTTCGCAGATGGCTTCCTTGAGATCCGCATAGCCGTCTACTGGAGAATAAGAATTCCAATTGTCGTTTACAGCTTGAACAGCAGCCTCTTTAATAAATTCGGGGGTATTAAAATCAGGCTCTCCAAGACTCAATCCGATGACGTCAACTCCTTGATTTTTTAATTCACGTGCCTTTGCTGCCATGGCAAGTGTTGCAGAGACAGGCAGGCTATTGATTCGGTTTGATAATGCTTCCATTGTTTAGATTAACTCGGTTGGACTCCAAGTTGTTTTAAAAATTTAAAATGCGAATATAAGGCACTTCTGGTTGTTTTGTACTCATTATATGGAAGATTAAATTCTCTGGCTGTTCTTTTTACAATTTCACCAATTTTAGTATAGTGAATATGACTAATATGAGGAAAAATATGATGTTCTATCTGATGGTTTAATCCTCCTGTGAACCAGTTTACTATTTTATTTTTCGTTGAAAAATTTACAGTAGTCAACAGCTGGTGGATGGCCCAAGTATTTTTCATTGTTCCTGAGCGGTCTGCCTCTGGCATTTCAGCATCTTCAATTACATGAGCCAGCTGAAAAACAAGACTTAAGATGAGCCCAGCTGTATAATGCATCACTACAAATCCGATGATCACTGTCCACCATGGTGCTTCTATAACAAAAATGGGAACCACAATCCATATCGAAAAATACATGATTTTAGTAAGAAAAAGTCCAACCCACTGAAGGCTTGGTTTTTTACTATTGAGATAGGAAAGTTTTCTTTTGGTATAGCGCTTCATTTGTTGAAAATCGGCAAAAATGGCCCAATTTATAGTAAGTAAACCGTATAAAAAAACAGAATATATATGCTGAAAACGGTGATGCGGATGCCAGGCGGCGTGCTTGGAAAATCTCAATACACGTCCTGCCTCCAAGTCTTCATCATGACCGTGAATATTTGTATAGGTATGGTGTAATACATTGTGTTGTATTTTCCAATTAAAGACATTGCCCGCAAGAAAATAGATGCTCCCTCCCATTATTTTATTAATCCAGGGGTATTTTGAAAAAGATCCGTGATTGCCATCGTGCATCACATTCATACCTACCCCTGCCATTCCAATACCCATCAGTACACACAGTGCAAGTTTATACCAAAGGCTTATCGCTAGTGTAAGAACTATGATATAGGGAGCGATCAGTAATGAAAACATGATTACTGTTTTCAGGTAAAGTTTCCAGTTTCCAGTTTTTTCAACTTTATTTTCTTTAAAATATTGGTTGACTCTTTGATTTAAAGTTTTAAAAAATTCTTTGGAGTCTTTTCTTGAAAAGCGGAGTCTTTGTGTAGCTTGCATAAATAAATATTAGTAGCTAAAATAGCTTAAAATATTTGATTTTTAAATTTTCATTTAAACACGATGGATGTTCTACTAAAATATTTTCCGGCGCTTACTTATCAACAGAAAGCCCATTTTGAAATGCTTAAAGAAGTTTATTGCTACTGGAATGCAAAGATCAATGTCATTTCAAGAAAGGATATGGATGCTTTCTATGAGCGCCATGTGCTTCACGCTTTGGGGATTGCAAATTTTATAGATTTTAAGTCTGGTAGTTCGGTCTTAGATGTAGGAACAGGGGGAGGCTTTCCTGGGATACCACTGGCCATCTTTTTCCCTGAGGTACAGTTTTATCTAATTGACTCAATTGGAAAAAAAATAAAAGTAGTAAATGCGATCTCTCAAGCTTTAGATTTAAAAAATGTAAAAGCCTTACAGCTCAGGGCTGAAAACTTTGATCACAAGGTGGATTTTGTAGTGAGCAGGGCGGTAGCTCAAATGGATATTTTTGTGCCTTGGATAAAAAAAAATATTTCCGCTTCACAAAAAAATAAGATAAAAAATGGACTTCTTTACCTAAAGGGCGGTGATCTTTCTGAGGAGTTAAAAAATTTTCCTTTGGCGCAAGAATTTGAGCTTTCTAAATATTTTAATCAGCCTTTTTTTGAAACTAAAAAACTAGTTTACCTACCCCTTTAAGTGTTTTTCTTTTTGGAATCCTTAAATGATTTGAAAGCGTCTTCGATTTCCTTTGTTTTTACTTCAATGAGGGAATCAAGTGTTTTGAGATGTTTTTTAATTCTAAAAATTAAGGCTGATGACGCTCCTCCCATTCAAGTTCATTTTTTAAATTTTGAAGAGTTAACAGCGCCTCTTTTTCTAATTTTTTAAGCTTATAATTAATTGTATGATGGTGTTGCTCAATAATTGAATCTAAATTGTATTTGTCTTTAAGAGATTCTAAATCAAAGAAATGATCAGGAAATTGAAAATGGCTGTTAGGGCGAAAGCTGTCTTTTTTGAGGTAGAAAACGCGCTTGTTTTTAGAATGCGCATTGCGGTCTAAACGAGTAGAATCATACTGAAGTAATTCTCCGTTTTCATCATAAATTTTTTCTACTCGTATGAGCGTTTTATCTTTTTCTTGGTTTTGAGCTGAGAGAATACTAAGCCCAAGAAATAAGGCTGAAATAAACAGTAGATTTTTCAT
>WTIP01000009.1:6608-10087 GCA_011525195.1 Flavobacteriales bacterium | reverse complement strand
GCTTTCTTTTAATCTTACCACTACCCGTAAGTTTAAAACGTTTTTTTGCACTTGACTTTGTTTTCATTTTTGGCATGACTCCCTTTTTTTATTTTTTCTTTGGAGCGATAAAGATGGTCATCTTTTTCCCTTCCAAAATTGGCATTTGTTCTACTTTTCCCAGTTCTTCCAAATCTTGTGCTAAACGAAGCAATAAGATTTGTCCTTTTTCTTTAAAAACGATTGAGCGTCCTTTGAAAAAAACAAAGGCTTTTAATTTGGCGCCTTCTTTAAGAAACTTTTCAGCATGTTTCTTTTTGAATTCGTAATCGTGCTCATCTGTATTGGGACCAAAACGAATTTCTTTGATTATAATTTTACTTGTCTTCGCTTTGAGTGCCTTTTCTCGTTTTTTCTGTTCGTATAAGAACTTTTTGTATTCTAATATTTTGCATACTGGAGGCGAAGCTTTTGGAGAAATCTCTACGAGGTCTAAACCAAATTCTTCAGCCAAAGACAAAGCTTTTCTTAGTGGATAAACACCCACTTCAATATTATCACCAACCAGACGAACCTCATGCGCAGTAATTTTTTGATTAATGCGGTGCTGATCTTCTTTAATTACCCTTCCTGGGCGGTTCGTTCTTCGTCTTCGTATTGCTATGTTTTCTCTCTTTTAAATTAAACTTCGAAAGTAGCTTGGCTGCTTTCGATTTCACTTTTTAATCGTACTACAACATCCTCGAGGCTGAAACTTCCTAAATCACCCTCATGATGTTTGCGTAAAGATACATTATCTTCCGCAGCTTCTTTTTCTCCTATTATCATCATATAAGAAACCTTGGTCATTTCTGATTCGCGAATCTTTTTACCAATGGTCTCGTTACGATCATCTAAGAGGGCGCGAATTTCGTGATTTTCCAAGAAATTTAAAACTTTTAAAGCGTAATTTTTATATTTTTCACTGACACACAAAATATTTACTTGATTTGGCATGAGCCAAAGTGGGAAATTTCCGCCGGTGTGCTCTAATAAAATGGCGACAAAACGTTCCATACTTCCAAAAGGGGCACGGTGGATCATTACAGGACGGTGGAGTTCGTTATCACTGCCTTTATACTGTAAATCAAAGCGTTCAGGGAGGTTGTAATCTACCTGAATAGTACCCAGCTGCCATTGACGACCTAGCGCGTCTTTGACCATAAAATCGAGTTTTGGACCGTAAAAAGCGGCCTCACCTGTTTCGACTACATAGTCTAGATTTTTTTCTTTAGCGGCATTGAGTATGGCTTGTTCGGCGAGTTCCCAGTTTTGGGTGGAGCCGATGTATTTTTCTGGCTTTTGCGGATCGCGTAGGGACACCTGAGCGGTAAAGTCTTCAAATCCGAGTGAACTGAAAACATACAAGACCAAGTCGATGACTTTTTTAAATTCCTCATCAAGCTGTTCGGGCATACAAAATATATGCGCATCGTCTTGTGTAAAGCCGCGTACGCGTGTCAGTCCGTGTAGTTCTCCACTTTGTTCATAACGATATACAGTACCAAATTCCGCATAGCGCTTAGGCAGATCGCGGTAGCTCCAAGGCTTGGCTTTATAGATCTCACAATGGTGGGGACAGTTCATGGGTTTGAGTAAAAACTCTTCACCTTCGGCAGGCGTATGAATAGGCTGAAAGCTGTCGGCACCGTATTTTTCATAATGCCCAGAGGTCATATAAAGCTCTTTATTGCCGATATGGGGAGAGATTACTTGCTCATAGCCTGCTTTGGTTTGTGCCTTTTTTAAGAAATTTTCCAAACGATCCCGCAATGCAGCACCCTTAGGCAGCCATAGAGGCAGTCCTTGCCCTACTTTTTGGGAAAATGTAAAAAGGTCTAATTCTTTCCCCAACTTGCGGTGATCGCGCTTTTTGGCTTCTTCTACACGCTCGAGGTATTCGGTAAGCTCTTTTTGTTTAGGAAATGAAATCCCGTAAATCCGCGTGAGCTGTGGCTTGGTCTCATCACCCCGCCAGTAGGCCCCTGCCACATTGGTCAATTTGATGGCTTTGATGACCCCTGTTTGAGGGATATGCCCTCCCCGGCAGAGGTCTGTAAAGTCGGCATGGTCACAAAAAGTAATGGTGCCGTCTTCTAAATTTTCGATTAGCTCAATTTTATAGGGATTATTTTGCTTTTTATAATAAGCGAGCGCTTCCGCTTTGGTGCTGGAACGCATTTTAAATTCAAATTTTTCCCGTGCAAACTCCAGCATTTTTTTCTCAATGGCAACTAACTCTTTTTCAGTGAGACTCTGGTCACCAAAATCAGCATCGTAATAAAACCCATTTTCTATGGCGGGACCTATAGTAAGTTTACATTCGGGATAGAGCGCCAATAGGGCCTGTGCCAAAACGTGGGCTGAAGAGTGCCAAAAGGCAGTTTTCCCTTCTTTGTCATTCCAGGTAAAGAGTTTGATTTCTCCATTTTCCTCTAAAGGAGTAGTTGCCTCTATGGTCTGTCCATTAAATTGGGCAGACAGTACATTACGCGCCAGCCCTTCGCTGATGCTTTGAGCGACTTGAAAAGGCGTTGTACCCTTGGGATAGGAGCGGACAGACTGGTCAGGAAAACGAATTTCGATCATAGTTGAATTCAATGCTGGGCAAAGATAAAAGGTCTCAGACTAGTACGCAATGGATTGTTTAAAGTTTTGTTTTGCGCGCTCCTAAAAGGGCCCTGACGAGGGTTCTGATGCCTGTAAAGCCGTAATAAAAAGCGGTAATAAGAAAAAGTAGCCCCGCTATTAAAACAGGGATATAGAGGGGATGCCCCTGATTTTTAAAGGCCTGATGCACAACGACAGGGCCAATAAAACAACAGAGCAAAAACAAACTCATCTTTTTAAGGCCTTTGATTAATAAGGGTTTGTCCATTCTCATTTTTTTTTAGGTAAAGATAGGGAAGTGGGGGAAGAAATAAAGAATTCCGATTAGGGTTCCCACTATGGTAAAATGAGTAAGTACTATATGATCGATATACGTTTCATCTAATTGTTTCGGGCGCATATTGGTAAAATAAATCAGAACACTCACATCTACCGCGTTTCTTGAAAATATTGCTTTTAGGGATTGAGGACTTTAAAATCATCTTTGTCCAATCGCTGACTTTTTTTATTTCGTCTTTATATTTGGGTTGTGAAAGTCCCAATTGCAATTCAATGTGCTTTCGAAGAAAAAAACACATAAAATCAGCAAGTTGAATCAATCCAACATGTTTTGAGTCAACAAAGTGTGGCACATCAATTATTTGGCTCATTTTTTCTTGTTTTTCTAATCGATCATAGTAGCTGTCAGTCCAATCAGGGGGTGCTAATAACATATCTACGAAAAGTTGTTGCTCCCTGTGTTCTTGGTCGAAAATTAAAACGGTAGAGCCTTTAGGATGAAGTAGGTATTTCATAGAGGTAAAAAATCGGGAATAAAAACTACTTTTTTGGGTAGGCGGCTATGGCTGCGC
>WTIP01000009.1:0-6508 GCA_011525195.1 Flavobacteriales bacterium | reverse complement strand
AGGTAAAAAATCGGGAATAAAAACTACTTTTTTGGGTAGGCGGCTATGGCTGCGCGTACACTGTGGTTTTTTTCTAGTAGGCTTTGGGCCACCTCACGACTTACTTGAAGTGCTTCCATGACCATCCCTTCTGCACGTCCTTGTAGTTTGTCATTGGAAAGTTGCATATCTATCATTTTATTGCCTTTGACATGCCCCAACTGGATCATGGTAGCGGTGGTAATCATATTGAGAATTAGTTTCTGGGCTGTACCCGCTTTCATGCGCGAGCTGCCCGTTAAAAATTCGGGTCCTACAATCACTTCAATCGGATAATCACTTACTGCAGCTAGGGGGCTATTTCGGTTACAGGCAATGCCTCCTGTTGGGATTCCTTTGGCTTGTGCTTTTTGGAGTCCTCCTACTACATAGGGGGTTGTACCAGAGGCAGCAATACCGACTAAGACATCATCGGTATTGATATGGTGGGCTTCTAAGTCTTTCCAGGCTTGTTCGGTATCGTCTTCTGCTTTTTCTATGGAATTGCGCAGGGCGTGATCCCCTCCGGCTACGAGGCCAATGACTCTTTCGGGTGGGGTACCAAAAGTGGGGGGACATTCTGAGGCATCCAGTACACCCAATCTGCCGCTGGTGCCAGCACCGATATAAAAGAGGCGCCCCCCTTTTTTTAATTGGGAAACTACTTTTTCAATCAGGCGTTCTATTTGCGGCAATACCTTACCGACTGCCCCTACTGCATTATGATCTTCTTGATGGATGCCTTCTAGTAGCTCAGCGATGCTTTTTTGCTCGAGGTGGTCGTGGTGAGACGCTTGTTCTGTGATTTTTTCGAAGCCCATAATTTAGTTTTAAACGAAGTTAAAAAATAAACCCTACAGTTAAACAGTAGGGTTTGATTTTTCTAAGAAGACTTTAAAACTTGCCGTTGAGCTTGGCTTCTAAATTTTCTTTAAGGGCAGATAAAAACTGTTGGGTTGTCAAGTAATGTGAACTGTTTAAATCTTTACCGTGAATAAGAAGCGCCAAATCTTTGGTCATTTTTCCACTTTCTACTGTTTCAATACAGACATTTTCTAAGGCTGTACAAAAGTCGATCAATTCTTGGTTGTCATCTAATTTACCGCGGTGTGCCAGTCCTCTTGTCCATGCAAAGATCGAGGCTATCGGGTTGGTAGAGGTTTCTTTTCCTTGTTGGTGCTGACGGTAGTGACGGGTTACTGTACCGTGGGCAGCTTCTGCTTCCATTGTTTTTCCGTCAGGCGTTACCAAGGTAGAAGTCATCAGTCCTAAAGAGCCAAAACCTTGGGCAACAGTATCGGATTGTACATCACCGTCGTAGTTTTTACACGCCCAGACAAAACCCCCATTCCACTTCATGGCAGCGGCCACCATATCGTCTATCAGGCGGTGTTCATAGGTAATGCCTGCTTTTTCGAATTTGGTTTTGAATTCATTCTCAAAAACTTCTTGAAAGATGTCTTTAAAACGTCCGTCATAGGCTTTCATAATTGTATTTTTTGTAGAAAAATACAAAGGCCATCCTTTATCGAGTGCCCGATTCATACACGAGCGCGCAAAGCCATAAATAGAGGAATCAATATTATACATAGACATGGCGACTCCATTTTCTTGGAAGTGATAGACTTCCCATGTTTTGGGGGTGCCTCCATCATCTGGGGTGAAGGTCATTGTGAGTTTTCCCTTCCCTGTCGTTACTGTATCCGCTGCTTTGTATTGATCTCCAAAAGCATGACGCCCGATACAAATAGGCTTGGTCCAGCCTTGTACATAGCGGGGTACATTGCTCATGATAATAGGCTCTCTAAATACGGTCCCACCTACAATATTTCGAATGGTGCCGTTCGGAGAGCGCCACATATTTGAAAGATTAAATTCTTTTACCCGCTCTTCATCAGGAGTAATAGTGGCACATTTGATACCTACATTGTATTCCTTAATCGCATTGGCGGCTTGGATCGTGATCTTATCTTCTGTAGCGTCTCGTGAAGTAACTGACAAATCAAAATATTTGATATCGAGGTCTAAATAAGGGAGAATAAGTTGGTCTTTGATGAATTTCCAAATGATTCTTGTCATTTCATCCCCATCCATTTCTACTACGGGATTGGCTACTTTAATTTTTGACATGAGTTTAAAATTTTGGTTTTTCGATTGCAAATATAAGGGCTAGCTTTTTATTGGACTAAAAAGCCATAAAAAAACCGCCTCAAAGGCGGTTTTTATTTATTTGTTTATCTGTACTTCTTTAATCCGCGCCTTTTTACCTCTTAGTTTTTTAAAGTAATAAATGCGTGAACGACGTACTTTTCCTTTTTTATTGATTTCAATTTTTTCGAGTCCTGGCATATTGAATGGGAAGATACGTTCTACCCCTACAGTACCTGACATTTTGCGTATGGTAAATGTTTTTGAAAGACCTTGTCCTTTAATTTGAATGACAACTCCTTTAAAAAACTGTGTACGCACTTTATTCCCCTCACGGATTTGGTAGTATACCGTTAAGGTGTCTCCTGCATCAAATGCGGAAAATTCTTTTTTTTCGATGAATTCGTTTTGAACGAAATTGAGTAATGCTTCCATCTAGCAGTTCATTAAATTTTTAAGGTTAACATACACGATTTTCGTCAGAGGTTAATTCTTTTGTGCTGCAAAATTAAACTTATTTTTTGAGTATACAATACAACGCCCTTTTTTTCAATAGGGTATTAAATAAATTTATTTTAGTAAATCTGGGCGCAGGCGCTGGGTACGTTCGAGCGCTTTTTCTTCTCTCCAGGCTTCTATTTTAGGAGTATTTCCAGAAGTTAAAATTTCGGGTACCGCCCAGCTTTTATATTGTGCAGGGCGTGTATATATAGGTGGGGCCAGCAGACCGTCTTGAAAGCTGTCTGTCAAAGCTGATGATTCATCTCCTAATACCCCTGGTATCAGTCGGATAATACTGTCACAAAAAACAGCAGCGGCGAGTTCTCCCCCCGAAAGCACAAAATCACCGATTGAAATTTCATGGGTAATCAGGTGGTCGCGCACCCTTTGATCGACTCCTTTATAATGCCCACAGAGGAGGATTATATTCTCAAAGGTGGAAAAATGGTTGGCGTTTTGTTGATTTAAAGTTTCTCCATCTGGGGTAAGGTATATCTGAGCCTCGTAGTTACGTTCTTTTTTAAGGGCGCTGATACAGCGGTCAATGGGTTCTATCATCATAACCATTCCCGCTCCTCCTCCAAAGGGATAATCATCTACTTGCTTTTGATTGTGGGTGCTGTAGTCCCTCAAATTGTGAAAATGTACTTCCGCTTTACCAGACTGGAGTGCCCGTTTGAGGATAGAGGCTTCAAAAGGACTTTGTAAAAGCTCAGGAAAGAGAGTAAGTATATCTATGCGCATAAGCTGCTCTTAGAGTGTAAAAATAAACAAAGTCGTAGGATGACTACGACTTTGTTATAATAAAACTGTATTTGTTTTTTTTAGTACTGTAAAAGTACCATCTTTTTTTCTCCAGAAGGACTTTGGAAAAGCAGGTCTTCCAAGTCTGTAGTATCTAGATTTTTGATATCTGCAAGTGTATTTACTTTTTTACCATTGACTTCTAAAAGCAGGTATCCATTATCAATACCCCGCTGATAAAGTCTTCGGTTATTCATTGAAGAGATATACAAACCGTAATCGGTATTATAGCTTTCTTTTTGTTCGGGTGTCAGCGGTCTGACTTCCATATAGTAAAAAACGGTTCGATTAATTTTCTCCAATCGTACGGTGGTCTTGTATTCTTTGCCGTCTCTTTTATAGGTAACATTTACTTTTTCACCTGGACGTTTACTGGCCAAATAACCCGAAAGGTCTGCAAACTTATTAATGACGATACCATCAACACTTTTGATAATATCATTCGCCTTTAAGCCTGCTAGGTCTGCACCCAGCCCTTTTTCCAAATCGGTAATATAAAAGCCTTCTGTTTCCTCTACTTCAAAGCGAGCAGCAATTTGCGCATCTAAGGCCTGACCTATAACACCTAATAAGCCACGCTGAACATCGCCAAATTCTATAATGTCTTCAAAGACTTTCCGCGCTACATTACTCGGCACAGCGAAGGAATAGCCAACATAACCGCCAGTCATAGAGGAGATGGCGGTATTGATACCGATCAATTCACCATTTGTATTGACAAGGGCCCCACCGCTATTTCCTCGGTTTACAGCTGCATCGGTCTGTATATAAGACTCATTTTTACGGTCACTTTTATTGAGGTCTCTAGATTTGGCACTGATAATACCCGCCGTTACAGTAGAATTTAGATTAAAAGGATTTCCTACCGCCAATACCCATTCTCCAATGCGGGTGGCATCGGAGTTGCCAAAAAAGACATAAGGTAATTTTTGATTAGCGTCTATTTTGAGCACGGCAATATCTGTATCAGGATCGGTTCCGATGACGACAGCCTTATAGGTTTTATTGTCATTTGTTGTAATTTCAATAGAACTATTATTTTCAATCACATGGTAATTGGTAATAATATAGCCATCTGGTGAGACAATAACTCCTGAACCCGTACCGATGCGCTCGGGGATTTCTTCCTCTCCATAAAAATAGCGATAAAAAGAAGGGAGGTTGTCTTCCGCGGTACTAGTATTTTTTACATGAACAACGGCGTTTACTGTTTTCTCAGCAGCCTTGGTAAAGTCTGTGGCTTCTGCGGCATAAGCATTTGCATTAAATGAATAATTGGCAGGGATAAGCTGGGGAGAGTCAGGGGAATCCAAAGCCGTAGTGACTTTAGTTTGAAAAAACTGATCATAAATAAAAATACTGCAAAGGGCACTTACAAGTGCAATACTTAAAGTTTTGAAAAATGATTTCATAGGTTTAAATTTTTGATTCAAAATTATTCATTTTTGTTAAAATTAAAATTCCTTTAACGCCCCTTTAACACCTCTAAAAATATTTATCTTTGACCGATGACTATCCAGTTTGACAAATACCAAGGTGCGGGGAATGACTTTATCCTCCTTGATAATCGGGCGGGCACGGTTCCCAGTTTGAGCCAAACTCAAATCGAACAGCTCTGCGATCGACATAAAGGGATAGGGGCAGATGGTTTAATTATCATCCATACCGATGAGGCTTCGGATTTTAGCATGCAATACTTTAATGCCAACGGAAATGAAAGTACACTTTGTGGAAATGGGGGACGCTGTGCCGTGGCTTTTGCCCATCATAAAAAAATAATCACACAACAAACGTCTTTCCGCGCCATAGATGGAATACATACAGCGCATTATTTTGATGCCAGTAAAGTAGAACTTAAAATGGCAGCCGTCAGCGATATTTCTCAAGAGGGGGAGGCCTTTGTTTTAGATACGGGTTCCCCCCATTATATCAAGACTGTTCCAGCAGTAGATCAAATTTCTGTTGCCAAAGAGGGGGCCGCCATACGTTATGCTGAACGCTTTCAGCCCGGGGGTCTCAATGTTAACTTTATAGAACAGTTAAGCCCAACACACTATAAAATTAGAACCTATGAACGGGGGGTTGAAGGGGAAACCCTTGCCTGTGGAACAGGAACGGTAGCTGCGGCGATAGCCATGCACTACAGTGGCGCTTCAGAAAATGCCAACGTCCTAATTTTTGATGCGCCAGGCGGTAGATTGACAGTCTCTTTTCAAGTGGCAGAAGGGACCTACCATACTATTTATCTGACAGGCCCCGCTGAATTTGTTTTTTCAGGAAGTATCGAAGTATGAATACTGTGGAGATTCATTTACGTGCACTAGAACCTGAAGACCTGCTGGCGCTAGAAAAGATAGAGAATGACACTGCCTATTGGAAGTATTCCAATCAGACTGAACCCTTTTCACGCGTGCTATTAAAGCAATTTATTAGAGAACAACAGCAAGATATATTTCAGGTGAGGCAGAAGCGATTTGTAATTTCAAATCAAGATAAAATACTTTTAGGCTGTATTGATTTATTTGATTTTGAGCCACTCCATAGGCGTGCTGGCATAGGCTTGTATCTTCTTCAAGAATATCGCAATAAAGGAATTGGAAGCAAAGCGCTGGGCTTATTAGAGGAATATGCAAAAAATATTTTGCAGCTTAAAACGCTATATGCCAATATCGCGATTGAAAATAAGACGAGTAAGTTCCTATTTCAATCCGCTGGTTTTAGCCAATCTGGTCTCAAAAAAGAGTGGAATTTTTATCAAGGCGAATTTCACGATGAATATTTATACCAAAAAACACTTTGATGATGAATAAAAGACAACTTCTTGTTTTAATAAGTTTTATCGGTGTTGGCTTGGGCAGTTATTTTGTCTTTTATTTTTACCAAGTCTTTTTTTGGAGTAATACAGCATTTGAAAATGAAGCCTCTTATGTATTTATAGACCGAGATGATACCATTGATTCCTTAGAACTACAACTAGTTCCCTTATTAAAGTCTGTAGATCGCTTTTTATTAGCAGCAGAAAAAAAAGGCTATGCTA
>WTIP01000160.1 GCA_011525195.1 Flavobacteriales bacterium | reverse complement strand
CTTTTTGCCGCATCGCGAATAAGCCCTTCGCTCGAAATAAATTCTGTATAGACAACGTCTGCCCCATTCTCTTTACATAAAGCGCGGAAAGGAGGGTCACTCACGTCCTCCATAGGGGCTAACAACAATGGAAATTCTCCTAATTCTATCTCGCCAATCTTCACCACGATCAAAAGTTTTCACAAAAATACGGAAAACTTTTCAGCCTACTCATTGTGCAGGAAAACGCTCTAAAAGGCCTTGAGTAAGATCGGAATCCCAAAATTGTATTACCTCTCCTTGACTCAGATAATAAATACGTGGGGGAGACGCACCTATCAAATCAAAAAAGGTAGAAGTATCAATAAAAGTAAAAGGGAAGTGGCTTTGAGTAAGTTCTTCAAATTGTTCTACAGAGGTTGACCCCTCTTTGAAAAACAAAACATATATAGGGGGTAATGTATGATTTTTACTCAATTTCACTAGCTCAGTTGCAGCGGCTTGACAATGTTCACAATCCAAGTTAAAAACAGCAACCAACACCTCATCTTGTGCCAAATCAACGCGTCCTATGGGTTCAAAGTGGGTAAATTGTATAAAATTCTCTGCCTGTGGCTTTGGTAAAGGGAGTAATATCCACATGCTTCCAATCAATAACAAGCTAAAAAATAAAAGCATCGGTTTTGCTTTATCTACTTTTGGGACTTTAATATATATCCAAAAAGCAAGGCCCATTAATAGCGCGTTCTTTAGAAGAGATTCTAAAGGAGTCATTGAAATCATCTCGCCAAAGCAGCCGCAGTTTTCTTGATCACCTAAAGACCATAAATAAATTAGATGCAAACTAAACCCTCCTATTAGCACTAAAGAAAACAAAAGCAGCTTTCGAGTATAAAACGGTAATAAAAGGAGGACCCCAAGAGCAAATTCCAAACCAATAAAAAACCGACTCAAGTAAGCCGCAAAAATGCGGCTTGGTGCCAAACCCTGGTCCATTAAAGTTATTTCAAAATACCCGGGAGCAACAAATTTCGTGTAGGCCGAGAACAAAAATGTAAATGCAAATAAATAACGTAAAAAAAGGGGAGATGCTTTCATACTAAAAAGGTACAAATCTTAAGGATTAATAAAAAGCAAAAAACAAAGATGTATATTTGCATGGCTATGAAAGACGGCGTCGTATGAAACACATTAGAAACTTTTGCATTATTGCACATATTGATCACGGGAAAAGCACCCTGGCCGATCGGTTATTGGATTATACCGGTGCGGTCAGTGACCGAGAAAAACAAGATCAACTTTTAGACAATATGGACCTGGAGCGCGAACGGGGGATTACCATTAAGTCGCACGCCATACAAATGGAATATACCCATCAGGGAGAAACCTATGTGCTGAACCTCATTGACACCCCTGGCCATGTTGACTTTTCTTACGAAGTTTCTCGTTCCATTGCCGCTTGTGAAGGGGCCCTGCTTATCGTAGATGCCGCACAAAGCATTCAGGCGCAAACGATTTCCAATCTTTATTTAGCACTTGATAACGATCTAGAAATTATTCCAGTGCTTAATAAAGTAGATCTTCCCTCTGCCAATCCTGACGAAGTCACCGATGATATTGTTGACTTATTAGGTTGTAATGCTGGAGAAATCATTGCCGCCTCCGCCAAAACTGGACTTGGAATTGAGGATATTTTACTTGCCATTATCGAACGCATACCTCCTCCAAAAGGAAAAGTAGATGCTCCCCTACAGGCACTAATTTTTGACTCAGTATACAACCCTTTTCGTGGGGTGGAAACTTACTTTAGAGTCGTCAACGGTGAGATCAAAAAGGGACAGAAAATCCAATTTATTGCTACAGGGAAAACGTATTTTGCTGATGAAATTGGTACGCTAAAGCTTAAACAAGTGCCAAAGAATATCATATCCGCAGGTGATGTAGGTTACCTCATCACAGGGGTCAAAGAAGCCAAAGAAGTAAAAGTAGGGGATACCCTTACAGGGGCGGACAAACCTACCCAACAAATCATCGAAGGTTTTGAAGAGGTAAAACCCATGGTTTTTGCGGGAATTTATCCAGTAGATACAGAAGATTATGAGGAGCTACGCGCCAGTATGGAAAAGCTACAATTGAATGATGCCTCTTTAGTGTTTGTGCCGGAAAGCTCGACAGCACTTGGGTTTGGCTTTCGATGTGGATTTTTGGGGATGCTGCATCTAGAGATCATTCAGGAAAGACTAGAGCGAGAATTCAATATGACAGTGATAACAACTGTTCCTAATGTATCTTATCACGCTTATACCAAAAAAGATCCCAATGAAATTATTATGGTAAACAATCCATCTGACCTTCCTGATCCCTCTTTTTTGGATCGTGTTGAGGAACCTTATATCAAAGCGTCCATTATCACCAAATCAGACTTTGTAGGGAATGTCATGTCTCTTTGTATTGAAAAACGCGGTCAAATTACCAATCAAACCTACCTTACCACCGAAAGGGTAGAATTAAATTTTGATTTGCCATTGGCAGTAATTGTTTTTGATTTCTATGACCGCCTAAAGACAGTCTCAAAAGGACATGCCTCTTTTGACTATTCCCCCATTGGATTGCGCCCGTCAACACTTGTAAAGGTGT
>WTIP01000023.1 GCA_011525195.1 Flavobacteriales bacterium | reverse complement strand
TTGTGTATACTTATTTTTTTCCTCCAAAAGAATCCAGTAAGACAATAATAATTAACAACCAAGCGTTTGCCTAGTAAAGTAATTTTAGTAAAAAAACGAAATTTAAAATCACAGATAAATTTTTCAAAAAAAGTAATCTAAATTCTATAAAAATGAAAAAATCAATTCTTCTTCTCTTCTTTTGTTTTGCAACAGCATTTGGACAAAATACGAGCAATCCAGTAAGTCAGGTGGTAAATAAATTTTTTGAAGTAGGATGGAAAGCGGGCTTGAATTTTGACTCGTCTGGTGACATCAATAATCTGGCAAATGAGTTTCGCACGGTAGATGATGCCAAAGGCTTAGTAAATGGTTTTAATATAGGGCTTTATACGGAGTTTAAACTACTCAAACTTTATATCAGACCAGAAGTTCATTTTTCCAAATTTGGGACGACATTTGATAATATCACAGTGGGGCAGTCCAGACTGGAAGCCCCAGTCTCTTTAGGACTGAAGTTACTCCCTATACTGAGTGCCTTTGCTGGTCCTTCTTACCGTTATAATTTAGGGAATTCAGGAGAGTATTCACTCGAAACGCTGACAAGTGAGTCTACCTTTGGCCTTCACCTAGGGGCACGGATTCATCTAGGGAAATTTGGAATAGATGCAAGAATAGAACGAGGCCTTTCTGAAAATGAAGCACAATTATTATCGGCAAATAATGTAAATATTGGGACCGTTGATAATCGAGCAACACAAGCCAGTCTGGGGATTTCCTATGCATTCTAAATATAAATAATACAAAATCGATCCTCCCCCAAGGAGGATTTTTTTGCAGTAAAAATCAATTCCTGATTTCTTTGTACCTTAAGGGGAAATAAAAAATACCCGTCGATGGAATTTGTAGCGTATCTTACGATTTTTACTATGGCATTAACTTTAATTCTCTTATTAGTAGATATTTCAAAGTCGAAATAAGCTCAAAGAGATTAAATGTTTAAAGGAAGTGATGACTATTTCTTCCTTCTTTTAAATAAAGAATGAAAATGAGAAGAGGACTAATTTTTTTATTACTGAGTTTTAGTTTTATAAAAACCTATAGTCAAGAGTGGGTAATAATCGATATTGTGAGTCAAAATACAAAAGAACTGGTGGTTTATATTGATGATGGAGAAAAAAAAATTGAACGTAAAAAGCTTAAAAATCCTTCTATAGTAAAGCTCATCATGGACTATCAAACTAAAGGATTTCAATTAGAAAAAGTAACCCAGGGTGTAGAGTTGGATTTAAACGGAAATTTTCCATTAAATAATAATAGATTAAACAATATTGGAATCACCAACCTGACTCTTTCTAATAATAATCGGATACTACTTTGGTTTAAGAAACCTAAGAAATAGAGGCAGTCAAAAAAAGAGCGGCTTTAATAAAAGAATGTTTGATGAAGTAAATAGAGGCTTAATCTTCTCTTAGATAGGTTGAATTTTAATACACCTATTATTGACAAAAACAAAACAATGTTCTGAGTGCAATTCGGTTATTTCAGTAGCCTATAGGGTTCAATATAAACGAGACAAAATCTGGTATTTTCTCTGTAAAGAATGTGTTCTAAAAGTAAAGCCTACAAATAGAAATTACCGTTATGGAGGGACTTGGAAAGGCTAAGAAAAAACGATGAAAAAAGAAACGGGAATTGCCTTTTTATTCGCAGTGGTATTAGCCCTCTTTTTCTATTTTAAATTTGGGGTTTTATTGATTTTATTCATCCCTCCCTTAGTCGCTTTTTTCTGGAGAAAAAAAGACTTCTAATAAGATTTCATTTCGCCGGTTAAAGAATTTATAGGGAGAATTGTACCCTAAAAAAAGAGGACTCCCTAGGATTTTAATATTTTCATTTAAAAGAGCCGCTTTAAGCTGTTCTGTATAATAGTTGGTTTTACTGCTATTTGAATAGCCGCCGTATTGAATGGCAGCATAGTAACCCGCTTTAGATTGGGTTAATCGTATTTTTTGGTTTTTGGGTAAAGGAGGATCTTTAAGTTGATTGGGGAGCACAAAAGACATTTTTTTTTGGCCTTCTTTCTGGCTCATATGCACGGGGGTGGTCATAGCAATTTTAAGATTCTCTTCATTAGCCCCAGAAATATATTGAAAGAGCGCATTGAAATTTTGATCTGAATTTGTGGGACTTTCAGTAGTCACCATTCGGGCAGAGGGATAGTAGCGCAATTCGAAAGCATCATACTTTTTTACCACTTTATAGGGCTGGGTTTCATAAGCTTGAATCATAATAAGAAATAAAAGTATTGTGAGTGGCTTCACAATGAGTAATTTAAATTAGGGTTGAATTTACACATTTCGACTTTAGTTTAAAAACGGCATCCCTAAACACAAAAATCAAAATCTATTTGTGCTTCTGAATACAGCATCATTAGCGAATGTGTGAGGGGGTTAACTTAAAGCAATCAAATTAAAAGCTTATTTAAAATAAAAAATGGAGAAACGGAGTGAATTGTTTATTTTTAAAGGAGTAGAATAATGCAAACTATAAAAAAGAATGGGAGGCTTTAGTCTTGAAAACAAAGGAGCACTAATCACTGGAGGAGGAAGTGGTATAGGGAGGGCTATAGCAGAAACATTTGCGGCCCATAATGCGATAGTTCATATTATTGACACCCATAAAGAGGCCGCTGAAGCGACTTTGGAGGCCATAGAGTCCAGCGGAGGAAAGGCTTTTATTCACATTTCAGATGTTACTAATTATAGTCAAATTAGTAGCATCATTCAAGAAATTAATAACACACATCCCATAGATATTCTGATAAATAATGCGGGAGTGGCGCATGTAGGCACTGTTGAAACCACAGATGAAGCGGCCTTAGACCGACTTTATGAAGTCAATATTAAAGGCGTATTTAACTGTACCAAGGCCTGTATTTCCCCTATGAAGCGCGCTAAAAAAGGAGTGATCCTCAACATGGGATCGATTGCGGGCTCAGTAGGAATCAATGACCGCTTTGCCTATTCAATGACTAAAGGGGCTGTTTTGGCAATGACTTACTCGATAGCGAAAGACTATGTAAAATACAATATTCGATGTAATTCAATTTCTCCCGCACGGGTGCATACCCCATTTGTAGATGGATTTATCTCAAAAAATTACCCCGGCAAAGAAAAAGAGCAGTTTGAAAAACTCGCAAAAACGCAACCGATTGGAAGAATGGGAACACCCCATGAAATTGCCCAGCTCGCACTTTTTTTGTGTTCAGATGAGTCGTCCTTTATTACAGGAACAGATTATCCCATAGACGGAGGATTTATAAAACTAAACGGAAATTAAAATGAAACTTATTCGATTTGGTGCTTTAGGCAAAGAAAAACCAGGAGTACAACTCCAAGAAGGGACCCGCCTTGATGTGAGTCAATTTATTCAAGATTACGACGAAGCTTTTTTTGGAACAGGGGGTATTGAAAAGTTAAAAGTATGGCTGGAAAAAAATAGAGACCACTGCCCAAAAGTTCCTGATACAGTCCGCTTAGGCGCTCCTATGGCGCGTCCTTCCAAAATCATTTGCGTAGGGCTTAACTATGCCAAACACGCGGAAGAAAGTGGAATGGAGCCCCCTAAAGAGCCTGTTTTATTTTTTAAGGCCAGCTCCGCAATAGTAGGTCCGTATGACGATATTAGACTCCCCAAAGGAAGCACAAAAACAGACTGGGAAGTAGAACTCGCTATTGTCATTGGTAAGAAAGCTTCCTATGTGAGTGAAAGTGAGGCGCTAACTCATGTAGCAGGTTATGTACTTCATAACGATGTGAGTGAACGCGCGTTTCAAATTGAGCGCTCAGGACAATGGGTGAAAGGGAAAAGCTGTGATACATTTGCTCCTTTGGGGCCCTATATTGCAACAGCTGACGAAATAAAAGATCCCAATAATTTAAGGCTTTGGTTAAAACTAAATGGAAAGCGTGTCCAAGACAGCTCAACCTCAGATTTTATTTTTAATATTCAGCAAGTCATCAGCTATATCAGTCAATTTATGACATTACTTCCTGGGGATATTATCTCCACAGGGACTCCTTCTGGGGTAGGTTTAGGATTTGACCCACCTACCTATTTAACCCCAGGAGATGAGGTGGAACTCGGAGTAGAGGGTCTAGGTGTTTCAAAACAAAAGGTAGTGGCTTATTCAAGTTAGAAAATGAGACTGGACGCACACCAACACTTTTGGGAGTATGATGCATTAACATACAACTGGATTGACGATTCCATGTCGGTATTGAAGTGCCATTATTTACCCGAACAATTAGAACCTTTGCTCACAAAACAGCAGTTAGAAGGCTGTATTGCGGTGCAGGCAGACCAATCTGAAAGAGAGACAGAATTTTTATTGGCCTTAGCAAAATCCGCTCCTTTTATAAAAGCCGTCGTAGGATGGGTAGACCTTTGTGCAGAAAATATTGAAAGTCGACTTGAACATTATGCCCAAAACCCCCATTTAAAAGGGATTAGACATATCGTCCAGGCAGAGCCCGAAAACTTTGTTTTAAAGCCAGAATTTCAACGAGGCATTGGGTTTTTATCACAGTTTAATTTGGTATATGACCTTTTGATTTATCCTTCACAGTTGGACTCTGGAATTCAGTTGGTCAGCCAATTCCCAAACCAAAAATTTGTTTTGAATCACTGTGCGAAACCACACATTAAGACCCAAGAAATAAAAAATTGGAAATCCGATATTCAACGATTAGCACAAGCAGAAAATATATATTGTAAAGTATCAGGGCTTGTAACAGAAGCAGATATAAAAAACTGGAAAGCAGAAGATTTTAGGCCCTATCTCGAGGTAGTATTTGAAGCTTTTGGGGAAGACCGAGTAATCTACGGTTCTGATTGGCCCGTTTGTCTCTTAGCAGCCCCTTATAAAAAAGTGTATGGCCTTATGGCGGAGTATACAGCCGCTTTTTCATCTGAAGCAAGGCGTAAATTCTTTGGGGATAATGCAGCCAAAATTTATAATATCCAAACCGAATAATTATGGACTTAGTACTTAAAGAAAAAGTAATCATTGTGACAGGGGGTTCTAAAGGAATAGGATTCGGTATTTGTGAATCTCTGATTTTAGAAGGAGCTACTGTAGTGATTATTGGCAGGAATAAAGACTCAATACCGACAGCAATAAAACAACTTAGCGCAAGGGGAGGAATTGTGGGCCATGCCTATGCCGAATTAACGGATCCTGAGGCTTGTAAAAAAGCAATTGATGAGGTAATTAATACCTATGGCACAATTGATGGACTCGTAAATAATGCAGGCGTCAATGATGGGGTCAGTTTAGCAGGTGGAAATTTTGAATTATTTAACCGTTCCCTACAACGCAACCTTACCCATTATTATATGATGGCACATTATTGCCTGCCGGCGCTAAAGAAAAGCAAGGGGGTAATTGTAAATATAGGCTCTAAGACTGCCGAAACCGGTCAGGGAGGGACTTCTGGCTATGCAGCAGCAAATGGAGGAAGAAATGCGTTGACAAGAGAGTGGGCCGTTGAATTGCTTCCCTATCACATCCGTGTAAACGCCGTGATTGTTGCAGAATCGTTTACACCGCTTTATGAAAAGTGGATACAACAATTTCCCGACCCCCAGGCAAAACGCAACGCGATTGAAGCAAGGATTCCTTTTGAAAATAGGATGACAACTCCTAGAGAAATCGGAAATACTGTTGCTTTTTTGCTTTCTAACCAGTCGAGTCATACTACCGGCCAGCTTATCCATGTAGACGGAGGCTATACCCACCTAGACCGAGCATTAAATCCAAGTTCCGAATGAAAAGAAATAAGCCTAAAATTATAGCCAAAGAGGGATTAGTCCCATTTATTTTAATTACCTCCTTATTTGCGCTTTGGGGCTTTGCAAATGACATTACAAATCCCATGGTCTCGGCATTCAAAAAAGTATTAGAGCTCAATAACACTCAAGCGTCATGGGTGCAAGCTGCTTTTTATGGAGGCTACTTTACTATGGCACTGCCTGCTGCCTATGTAGTAAAAAAATATTCTTATAAGACAGGCATACTCGTGGGTTTAGGGCTTTATGCCACGGGAGCCTTACTGTTTTTTCCAGCTGCAGCTTTTGAAAACTATCTCTTTTTTTTAGCGGCCCTTTATATACTCACTTTTGGGCTTGCTTTTTTAGAAACAACAGCGAATCCTTTTATTTTATCTATGGGAGAGGAAGCAACGGCAACTCAGAGATTAAATTTAGCACAAGCCTTTAACCCCTTAGGAGCACTTATGGGATTGCTAGTGGCACAGACTTTTATTTTAGGAGCCCTCCAATTCGATGATACGGATGCTCAGGGGAGGAGTCTCTACGAGTCTTTATCTGCTCCCGCAAAAGCAGCCGTAAAAACTGCCGACCTAGAACTAATTCGAAACCCCTATGTTGCTCTTGGGCTTTTTGTGCTCTTACTTTTCTTTGTCATTGCGGCAATTAAAATGCCTGAGAATACAACAATAAATAAAACATCTTCCATGTGGGAATCCATTAAAAGGATCTATAAAAAAGAACATTTTGTAGGAGGTGTTATCGCGCAGCTCTTTTATGTGGGCGCACAAATTATGTGCTGGACCTATATATATCAGTATGCAGAATCTTTAGGAATCAGTAATCAAAAGGCGGTAAATTATGCCTACGCAGCACTTATTATATTTTTAATAGGACGATTTTTATGTACCTATTTACTAAAGTTCCTGAAGGCTGGAAAGTTATTGGTGATTTTAGGTTTAGGGGCCGTTCTCTGTTGTTTAGGGGTGATTTTTATTCAGGGTATCGCAGGCTTATACGCATTGGTATTGACTTCTTTTTGTATGTCATTAATGTTTCCTACTATCTACGGAATAGCATTAAAAGGATTGGGAGAAGATGCGAAACCCGCTTCTGCCTTTCTCGTGATGGCTATAGTAGGCGGGGCTTTCATGCCCATTTTACAAGGAATGATTTTAGACCTAGGCGGAGCAGGTTATACAGATATTCGATTATTAGGAGTCCCTGAAGTAAATTTTTCTTTTTTTCTACCGCTTATTTGCTTTCTTGTAGTGGTCACCTATGGATACAGGAGTTTTAAAACAAGCCGTTAAAAATGAAAACTACCCATAAAAAGTATTGTTTTGCACTAGACCTAAAAGAAGACAAACGCTTAATAGCGGCTTATAAGGCTCACCATAAAAAAGTATGGCCAGAGATTCTCCAACAAATCAAAGAGACAGGAATTCTTGAGATGGAAATTTATCAGGTGGGGAATCGTTTATTTATGATAATGGAAACAAAACCTGAATTTTCCTTAGAAAATAAAGAAAAAGAGGATCAAAAAAACCCAAAAGTTCAAGAGTGGGAAGCCTTGATGTCCCAATATCAACAGCAACTTCCTTTTGCAAATCCCGATGAAAAATGGGTACTTATGGATCAAATTTTTAAGCTCTAAATGATTAGCTATTGGGAACAAACGGCGCTAGTAGAATATGATTTAGTCGTAATAGGCGCCGGAATTACGGGTATTTTTTGCGCATTGACCTATCGTAAAAAGTACCCCAATGCGCGTATTGCGATACTGGAAAGAGGTCTTTTCTCAGAAGGAGCAAGTACTAAAAATGCAGGATTTGCTTGCTTTGGTTCACTCTCAGAGCTCTTGGAAGACAGACAATTAATGGGCGATGAAGCATTATTAGAATTGGTCCAGCAAAGAAGAGAGGGATTGACGCTATTAAAAAACACTTTAAATGAAAAGGCCATTGGACTCGAATTAAATGGAGGCTATGAATTGTTTTTTGAGAAAAACCCGCTTGAGCTAGAAAAGTTAGCGTCTATTAATACGCTTTTAAAACCCCTATTTAACAAAAAGGTATTTCGACCCAACAATTCCAAGATCAATTCTTTTGGATTCGACTCAGAAAAAGTCAAGCACCTGATTGAAAACCCTTTTGAAGGGGGGCTGCATACGGGAAAACTCATACGCAATTTGCGCTTAAAGGCAAACAGTCTTAAAATCGAAATTTTTTCGCACAGCTGGGTGGAGGAAATTGACACCTCAAATACCCAAACTCAAATTCAACTCAAAAATCAATCAATAAAGATCAAAACACACAAACTTGCTGTTTGTACAAATGGATTTGCGGCGGAACTAATACCTGAATTAAAAATAAACCCAGGTAGAGGTATAGTATTGATTACCAGTCCAATAAAAAAATTAAAAATAAAAGGAACATTTCATTATCAAAAAGGATTTTATTACTTTAGATCAATAGAGAATCGAATTCTATTAGGGGGAGGGAGAAATTTGGATTTCAAAAACGAAGAAACCACCGATTTTGGAATCAATCCCAAAATTAAATCCCAGCTTACTGCTGACTTAAAGCAATTTATACTACCCCAACAGCCTTTTACAATTGCTATGGAGTGGTCCGGGATTATGGGTTTTGGGACAGAAAAAACACCAATTATTAGAAAAATAAATGAGTCTATCGCTGTAGGGGTTCGACTGGGAGGAATGGGCGTTGCTATAGGAAGTAAAATAGGTACTTCCACTGCGGCACTGCTTATGGATTCCTAAAGAAAATCGGTCAAAACCAAGAAGAGTCCAAGAGTTTTGTATTTTTATAAAAAACAAATTGGGTCAGCACGACTTCCTGAAAAAGTTCAATTTCATTTTTTCTTTTTTATTGATTGTTGCTTTCTCACCTCTAAAAACAAATTTAAATAGCTACAAATGAAAGTAAATTGTCTAGCGCTTTTACTTCTTATCGGAAGTATCAGCTTTGCTCAAAAGGAAGAAACTAAAGATGCCTCACCAAAGAATGAAAAAACCATAGAATCGCTCACCGCCTCAAGCCATAAAATAGAAGGTCTTTTTACTATTTATCAAGATACCCTTACGGCTGAGGTGCATATGACTATTAAAGAAGAGCAGTTAAATCAGGAGTTTATCTACTTTTCACAAATTGCCGATGGGGTGGTAGAGGCCGGAAGCTTTCGAGGACTTTACAGGGGATCCACACTCTTTCAGATAAAAAAATATTTTGACAAAATTGAAATTGTGGCACCCAATACGAGTTTTTATTTTGATCCTGAAAGTCCTTTATCAAAAGTGGAAACTGCCAACACCTCTGAGGCACTGATATCAAGTAGTAAAATTTTAAAGCACGATACAGAAAAAGGCTTGTATTTAATCAAAGCCAATGACCTCTTTTTATCTGAAACCCTCACGCGCATAAAGCAACCTGCAAGACCAGGAGCCTCTCCGAATGCTTTTAGTTTAGGGTCTTTCGATAAAAATAAATCCAAAATAGAGGCGATAAAAAATTATCCTGAAAACACCAATATTAAGACCCATTATGTATTTAAAAATCCAAATATTAGAAATGGAGGCTCTGAGGCAGTTACAGACGGACGAAATGTATCGATTAAGGTATTTCACAGCTTTGTAAAAATGCCTGAAGACGATTATGAAGCCCGAGGAGATGACCCTAGAGTGGGGTACTTTATTACTGAGGTAAATGATCAGACTGCGACTTCTACGACAAATTATAGAGACTTTATTAACCGATGGAAATTAATTAAAAAAGAGCCAAACCAGGCATTATCAGAACCCGTAAAACCGATTACTTGGTGGATAGAAAACTCGACCCCACATGAATGGAGACCCCTTATTAAAGAAGGTGTTTTAGCCTGGAATGAAGCCTTTGAAAAAGCGGGATTTAAAAATGCAATAGAAGTTAAAGTTCAACCTGATGATGCAGATTGGGACGCAGGAGATATCCGATATAATGTCCTCCGCTGGACCTCCTCACCCCAACCCCCTTTTGGAGGTTATGGCCCCAGAATGACGAATCCAAAAACAGGGGAAATTATAGGAGCAGATATTATGCTCGAATATGTTCATTTTACAAATCGAGTATTTTATGACAAACTTTTTGTAGACCCTATAGAAGCAATGCAGCTCCAAACCGAAGAGGAACTCAAAAATGAGGTCTTTAACCAAAAAGAATTATACTGCTCTGCGGGAAATCTAATGCACGAGAATCTTCTTTTTGGAACTACTTTCCTTCAAGCAATCAATGCTTCTGAT
>WTIP01000094.1 GCA_011525195.1 Flavobacteriales bacterium | reverse complement strand
TTTTCGAAGACCCAATCGACTGGTACAAGGTTGACATTCCAGCTTTCACGACTTGGGGCTTGAGTATCGACAAGGAAGAGACATACAGGTATGTTGATCTCGATGTCTTTGAAGTTGGGTTGGGAGGAGTCCTCACATCTGTGCAAGCAACTGAAGAGGGGGGAATCTATGACCAGTATTCGACATTTTGGGGTAATACAACTGTAGCCGAAACATATTACATTCGAGTCAAGGCTAGTACTTCCAATGGATATTATGGAACAGATTACACGCTTTCAATTTCTTCTGGTAAATGGTACACTGTGAAGGAAGATTCTTCATCAGATCCATCTGCAGGATTTACTTATATTACCATCAATGATGTACGTCCAGGAGAAACGATTCGCGCTCATGCAATACGTACGGAGACTCCAAATGATTTGGATGTTTTATTGTACAACGAATCTGAATTTGAAATCTACAAAGAATACATTCGAAACAACAGTGCAGGTACAAGAGCGATTCCCGATGAACTGATGAAAAAAGAAGACTGTTGGGTCTGTTCCATTGAACTCCATCTTGATGATGAAGATGTTGGGTTAACCAGTGTGAATCCCGGACGTTCTGCAAACAGATCAACCAGTTTGTCATGGACTCCAACATTCTACCTCGTTGCAGATTACACAGATTACCTTCAAGATCCTCCGTGGAATGGTGTTCAAGACATCTCACATGTATTCTTGTCCTTAGATGTGGATAGGGGTGTGAGAACCAACCAATATTACACGGTTGAAAGTTGGGATTCGTCATCATCAAATTGGCAGTTTGTTGAATCTGGTTCTACTACCTCGGGCAGTTTGTCTGCACCTTCGAGCGGTTGGGATGCTTCTGAAAATGAAACAACTCATTTCAGTTACACCGACTATCGGATAACTGCCCGAAATGCAAGTACGACAGGAACGATTGTATCACAATCCCAGTTTAGAGCAATTAACATGGCGCCTGTTGCTTGTTTCGATGCAAAAGGTGTGGATAATTTGGTTGCTACGGTCCATGTTCCGGTTACATTTGATTCTGAATGCAGTTCAGATCCCGATAGCATGTACTCTACTACGAGCGTTACGCAAGACATTACATCGACAACATGGTATATCGATGGAGTTTCTTATTCCGCAAGTAGACTTACTGGTGTTTTTACACAAACTGATACAATCGACGTTTCACTCGAAGTGGAAGATGATCAAGGTCTTGTTCGATGGAAAAATCAAACCATTTCCATTGTTGATTTCCCTGTCTCCGATTTTACAACAGTATCAAACATTTCGGGTCAAAGCACAATTCGACTTGACACAAATTATACAGTGAATGAAACGCTGACCTGGAGGCCAAATTGGGCAGATGCTGAAGTTGCAAACAAAGTAATTGGAGTTGGTCTAGCATTCAACTTTAAAAGAACCCACATCGGTTATGTTGATGTTGAAATTGATCCTTATTCAAATGGTCAATTCGTGGGGCTTGATGCAGAGGTTTCCGCCAGTACAAATCGATACATCATGGAGTTGAAACCTGAGGTTCAATTTTACTGGTATGACGTTGAAAATTCCTCTGATGGCGGGAATTTCAGTTTTCCAGTTCCTTCATTGATTGAAAGATATAACAATCAACGCAGTGAGAACCTTACTTTGTATGGGTCGAATGTTGAAATCTTCCTATGGGATGAATTTGATGAGATCTACAACGGTACCACGCTCACAGACCAATATGGCCAGACTGTGTCCGTCTATGAAAACATCACCATTTCGGCAATTGATCTCTATCCCCTCATAACGAAAATCATGAGTTATAATTCGGTGACTGGTGCAGTTTCGGCATTTGTCAATAGTTTTGTCGATATCGATATCTTACTTGAATTCGGAATTATGCTGGAAATAACAATGGAAAATGAGTTGTGGATGCACGCAACAACCCAAGGGACGTTTTATGACTATGATGATACAACATCCTTGGTTCAATTTGATGGTTTCCAAACATCTGCTCATGACTACTTTACAGATTCAAATTCGAATGGTGATGTATTGAATACGACAAATGTAACAGGAGATGTCGCATTTTCTTTGTATCCCTTCTATAATTGGGAAAGTGAAACTGAGGTATACGGGTTCGTGAATTTGACAATCACCATTGCTCCAAAGTCATGGTTGACTTCAATTCTATCATGGTTTATGGAAGATCCAGATTCATTGAGTCAGTCTTGGAGTTACAGATTGTTTGAGTCTCCTAATCCAATCGCAGCTGCAGCAAATAGTGGATTTGTGCCAATCACGACGCGCTATGATGTTCTTGCCCCAAATTATGATGGTGATTCCTTATGGGATGGAGCAGATACTGACGATGATAACGATGGTGTCTTAGATACTGCAGATAGTTGCAGTAAAGGAGCATTAGGCTGGAGTTCGTATTCGTGGACCGATTATGATTCAGACGGGTGCAGAGATATCTCAGAAGATACCGATGACGACAATGATGGTGTATCTGATGTAACCGATGCGTGTAGTAAAGGTACTCTTGGTTGGACCTCAACGGCCTTGACAGATTATGATTCGGATGGTTGTAGAGATTCAAGCGAGGACGCTGATGATGAT
>WTIP01000031.1 GCA_011525195.1 Flavobacteriales bacterium | reverse complement strand
AAGTAGATACTTTCCTGATGGGAAGTTCTGCCCTCCCTCAAAAAAATAAAGCAGGAGATTTGGTCGCTTCGTAAAACCAAATCTACTCGAAATCCTTCCACCCAGACGCTTTGCGTTTGGGTTTTTTTGTCAGATAAGCGATTCTACGACTAGTTACGGTTCCTACTCGGGTGCTGTACCCAATGAAAAAATTACATGGGGTAAATTGGACACGAGCACCCCCAAATTTATTATTGAATCAGATGCGACCATCGTGGCGCCTCTTGTTTTTGGCTATTTATTGAATCAGTAAGGTTCTAATTCTGAGTAGGCGCATTTAACGCTTTCTCAATCAGTCGGGCTATATCAATTCGTGCCCCGTGGGGGATCGTATCGGTTACCGTGAGAAGCAAAATCCTTTTGCCCTTGAGTTGTAAATAAATTTTTTGCCCATTGGGTAAATCTACCCCACTACGCGAAAAAGGTTCGAGATTGGGGTTCATCACCCCGGGAATCCGCAAAGGCAAAGTTTGTGCCGTATTATTTTCCAGATAAAATGCCCGTTGTGGGGTCAGCGGTCGGTTTGTTTTTTTTGTTCCTGGAGCGCCTTTTTCAAGCATATAGGCCACTTTGATTGGGGTTAAAAAACGGTTTTCAAACTGCAAGTACTGATCTTCATCGACCTCTAAAGTTGCTCTACTTCCCTTTTCTAGTCCAAAACTTTTACGGAGAGAATCTGTCTTCTTATCGCGTGCCGAAACACCGATCACATACTTGGATTCGTTCCATATTTTAACAATAAAACCCTTGTATAAGGGATAATTTATTTGAACGATTTGCTTCGGTGGAGGTATCAATTCCGAGCGTGCTCCTTTTTGACTAAAAGCCATAAATCCCGTACACAAAAAGAGAACCGCCCATTTTTTCACTAGTCAAAAATACAATCTTATCTTTACAAAAAACAAAGTTTAGCCCTTATGAAAAAAATCCTCGTCTTCGTTTGTTGTATTTTTTTAGTCAATTGTAAAGTCCCAAAAGTGAATCCTATTACGGCACTAACACCACAAGAGGTAGCGAATCAGATTCTTCTTCCAGAAACAAAAAATATCCTTTATACCCTTGCAGCAGACAGTATGGCGGGAAGGGATACGGAAAGTGGTGGCTACTATAAAGCCGCAGATTTTGTGACACAATTTCTAAATAAAAATGGCATTCAGCCTTTTTACCCTTCCTACCGCGACTCTTTAGTAACAGCCGGTTTGCTTTCTTTTAATATCGTTGGACAACTCGGAGAGTTTAACCCAGAAAAGAAAACTGTTTTGATCGGTGCCCACCTGGATCATGTGGGCCTACGTGGGAAAGAAGGAGACACCCTCTATAATGGGGCCAATGACAATGCCACAGGGTCTACAGCTGTATTGCAAATTGGAAAATTTTTAGCCCAATACGACTGGGAGCAAAATATCCTCATTGCTTTATTTGCAGACGAAGAAAAAGGACTTAAAGGAGCCCAACACCTTGCCAATCGTTTTCAAAATGAAGGCCTGGATATTACTTATATGGTCAATTTTGAAATGATCGGTAAGACGCTCACTTCAGGTCCCAATCAAGTATATCTCACAGGCTATAAACGCTCAAATATGGCGAATCAAATGAATTCTATTTCACCAAACTTTGTCCAGTTCCTCCCCCAAGCCAAGGAGTTAAATTTATTTCAACGCTCAGATAATTACTCCTTTTATAAGACACTACAAATTCCTGCACAAACCCTCTCTTCGTTTGATTTTCAGAATTATGATTTTTACCATAAAGCAGAGGACGAAGCGGAAAAAATGGATGTGGAAAATATGAATCAAATCATCCAAACCGCAGCTTATACATTAGCGAAAATGATCGATCAAAAAATAACGATTAAGTTGTATTCTGAAGATGCTAGTGTAAAGTAAATTTTCCTAGTACATCAAAAAACCATAAAAGGACACTAGTACTAAGGCTAAAGGGATAACAAATAAGAGATAGATAAAAGAGATCATTCCAGTTTTTAATAAAGTTATACCCCAACTGGTTTGATAAAACTGTCTAATGGCTAAAATCAAATAGAACCCAGTAGAACAGATAATAAACCTATCGATACATGACGAAAAGGTTATAAATTGATTGAAAAGAAGTAATAGCGTAAAAACGAAAAATAGAAAGGAAAAGAAATAAAAGCTAAAGACTAAGTGGTAAGTATAGGTTCCTCTTTTGAAAAAAAAGAGTTTTAAAAGCAAGGCAAAAATGGGAAGTAAAACAAAAAGTGCAATGGGAAACTTTTCATAAATATTTTGCGCCAATTTTCCCGCTGTTCGTTGTCTGTATAATTTCAATGTTTGTAAATAGACTTTTTTATTAAATCCACTTGTGTTTTCTTGCACACCCATCTCTTTAAGAATATCCTCATCTGTCGCATTGGTCGCAATTAAAGAATCTAATTCCACCAATTAGAAACTTCAATTTAAAAAAGGACATTCTAAACTATCTGAGATCAAAATGCGAATATAATTCACAAAAAAATAAGTCCCTCCTAACAAAATCGCGACAAAGGATATTGGCTAACTTCAAGTTAGGAGCAAAAAAAGACCCCTACATTACTGTAGAGGTCTTGAAGAAGGCGGCGACATACTCT
>WTIP01000036.1:1265-2668 GCA_011525195.1 Flavobacteriales bacterium | reverse complement strand
CCGCTGCTGGTAAAAGATGAAAATGATTTCAATGTCCCTTTAGTTGATTTGCAAGGACGCTTTCGAAAAGAAGTAGGCCCGCTTGCAGGACGTTTTGTGAAAAATGAATATTACCCTGAAGGTACTGCACCTGAGCGCTCAACAGATGTACTCATTGCCATCCAACTGAAAGAGGAGAATAAAGCCTTTAAAGTTGAAAAATATGTACACTCCTATCCTAACTGTTGGAGAACAGATAAACCCATACTATACTATCCGCTAGATTCTTGGTTTATTAATGTAACTGCAGTCAAGCAACAAATGACTGTCCTCAATAAAGAGATCAATTGGAAACCCAAAGCAACGGGAGAGGGTCGGTTTGGAAATTGGTTGGCCAATGCGAATGATTGGAATTTATCTCGTTCAAGATATTGGGGAATTCCACTTCCTATCTGGCGCACAGAAGAAGGCAAAGAAAGCCGTGTAATAGGGTCTATTGAGGAGTTGAAAAAGGGGATTGAAGAAGCTGTAGCCAATGGATTAATGAAAAGTAATCCTCTAGAAAATTTCAAGGCAGGTGACTTTTCTGATGCAAACTATGAGCAAGTAGACCTGCATAAGCATAATGTTGATCAAATTATTCTTTGCAGCAGTGAAGGTAAACCCATGTATAGAGAAGCAGATCTAATTGATGTTTGGTTTGATTCAGGATCTATGCCTTATGCACAGTGGCATTACCCCTTTGAAAATAAAGAACTCATAGATCAAGGAGCTTGTTTCCCTGCGGACTATATCGCCGAAGGTGTTGATCAAACCAGAGGCTGGTTTTATACATTACATGCCATTGCGACCTTGGTTTTTGATCAAAAGGCATATAAAAATGTAGTCTCTAATGGTCTTGTTCTTGACAAGAATGGTCAAAAAATGTCTAAAAGACTCGGAAATGCTATAGATCCTTTTGAAACACTGGATCAATATGGTCCAGATGCCACCCGCTGGTATATGATTTCTAACGCCAATCCATGGGACAACTTGAAATTTGATTTGGACGGAATTGCTGAGGTACAGCGCAAATTTTTTGGCACTCTTTATAATACTTATTCCTTCTTTAGCTTATATGCAAATATTGACGGGTTTATCCCCGCTAAAGAGCCTGTTATTCCCTCTGCTGAGCGATCAGAATTAGATCAGTGGATTCTCTCTGAACTCCATTCTTTAATTAAAGAAGTCGATGCAGCCTATGAAGACTATGAACCGACAAAAGCGACACGTGCGCTTTCTGATTTTGTACAAGAAAAACTAAGCAATTGGTATGTCCGTCTAAGCAGAAGACGTTTTTGGAAAGGGGAGTATCACCAAGATAAAATCGCTGCCTATCAAACCCTTCATGAATGTTTAGTAACAGTAAGCCAGCTTGGGGCTCC
>WTIP01000036.1:0-1165 GCA_011525195.1 Flavobacteriales bacterium | reverse complement strand
GAATTGAAAAAATAAGCCCACAATTAAAGAGTGAAATTAATATCAAAGAAGTAGAGCTGCTAAATGATGAAAACAGCCTATTAGTAAAAGAAATTAAGCCCAATTTTAAAACACTCGGTCCTCGCTTTGGTAAAACACTCAATGCGGTGATAGGCTTGATACAAAAACTGAGTCCTGAACAAATTCAAACGCTTGAAGACAATAAAAAATTAAGTCTAGAGCTCAATGGAACCTCAATAGAATTAGAAGCTGCCGATATAGAGATTAACTTTAAAGACATCGAAGGCTGGCAAGTAGCCCAAAGCAATGGTCATACAGTAGCCTTAGATATGACATTGACCCCAGAGCTTATTAAAGAGGGATTGTCTAGAGAATTAGTAAATCGCATTCAAAACCTCAGAAAAGAGAAAGGCTTTGAGGTTACTGATAAGATTGAAATTATCCTAGGTAATGATGATATACTAGAAGCTGCGGTTACAGCAAATAAAAGTTATATCTTGTCTGAAACTTTAGCCAATGATTTAAAAATAAGTTCAGCAATTCATGAGGGACTCCCTTTAGAATTTGACACAATAAAAACCACAATCCAAATTAAAAAACTAGAGTCATGAGTAATAAAACGAGATACACTGATGCAGAATTGAAAGAATTTAGGACTTTAATTGAAGAAAAAATTCAAAAAGCAAAAGCAGACTTAGAGCTTTTAAAAAGTGCGTATATGAATGATGGCAATAATGGAACAGAAGATACTGCACCTACATTTAAAGCCTTTGAAGAAGGTTCTGAAACCATGTCTAAGGAAGCCAATACGCAACTGGCAATCCGTCAAGAAAAATTTATCCGCGATTTAAAAAATGCTCTTGTTCGCATTGAAAATAAAACCTATGGGATTTGTCGTATAACAGGGAAACTCATTAATAAAAAGCGTTTGTATTTAGTGCCTCATGCTACTTTGAGCATAGAAGCAAAAAATATGCAGAAATAGTAGTTTCATTACCCTGAAAGCAAAACAGACATATTTCAATCACTTTTGGACACTGGCTCTAATCTTATTAATTTTAATTTTAGATCAGGGCACCAAGTTTTATATCAAATTACATTATCCCCTTTCTGGTTATAGTATTCCTGCAATTTTAGATTGGGGGTTTTTTAAAATTCTTTTTGT
>WTIP01000133.1 GCA_011525195.1 Flavobacteriales bacterium | reverse complement strand
ACTAAACTTCCTCCTGAACCAATTCCAATTCGACGACTAAAAAAAAGATCTACTTCTCCTGGACTCCCAACACTAAATTGTCCCGCATTCTCAAGGAAAAAGGGTCTTTTTTCAGGAAAAAAGAGATTAAAACGATCTAAATTAACCTGCTGTTCATCCACTTCGACTTGTGCAAAATCAGTATTATAAGTCATATCCAGGGTAAGTCCTGGAGTGAGGCTGTATTTGATGTCTCCGCCCACTGCTGTATTGCCAGTGGTATTTTTTGGAGGATGGTTATTTTGAATAGATTGCACTAAACCATAGGGAATAATTTTTAGGTTTTTGGGCGATTTTAAATTCAATCCATGCATTTTACCTGCTAATGATAATCTTTTGATGTCAAATCCTAAAGGCAGATTTGCCCAATAAGCGGTTTCACTTCTCTTACTGATATTACGCTGAAAATTGACCCCCCAAGTTTTATTGTCGCCACCACTAAAACGAATAGACCGCAGAGGAATAGCAAATTCAGCACTCCAGCCAAAATCCCCTTTTTTAGTTTTTACTTCCCAGGAGGCATCCCAGTTAATATTGGTACCCCCCACAACACCTCCTTGCTGTCTATTGGCACTAAAATTTCCTTCTCCTTCATTGTCAATCTGCGCATCGTATTCCATACCATCGGCATTGGTTCCAAACAGGAAACCGTTTTGTTGGTCATTATAGGTGTCAATTATAAATAAAAAGCTATCATCATCATTCAAATCAGCATCCCTTCGGGAGTCAGAGACTACAATTTTTTCTGGTGAAGTATCAAAGCAGACTACTGCGACATAGAGTGTTTTAGAGGTATAGGCGATCTTAATCGCTGTCTTTTCAGAGGCAGGAGCTCCGTAATCGGGTTTGATCTGTTTCAAGTCTCTAATCGTGTAAACCTGCTCCCACAGGGGTTCATTGAGGACCTCTCCATCGATAATGGGGTCCTCAGCTAAAAATGAAATATTGAAATTTAAATTTTTATTGGGGTTTGAATTTTGAGCCTTAACAAGGAAAAAATGAAATACAACAATTAAAAAAAGGTATTTTTTCAAATGAAACTGTTTTATGATAGTAGATTAAAATTAAGACAATTTTCGTCTTGTTAATCAAATGAATTTGCTTGAATTCAATATATTTGATTTCTCCCTTATATTAATTACTTTTTAATGAAAAATCTTTTTATTTTTTTTCTCCTTCTACTTTTTTGGACTCCACATTTAAACGCCCAACGAAAATACGAATCGATTGCACAATCAATAGGTTTAGAAAGTATTGATAAATTCAGGTCTTTTTTGGCGCTTCCCAATGATGCTTCAAAACCAGAGGATATTTTTGATAATATTTCATGGGCAAAATCTGAATTGGAAGCCTTAGACTTTGAAGTCAAAACTTTAGAAACATCTGCTTTACCTCTTTTATTGGCGAATTTAACAGTAAAAAAGTCAAGACCCACACTGGCATTTTATATGCATTTGGACGGGCAAGCCATAGATCAATCGAAGTGGGATCAAACTAATCCCTATACAGCCGTATTAAAAGAAAAGACTGATAAAGGTTTTCAATCAATTAGTTGGGATAAACTAAGAGACAATGGGGTAGCTGATTATCGAATATTCGCACGTTCAAGTGCAGACGATAAAGGTCCATTTGTAATGCTATTGACGGCACTTAGTTATCTCAAAAAATCAAAAAAGTCACCTGCATTTAATATAAAGCTAATCTTAGATTTTGAAGAAGAACAGAGTTCACCCGGTCTGCCTGATGCAGTAAAAAAATATAAAGACCAGCTTTTGGCTGATTTACTTTTGATTTTAGATGGTCCTGTTCATTCCTCTGGTAAGCCTACGTTGGTTTTTGGTAACCGAGGAATTGCCACTCTAACCCTTACTAGCTTTGGTCCATTAATGCCCCAGCATAGTGGTCATTATGGGAATTATATTCCTAATCCTGCCTTAGATTTAGCGAAAGCGTTGGCCTCGATGAAAGACAATCAGGGGCGTGTAGTAATTCCTGGCTTTTATGAGGGGATTCGATTTGATGAAGCTACAAAAAAGATACTACAAAGTGTTCCTGCTGAAGAAAAAGCGATAAAAGAACGCACCCAAACGAAAAGGAATGATTTGGTTGGCAATACTTATCAAGAGTCAATACAGTATCCCTCTCTAAATATACGCGGTATGCGCAGTGGTTGGGTAGGGAGTGAGGCTAGAACAATAGTCCCTGCCACAGCCACAGCAGAACTTGATATAAGATTAGTAGTAGAAAGTGATCCTTATAAGCTCATAGAAGGGGTCAAAACCCATCTAAATCTTCAAGGTTATACTATACTCGATCATGTGCCTTCCAAAAAGGAACGAATGCGCTATGACCGAATCATTCAAATGAATACCAAAGTAGCCTATCCTGCCTTTAGAACGGATACTGAATCTAAAGGAGGGAAATGGTTAAATACAATCTTTACAGACTACTATGGAGAGCAAGCTGTTATAATCCGAACCAGTGGTGGGTCAGTACCCATTTCTCCTTTTGTGTCGGAATTAGGTGTACCTGCAATAGGGGTCCCCACTGTGAATTTGGATAATAATCAACATAGTCCAAATGAAAATTTGCGTGTGGGAAATTATCTAAATGGGATTGAATGCTTTCTAGCTATTTTAACGACGAAATATTAAAGTAATTTACTTTATAAATAGTTTTAAAGAATTACTATTTCATTATCTAG
>WTIP01000150.1:35732-37033 GCA_011525195.1 Flavobacteriales bacterium | reverse complement strand
ACCCTGAGACCAGAAAAAATAGTATTTCCTTTAGAAGTAATATGGCCCGTTTAGCAGAAGCGCTAATCAATGAGGGTAAATTTGAAAAAGCCAAAGCCACACTCGATCTAGCTATCGATAAAATGCCGATAGACTATTTTGGCTACTATAGCCTTTTAGTTCCTTTTGTTGATGGTTATTACAGAATCAATGAAACAGCTAAGGCACAGTCACTATCGCGTAGAATAGCAGACAAATATTCCGATCGATTAGAGTATTTCGCTAGTCTAGAGGCGGATTTACAATATTCACTCGGGGAGGAAATAATTACTGAAATTGAACGCTATAGAACTCTTATCGAAGCAGATCTTAAGCATGGAGAAAAAATAGAATTAAATCCTGTATTAAATCAATTCATGGAATCTATAGCCCCCTTTAGAAACCTTTATGGAGATTATGATTTTTATACAGCACTTATTGATGTAGCTGAGGGATATTATCTCGACGGACAGCTGCTACAAGCCCAAGAATTAGCCGCAAAAATCAGTGCAGAATTTGTGGAGCGTTTGGGACTCTATGGTCAAGTCAATCCAGAAAGCCAAAAGCAATTAGGAGCAAGAATACTCAGAGAATTAAACGAATTTAATTATTTAGTACAAATCGTAAAGGCCTACGACAGCAGCGAATTTGAAACAGGACTCCAAACCCAATTTGAAGAGAATAAAGCACTCTTTTCTGCCCTTTTTTCTGAAGCAGAGGAGTAATTTAGACCTCTAAGTGGTCTTGGAAAAGACTAATAAGCGTATTGGCATCTTGGACACCACTTTGCCTCCAAACCATTTCGCTAAATTTATAAATCATAAAAGTAGGGAGTACGCGCACGCGAAGTGCTTCAGAGAGTTTTTGGTTTTTATCAACATTAATCTTGATGACTTTTCCCTTATCTCCCAGTGCGGCAGCTACATCTTTGAGCATACGGTCCATATCAGATAAGTCTTCGTCTTCTTGCTGGTAAAACGCCAAAAGAAGCGGTTCTTTTTCATCTAATAATTCACCAAATTTAGACATGGCTTCATTGGATTTTAAAACAAATGTAAAAAATTTGGTTAAACTTCACTTTTTGTTCGCTTTAATGTAATTACACTAATCTCTGGCCACATCCCTACTCTACCGGGATAAGCGAGATAGCCAAATCCCCTATTGACATTCAACTTTTGATTAGAAGCTTCATAAATGCCAGCCCATTGTTTATATCGCCATTTTACTGGGCTCCATTTTATCCAGCCTGGGATCTCTATACCAAACTGCATACCATGGGTATG
>WTIP01000150.1:0-35632 GCA_011525195.1 Flavobacteriales bacterium | reverse complement strand
TCCAAGGCTTAATTTCAGCGGCTTTATTATTTACTAAATCCCCTGTAAATAGAACCAAATCACTTTGCTGCTGGTTTATTAAATCGATCCCATAAGCCACTTTCTCTGGATTGTCGAAACTACCACTGTGTATATCCGAAATCTGGGTGATTGTAAAGCCATCAAATGCTTCAGGAAGGTCCGCGTACTCCAATTCATAGGCCAATACTTTATAGTTGTATTTCCCTCTATACATGCCATAGAGCAATGAAGTAAGAGGGAGGGCCGCTAAACCCAAGGCGATTTTCGAAATCAGAGCCCGTCTGGCGGGCATAAACTGAACTTCTCCAGGGATGCGGGTAAAAAAATGATAAATCGCCTGCGGAATCCGAATAACATCTTCTGCCAAGAGTACCAAAGTTAAAACGGCTTGGAAAACAAAAAGCGAGATGAAAAAGCCGATGGCATACATCAACCTCGGTTCTGTTTGGGGTGTGCGCTCAAAATAAAGGGTATGGAGTAAAAGATTCCCTATAATGAGCAATACGATAAGAATATAAACCATCCAAATCCATTTGGCGCTTGTTAGGGTTTTTATGGCTTGAAAACTATACCACTGAAAAATGAGTAATAACCCGATAGTGAGGATCCATCGCATATCTTTTTTTTTGCAAATTTAGTCAGTTCAGTTGGAAGAAACTAATAGGACTAACTGCCCATATCTTGCGCCATACGTAGCGCCTTACCATCAGAAAGACTTGCTACAAAACAACAGACATTGAGGAGTGTATCATAAAGTGTTGGCCCCACTATCATTGTCCCTTCCGGGACTAAAGAAAGAATCAATTGATCAAAAGTATTTGAATTTCCCTCCCATTTTTGAACCGCTGCATGGGTGAAATATTCGAGTAAAACCGTAATCGCCCTATGACCAATAACTTCTTTTTGGATGACCTCTTTTGACTGATAAATATTGCGGACACTTAGATTAATGATATCTTCTATCTGAGCTTTGTAGCGGCTTTTATCTAATAGCGCCACTTCAAATGTCCCTTTTAAAATAGCGTCTTCATGATTTATAAAAACCTGCACAGCATCCTGAATCAAACTATTAATAGCAAGTGCCCTGAGGTAACTCAGCCGTTGAGGCTTATAGGCCAGTTGTGCGTATTTTTTTGAATCGATCCGATCGCGCACCAAATTGATTAAATATTCTAAGGCATAGTCTTCAGAAATCCATCCTAGATTAATTCCATCTTCAAAATCGATGATGGTATAACAAATATCATCTGCGGCTTCGACTAAATAGGCTAAAGGATGTCTAAAAAAGGTCCCTGCAGCACTTACAAGACCCAGTTCTTCAGCCAATGCTTTAAAAAAGGGAGCCTGAGCATGAAAATAGCCGTATTTTTTATCAGCCACATGGGAACTGGGTTTAATGGGCAGACTGGGCTTGGGGTATTTCACAAAGGCGCCTAGTGTGGCATAACTAAGCCTTAATCCCCCCTCTGTGCCGGGAAAGGAATCTGTCAAAATTTTTAAGCCGTTGGCATTCCCTTCAAAATCACAGAGGTCCTGAAATTCTGTTGCAGTTAGCTTTTCTTTGTATTGCACGCCCTTACCTGTAGAAAAAAAATGACCTATTGCTTTTTCTCCACTGTGGCCAAAAGGCGGATTCCCAATATCATGGGCCAATGAGGCAGCCGCAGTAATAGCACCAAAATCATTGGGCTGATAGCTCAAAACGCGCTGTAAGTGCGGGTGTTTCTCTAAAATTGCTTTTCCTGCAAGCCTCCCTATACTTCGTCCTACTACTGAAACCTCCAGACTGTGGGTCAAGCGCGTATGGACAAAATCGGTTTTCGAAAAAGGAATGACTTGGGTCTTATCTTGTAAGCTCCTGAAAGCATTGGAGAAGACAATACGGTCATAGTCTACTTCAAACCCCAATCGCAAATCATCCTGCTCAGCCCGCAGTCTTTTGTTGGTGTCTCCATAACGCTTTAATGACAAAAGTGATTCCCAGTTCATAATTGTGTGTTATCAAATAGTTATGCATTAAATGATCCAATAATGTTTTTTTAATATAAACGCCCCCACAATTAACTTTATTCTAAACTTTTCTCGCAAAGTGGCTTCTACATTTGCAACAAAACTAAATGATTAAAAATTTATATGATGACAAAAGCTAAATTTATTGCATTTATAATTGGATTTACTTTTTTAGCAGCCTGTACTGAAGAGGAGCCAATAATTGAATATGTTATAGTTACAGAAACAGTTGTCAAGACCGTAGCTGTAGAGGCCCAACCTACAGTACCCGAAATTCAAGAAGTGGGTACGGGAGGAGTTACCTATATTGAAGGGGAGCAAACTTGGACCAATGACCGTATGTGGTTAATGGATGGTAAAATTGTAGTTAGAAATGGGGGGAATTTGACAATTGAAGCTGGAACAATTGTAAAAGCTAAAACTGAAAATGGTGCTGATGCTACCGTCCTAGTGATTGCCAAAGGGGGAAAGATTAATGCTGTAGGTACTGCAGAAAACCCTATCATTTTTACTGATGCTGATGATGATATTGATTATGAAGACAATGGAATTAGCCCGAATCGTATCCCTACAGATATGGGCAAATGGGGTTCTATAGTAATATTGGGCAATGCCTCCACTGGAACGGATACCGGTGAAGCAGAAATAGAAGGTATTGCTACAGGTTATGATTGGACAACTTACGGAGGTTCAGAGGATACAGAAAGTTCAGGAACACTTTCCTATGTTTCGATTCGTCATTCTGGTAAAGACTTAAATGCTGGTGAAGAATTACAAGGCTTAACCCTTGGGGGAGTAGGTAGTGGCACAGTGATAGAAAATATTGAAATCGTTGGAAGCGCTGATGACGGTATTGAAATTTTTGGCGGAACTGTTAATGTTACTAACTTATTTATTTACAATAATGGAGATGACGCTATTGATTTAGACCAGGCTTATAAAGGAACAATCTCTAATGCAGTTGTTGTGATGGATACTGGAACAGATAATGTTTTTGAATTTGATGGTACTGAAGATTCTACAGGAACAATAGATGGTGCGTTTACAGTACAAAATGTAACTGCCTATGGAAATCCAGCAGCAGAAAAAACAGATACCTATGGACATTGGAAAAGTGATGCCACCTGCTTTACTACTAACATAGTCTACAAAAACTTTATTTCTGAAACTACTATTGAGGGTATAGATGCTGACACCTATGGAGGACTTGGTACAGAAGCCACTGAAGGTTTGTTGTTGTTTTCTGATTTAGATTTTATTACTTCAGATGCATTAGCGGATATCTTCTCTGCTACTTCAGTTTCAGACTATGACACCCTTGCAGAAGTAGTGTCCGCACAAGTGGAAGGGACAGGTGCTGATGAAACAGTATTCGGCTGGACTTTATATATGCGCGGAGAATAAAAACCTTAAAATAATATATACTTAAGAAGCTCTAGCTTTAAGCTGGAGCTTCACTTTTTTTTTAAAAATACACAATGAAAAATACCTTTTTAATCACTACTATTCTATTATTACTTTCAATTCAATTAAGTGCTCAAAATTTTATTACGGGAAAAATTATTGATGGAGAATTCAATGAGCCACTTCCTTTTGCCAATATTCTCATCAAATCAAATTCTGATGAAAGTACAATAGCAGGAACGACTTCAGACTTTGATGGTAATTATTTTATTGAAGTAGCAGATGGACTCTATTACCTCGAAGTCTCATTTGTCGGTTATGAAACCAAAAGAGTCAATGACCTTGAACTAAGTGGAGGGAAGGAAACAACAATAGACCTCACGCTCTTACCTACTTCAAATGCTTTAGAAGAAGTTGTAGTTACCACTACTGTAAGAGAAAATACAGAAGCCTCTGTTTTGGCGATTCAGAAAAGATCAGTAAGCTTATTAGATGGGCTCTCTGCGCAATCTATGAGAAAAACGGGGGATACAAACCTTTCGAATGCCATTAGAAGAGTGCCCGGTGTTTCTGTTCAAGGAGGAAAATTTGTTTATGTAAGAGGCCTGGGTGATCGCTATTCCAAAACACTACTAAATGGTATGGAGGTTCCTGGTTTAGATCCAGATCGTAATACATTGCAATTAGATATTTTTCCTACTAATCTGATTGATAATATTTTGATTAATAAATCTGCCAATGCGAGTTTGAACTCAGACTTTTCTGGAGGTATCGTAGATGTAATTTTAAAAGATTTTTCACCTCTACCCGAACTTAAAATGTCATTCAGTGGTACCTACAACCCTGAAATGAACTTTCAACCTATACTTGCTTTGCCTGAGGAAAATTTAAATTTCCTTGGTTTTGACAATCATTCCTATTCTAGACTTCCTATTACTAAAAGGCAAGAAATTCCGACTCCAGAAAGGTTTTTATATCCAGCTTTAGCACAGATTACAACCAAAATCACTGAATCTTTTACCAAACAACTTGCCGCTTCAAGGGTAAATAGTTTTATGGATTATAATTTTGGTCTCTCTGCAAGTAGTAGCTTGAATCTTGGAGCGAATAAAGTCAATTTTATAGCTGCACTTGGTTATCGTTATGATGTAGATTACTACGGTGATTATCAAACGGGAACAATTGTGAAAAGAGCTGCAGGCTTAGAAAAATTTCAGAGTCAGCGTGGAGAATTAGGCCAAACAAATGCCATAGCAAGTGGGCTCGTAGGCATTTCTTTTAAAACCGCACAATCAAAAATTAATGCCAATTTATTGGCAATTAAAAGTGGCGAATCCAGTGCAATAGCAGCAACTTATACAGATTATATTGAAAATCCATATACAGGTGACGCGTCAATTTTAGCTTATACAGACCGACAAATTATTTCAGTTCCGCTCTCTGGTAAGCACAATCTTAATGAGCAATTACGAGTGAGTTGGAATATTGCGCCTTCATTTGCAAGAGTTTATGATAAAGACTTTAGAAAAACCGTTTTTGAGAAAGTAGGAGATACTTATTTATTTAATGCAGCCACTACTCAGCTTCCTTCAAGGTTATGGAGGGATTTAGAAGAAAATTCACTCAGTGCGAAAACAGCAATAGAATATGATTTTGAACGAAAAAACTATACTGGAAAAATTAAAGCTGGACTTTTCTATACAGCTAAAGAACGATTTTTTGATACCTCAAACTATACCATTGATTTTGTAGGAAGAACTTCTTTAATAGGTGGGCAAGCCAATCGTATTTTGGCAAGTGAAAATATCTGGAACCTTCAGGAAAATTTTGGTTCTTTTATACAAGGGAGTTTCCAACGTACCAATCGTTATAATTCAAATATTAATACACGTGGGGCTTTTGTCTCATCAGATATAAATTTTTCCTCAAAATTTAAATCAAATATCGGATTAAGATATGAGGGTTATCAGTTATTCTATTCGGGAGAAGATATAGAGCGCAATATTTATGACAACGAAAATTTTATTGATGTCCATAATTTGTACCCTTCTGCAAATTTAATTTACAGTACCTCTGATAATTCAAATCTAAGAATCTCTTATTCGAGAACTACTGCACGACCCAGTTTCAAAGAAAACTCTGCAGCTCAAATATTTGATCCTATTACTGAGCGGTACTTTTTAGGGAATCCAGAGGTAAAACCAACCTTTGTAAATAACCTCGATGCCCGTTATGAAAAATTTGGCCAGGGTAATGAAATTATCGCATTTAGTGCCTTTTATAAATCCTTTATAGATCCAATTGAAATTATAGCCTATAGTGTACAATCCCCCTTTGCTTTAACTGCTCGAAATAATGATGAAGCCAAAGTTTATGGTGTAGAATTCGAAGTCAGAAAAAAACTTTTAGGTTTTAATGAAGGTATGCTTAATTTAAATATTAATACTTCTCTGATCTTATCTCGACAAAAAATGAATGAGACTGAATTAAATTTAAGAAGAAGCTCTGAACCTGACCGTGAAATCAGTGCCTTTAGAGAATTACAAGGGCAATCACCTTATTTAATCAATACAGGATTGAGTTACTCAAATACAAAAAAAGGAATACAGTCAGCCTTATATTACAATGTGCAAGGGGCTACACTTGAAGTTGTAGGAGTTGGTTTTATCCCTGATGTATATACAGCACCTTTTAATAGCTTAAATTTTAATTTTTCAAAAAGCTTTGGAGCCTCTAATAATCAATCTGTTACCTTGAAAATCATAAATCTACTTGACGATCAGCGAGAAAGTAGGTATGAATATTTTGGAAATAACTCAAATATTTTTTCTCTTTACAAACCTGGAAGAGATTTTTCAGTTGGATATTCTATAAGCTTTTAATCAGTGGATGATTTTTATGTGCTAATTTTAATCCTTCTCGCGCTTTTAGCAGTAGGTGATCTCATTGTAGGGGTGAGTAATGATGCGGTGAATTTTTTAAATTCTGCCATTGGATCAAAAGTGCTTTCCTATAGGAGTATTCTCATCCTGGCAAGTTTAGGTATTGCCTTCGGTGCCCTTTCTTCAAGCGGGATGATGGAAGTTGCGCGAAAAGGAATTTTTAATCCAAGCGCTTTTTTCTTTGATGAAATCATTTTCATCTTTATGGCGGTCATGATGACTGATATTTTATTATTAGACTTTTTCAATACGTTGGGACTACCTACTTCGACAACAGTTTCTATTGTTTTTGAGCTTTTAGGAGCCGCTGTAGTCATGGCCATTATTAAAATCATTGAAAATGGAGGCACTCTTGTAGAACTTTCCAATTATATTAATACTTCCAAAGCCTCCCAAATTGTACTGGGTATTTTGCTTTCCATAGTGATTGCTTTTACAGTTGGTGCCCTTTCACAATGGATTTCTCGGATTATTTACAGTTATCAGTACGACTCTAAATCTCCCTCACTCAATAGTTTATTTGGTGGAATTGCTTTGGCTGCTATATTCAATTTTATCCTAATTAAAGGAATTAAAAGTACTCCCTATTCCAGTATAGAATTTGACTTTCTTTCGGGTTTAACCATGAATGGTTTTATTGAAAGCAATGGGTTAGTGGTCAACCTTTCCAGTTTTCTTTTTTGGTCCCTTCTTTCTTATTTAATTATTCGTTTTTTCAAAGTAGATATTTTTAAAATTATTATTGGGGTGGGCACTTTTGCTCTGGCTCTGGCATTTGCAGGTAATGATTTAGTCAATTTTATTGGGGTCCCTATTGCTGCTTTCCAATCTTATGAAGCCTGGGTAAATTCTGGTCTTTCAGCCAGCGAATTTAATATGGGAGTGTTAAGTGAAAAAGTGGCAACTCCTACTTTGTTTTTATTGCTTTCTGGGGTGGTGATGATCTTGACTTTAATTTTTTCATCAAAGGCTAAAAAGGTAGTCAAAACCTCGCTGGACCTTTCAAATCAATATGAGACACGAGAGCGTTTTAAAGCAAATGCGCTTTCCCGTTTTTTGGTTCGTTTTTTTATTAGTGTTAATAAAGTTTTTCAAAAGCTCTTTACTGAAAAACAGCTTCTAGATTTAAACAAACGTTTTGTCCCCGGTACACAGAAAAAAAATAGAAAAGGTAGCCCTGCTTTTGATAAATTAAGGGCCAGTATCAATTTAGTAATAGCTGCGATTCTCATTGCGCTGGCCACTTCATATAAACTGCCTTTATCGACCACCTATGTAGCCTTTATGGTTGCAATGGGAACTTCTCTCGCAGATAGAGCCTGGGGATCTGACAGTGCCGTATTTCGGGTTTCAGGGGTGCTGAATGTGATCGGCGGTTGGTTTTTAACTGCTTTGAGTGCTTTTACTGTGGGTGGTATTATTGTGTATTTACTCCATATCGGAGGTGCCCAAGTTATCGCTGTAATTATTTTCATTATACTGCTTCTCATTGGAAAAAATTATATCCAGCACAAAAAGGACAATAAAGCTGTTTTAGAAGAAGAAATGGCACTCATCGTAGAAAGCAACTCTTTTCAGGGAGTGATTGAGGAGACAGGTACTACTTTAGAGCGTGTAATGGCAAAGAGTTTTGATGTTTTTAGTTTAATCATTACAGGCTTGGCGACAAATGAAATAAAATCATTAGAATCCGCTCATAAAAAATCGAAAAAATTAGCAGATGAGATTGAAGACTTAGACAACCAATTATTTTATTTTATCCGAAATCTGGAAGAAAGCTCTTTAGCTGCAAGTAATTTTTATATTGAGTTATTGCAATATTTACATGATTTATCTGAGGACCTCTCATTCTTAACAACAATCAGCTACAACCATTTAAATAACAACCATAGAAAATTAAAATTGGCTCAGATAAAAGAGTTAATGTTTATAGAAAATAATCTTAAAAGTATCTTCAAAGAGGCAAGGGAAGCTTTTAAACATCAGCAAAATATTAGTGAATTTCTAGATGTGCTGGCTGAAAAAGATAAAATATTTAAACTAATTGACGATAAAATCAATATGCAAATAGAAAGAACGCGTACTGAAGAAACAAGCCCAAGAAGTACAGCGCTTTATTTTAACTTTTTAATTCGAACAAAGGAATTGATTACCCACAAATTTGAGCTGGTTGAGAAGTATTATACCGTTGTAAAAAAGCTTTAAGCCCTATTAAAACTACTATATTTAAAGTCTATTTTAATTCTTTTGAGGCGAGTACTTCTGATTTATCCCACTGAATCGCTTTAAGAACGGAATTGTTTTTAAAGGTTACTTCAATTAATACAGCATCATTCCAAAAAAACCAAGCATCCACTTTTTTGCCATTTTTAAAATTCCCTTCTGCTTTTTTAGTACCATCGGGATTATAGCTTGTCCATAAACCATGATTTTTCCCATTTAAAAAGTAACCTGTTTGAGCAATCTGCCCATTTTGATAAAACTCAATATAACGAATCTGGTCTCCCTCCTGTAGATATGTTTTTTTGACCTTATTTTCTTGTGCAGTTAATGTAATCGATATAAAACAAAATAAGGAGAAGAAAAGAGTGGAGTATGCTTTAGTTTTCATGAGTTTTTGTTTTAGTGTTGACACAAAGTTAACAATAAAAAGATATTTACATAACATTTAAATAACATTTTCTTAACATTGAGAGCTAAAACGCTTATTTTCAGTCACTTAAAATGATAAAAAAAGTCCCTAAAAGGGACTTTTTTTAGTGAGTATAAGTGGAAAAGGTCAAGAGCCACACATCAGGCAGTCGTCGTCTTCATTGCCTTTAGCCTGCGCTAACATCTCCTTAAGTTCTTGTGGGCTGAGCGGCTCAACGGGTACCGTTGAAGGCGAAGTACCGGCAGCAGCTGCGGCTACTGATTGCGCCTCTACTTTATTTTCTACTTGGGGGGTTTCGGTTTTTGCTTTATTGTCTAATGTAAACTTAATGGCATCTACTGCAGATTTTGTTCTGAGGTAGTACATTCCTGTTTTAAGACCCGATTTCCATCCGTAAAAATGCATAGAGGTGAGTTTAGCCATTGTAGCTCCTTCCATAAAGAGGTTTAAAGATTGTGACTGATCAATAAAATACCCCCGCTGTCTGGACATGTCAATAATGTCTTTCATACTCATTTCCCAAACAGTGCGGTAAAGTTCTTTCAAGTCTTGCGGAATAGCCTCAATGTTTTGTACGGACCCATTATTACGCATCAGCTCTTGCTTCATGTCTTCATTCCACAGATCACGCTCTACTAAATCTTCAAGCAGGTGTTTATTTACAACAATAAATTCTCCTGAAAGTACTCTTCGGGTATAAATATTTGAAGTATAGGGTTCAAAACATTCGTTATTTCCAAGTATTTGCGAAGTACTTGCTGTAGGCATGGGCGCTACGAGTAAGGAATTTCGAACGCCTTGCTTTTTTACTGTTTTTCGTAGCTTTTCCCAATCCCATCTTCCGCTGAGTTCTTCGTCTTTGATGCCCCAGAGGTTGTGTTGAAATTCTCCTTTTGAGATGGGAGATCCTTTATAGCTCTGATAAGGACCTTCTTTTTTGGCTTCTTCAGCAGAAGCTGTAACTGCCGCATAATAAAGCGTTTCAAAAATATCTTGATTTAATTGCTTGGCTTCATCTGAAGTGAAGGGGAGTCTAAGCAAGATGAAAGCATCTGCTAATCCCTGTACACCAAGTCCAATAGGGCGGTGTCTAAAATTGGAGTTTTCAGCTTCTTTAACGGGGTAAAAGTTCCGATCAATGACACGGTTTAAGTTTTTCGTTACCCTCACCGTCACATCAAAGAGCGCTTGATGATCAAAAGCTCCGTCTTTAATAAACATCGGTAAAGCAATAGAGGCCAAATTACAAACTGCCACTTCATCTGGGGAAGTGTATTCTAAAATTTCAGTACATAAATTGGAAGAGCGTATTGTTCCCAGGTTTTTCTGGTTAGACTTCCTATTGGCCGCATCTTTATAAAGCATATAAGGAGTACCTGTTTCTATTTGAGACTCTAAAATTTTCTCCCAAAGGTCACGGGCTTTGATTGTTTTTCGTCCTCTGCCTTCTTTTTCGTATTGGGTATAAAGTGCATCGAATTCCTCCCCATGTACATTGTAAAGATCGGGGCACTCATTCGGGCACATAAGCGTCCATTCCCCATTTTCCTCAACGCGTTTCATAAAGAGGTCTGGCGTCCACATGGCATAGAACAAGTCACGTGCGCGCATTTCTTCTTTACCATGGTTCTTTTTTAATTCTAGGAAGTCAAAAATATCGGCATGCCAGGGTTCTACATAAATTGCAAAAGAGCCTTTGCGCTTCCCTCCTCCTTGATCTACATAACGTGCGGTATCGTTGAATACACGAAGCATGGGGACAATGCCATTGGATGTTCCATTTGTTCCCGCAATATAGGAGCCTGTCGCTCTAATATTGTGAATTGAAAGTCCAATACCCCCTGCAGACTGTGAAATTTTGGCTGTTTGTTTAAGCGTATCATAAATCCCATCTATACTGTCGTCTTTCATGGTTAAAAGGAAACAGGAAGACATTTGTGGCTTAGGAGTTCCCGAATTGAAGAGTGTGGGCGTAGCATGCGTGAAATACCGTTTGGACATCAACTCATAGGTTTCTAATACCGCTTCGATATCATCCAGATGAATCCCGACTGATACCCGCATGAGCATATGCTGTGGGCGTTCTACAATATTGCCATTGAGTTTGAGCAGATAAGACCGCTCTAGGGTCTTAAATCCAAAAAAGTCATAGCCAAAGTCACGGTTGTAAATAATACTGGAATCTAGTTTATCGGCGTGTTTTTGAATGACTTTATGAACTTCGTCGGAAAGTAAAGGTGCTTTTTTTCCTGTTCTGGGGTTTACATACTCATAAAGGTCTTTCATGGTCTCTGAAAAAGACTTTTTGGTATTCTTGTGCAAATTAGATACTGATATTCTTGCGGCCAACTTTGCGTAATCTGGGTGTGTTGTAGTCATGGTTGCGGCAATTTCAGCAGCGAGATTGTCCAACTCAGAGGTAGTGACTCCATCATACAGTCCTTCTATCACACGCATGGCTACCCTAACTGGATCAACAAGCGGGTTTAGTCCATAATTCAGTTTACGGATTCGTGCGGTGATTTTATCGAACATGATGGGTTCTTTACGACCATCTCTTTTTACTACAAACATACTTTTGACTTTTTAAATTTTCACTTCTCTAATTAATGGATTTTGGTTATTCTGTTTTGATTTCAATTAGAAATCAGCATCAAAACTAATTTTAGACTCGCTGTCTTCTTTAGACAAAACCCCTGCTTTTTGGTATTCACCTACTCGCTTTTCAAAGAAATTTGTTTTTCCTTGAAGCGAGATCATATCCATAAAATCAAAGGGGTTGGTCACATTAAATTCCTTCTCTAAACCGAGTTCTACGAGCAAACGATCTGTCACGAATTCTAAATACTGCGTCATCAGTTTAGCATTCATCCCGATTAGACTAATGGGCAAGGATTCTGTGATGAACTCACGCTCGATATTTAATGCGTCGAGAAGAATTTCTTTTATACGTGCGGGGGGTACTTTATTTACTAAATGTTTATTGTGAAGATGTACTGCGAAGTCACAGTGCACGCCCTCGTCTCTAGAAATCAATTCATTTGAAAAAGTAAGCCCAGGCATAAGCCCTCTTTTCTTTAACCAGAAAATAGAACAGAATGCGCCAGAAAAGAAAATACCCTCAACTGCTGCAAAAGCAATTAGGCGTTCTGCAAAAGATTCAGATTCAATCCAACGCAAAGCCCAATCCGCCTTCTTTTTAATAGCTGGAAAAACTTCAATCGCTTTAAATAATCTATCTTTCTCAGCTTCGTCTTTAACATAAGTATCAATCAATAGGGAATAGGTTTCTGAATGAATATTTTCCATCATAATCTGAAAACCATAGAAAAACTTTGCCTCAGAATACTGTACTTCATTTACAAAGTTTTCTGCTAAATTTTCATTTACAATCCCATCAGAAGCTGCAAAGAAAGCGAGGATGTGTTTGATGAAATATTTTTCATCATCATTTAATTTGGTATTCCAATCCGTAAGGTCTTGGTGCAGATCAATTTCTTCAGCAGTCCAAAAGCTAGCCTCCATTTTTTTATACCATTCCCAAATGTCGTGATGTTGAATAGGAAAAATTACAAATCGGTTTTCATTTTCTTGGAGAATAGGTTCTACAGCTGCCATCTTTAAATTGTATTTTTTTTGATTAAAATTGATTGATTGTTGGTCTTACAAAGATTCGAAATTGAATGCGAATTTAAAAGATGAACTTTTCCACAATGGAGCTTAGTTTTTAACAAAAGGGCAAGATTTTAGCTGAAAACTAAAAAAATTCAATTTTTACAACTAACTGTTTATCAGTATATTATTATAAAGGTTGTCGGTTAAGCCCCTACAAACACTAGTCTTTCACTCTGTCTTCTTTTCAGCATAAGTTTCCAATGCCTTATACCAATCGGCTCCAAATTTTCGAATAAGTGCCGTTTTAACAAATTGATAAACTGGAATTTTTAAGGCATTCCCTAAGCTGCAGGCGTCAGAACAAATCGTCCAGTTGTGATAATTTACAGCAACCATATTTTCATAGGCCTGTATCCGAACTGGATAGAGGTGGCAGGAAATGGGTTTTTGAAAATTTATCGCACCCGCCTTAAAGGCGTTTTCGATACCGCAAGAGGCAATTCCAGAGTCAGAAAAGACTGTATATGCGCATTCTGCACCCTCTACAAGGGGGGTTTCAAAATCGCCATCAGCCGCTTTGATATAAGTACCCTGTTGGGCTATTGCACCCTGCCCTTTTGGGTTTAAAAAAGGTTTGATTTTTGTGTAATTTTTTTCGAGGAAAGTCGTTTCATCTGCTTCTAGGGGTGCTCCAGCCTCTCCAGCGACACAACACACTCCTTTACATTGGGAAAGATTACAGACAAAGTTTTCTGTAAGTAATTCATCAGAAATGAGGATGTTTTCAATTGATAGCATCGTTTTTTTATAAAATTACGGATAAATTCACTTTCCTTAATGAGAATGAAATTACATTTGCAAAAAAAGTGAAAATGTTTGATTTTAAAGAATGGATGACCGCGAGTTTAATCCTATTTGCTGTGATTGATATTCTTGGCAGTATTCCCATTATTATTAGCTTAAGAGAAAAAGTGGGACATATTCAATCTGAGAAAGCAGCTGTTGTGGCTACCGTCATTATGATTAGCTTTCTCTTTGTGGGTGAAGAAATACTCAATCTAATCGGTATCGATGTGAATTCATTTGCAGTAGCCGGCTCTTTTGTGATTTTATTTATGGCACTTGAGATGATTTTAGGCATTACCCTTTATAAAGATGACATCTCAGAAACAGCCTCTATTGTGCCCTTAGCTTTTCCTCTAATTGCTGGAGCTGGGAGTATGACTTCCTTACTTTCACTTCGAGCAGAGTATCATGTACTCAATATTATCTTGGCTATACTGGTTAATATTCTTTTTGTCTATATCGTGCTTAAATCCTCCAAATATCTTTCTCGAATTTTAGGACCCTCAGGCATCAGTATTATTAGAAAAGTTTTTGGCATCATTTTATTAGCCATCGCAGTCAAACTGTTTACTTCTAATATCGGTCAACTGATATAATTCTGTATTTTTGAGATATGAAAATCGCGCTGCCACTTTTAATGATTCTCGCCTTGGGGATGTGTATTTTTAATCTTACACAAGTAGACTGGTCGGCTCCATTAGAAGGGAAAAGCAGCATTGCAGTCATTGGCGCAATGGCTTCAGCCAGTGCTTTTTTATTGCTCATACTCTTAAGACTGTCTAAAAAAGTTGTCCAAAAACTTAAAGAATAAAGTCAGTCAGAATTTATCTGACTTAGCGCCTTTTGAATAAAAGGATCCCCCTCATTGACAATTCGAGTATACAAATTCTCATCAAATCGTTGAATGGCAATAAAGGCTTTAATTGGATTTACTAAGTCCTCCTCATTCTTAACTTGGTAAGGAATATTTCTTTCTTTAAAATATTTTTTAAACGCAGTTATAAATGTTTCTTTATAGGGTAACTCTTCATTGTATAATTGAGCTGCACTATTAAAAGTATATTGATTGGGGTTTTTGTCTAATTCTAAAAATACAAAACGATCGACTTCATTTGAATACATTAGGTATTGATTCCACATTTCTTCTGGAGTGGATTCATTTGAAATATAGAAATCAGGAGTAATCCCTCCGCCACCATACACTTTTCTTCCCATGGGAGTTGTAAAGGCAAGGCTGTCATTAGTAGGTATTTTTTCAGGGTCAACCATTTCACCTGATTCATAGCGCGCACGTACCTCAGCATAATAGTCCTCTCTACTTGTAGAGTCATAAGGCCGTTGTATGGACCTTCCCGTTGGTGTAAAGTAGCGAGCCGTTGTCAATCGTATTTGGTCTCCTTCACCTAAAGGCATTTGTTGTTGAACAAGGCCTTTACCAAAAGTGCGACGCCCAATAATCCATCCGCGGTCATTGTCTTGAATCGCGCCTGCAATCACTTCACTGGCTGACGCAGAATCTTCATCTACAAGCACACATAAGCCTCCCTGCTCAAAAAGTCCATTAGATGAGGCTATCGTTCGTTCCCGTTTTCCATTATTACCCTCTACAATCACAATGGGTTTGCCTGCTGTTAAAAAGTCGTCTAAGATTTGTTTGGCGGGTAATAAATAGCCTCCTGGATTCCCTCTTAAATCTAAAATCAGATCTTCTAATTCTTGATCAACAAGTTTCTTTAAACTTTTTTCAAATTCCGAATAGGTGGTTTGTGAAAACCGATTGATCTTTAAATATCCAATGCCTTCTTTCAACATATAGGCTGAAGAGACACTGGGGAGTGGAACAGGTCCACGTGCGATATTGAATGTATAGAGAGAATCTTCTGCTTTTCTGTATACAGTGAGCTGAACAGGAGTCCCTGAGGGTCCTTTTAGCCTACTGATGATTTCCTGGTTGGTTTTTTCTTTTCCAAAAAGGGTGTCTTGGTCTGCCAGCAGTATGCGATCCCCAGACTGCAATCCCGCTTTTTTACTGGGTCCTCCCTCTAAAACGCGTACAACAGCAATTGTGTCTTTTAATTTAAAAAACTGCACGCCTATTCCCTCAAAATTTCCACGCATACTTTCTGAAAGTGCTTGACGTTGCTGGGCGGGTATATATACAGAATGGGGGTCTAAGGCTCCCACTATGTCTTCAATAACTACACGAACAAGACTATCCGTATTTATTTTATCTACATAATCTTCTGTCAAATAGGTAATTAATCGGTTTAATTTTTGAATACTAGGGTGGGTAAAATTCAGCTTTGCTTCAGGCTGCAAGTATTGAGATCCCACAAGAAAACCAATTGCTGAGGAGAGCAAGACTATTAAAAATAGATAAAGGGTATTTCGTTTCATTGATTTTTTTCCTCTAAGGGTACACATTTCAATTCTACCCCTGCCTTTTCTAAAAATTCTAATCCACTAATGTCTTTATACGCTTTTGAATAAACAACACGAATAATGCCAGATTGGTGAATCAATTTACTACATTCTTGACAAGGGGATAGTGTGATATATAAGGTTGCCCCTCTACAGGATTGAGTAGAGGCCGCAACCTTTAAAATGGCGTTGGCTTCGGCGTGTAATACATACCACTTGGTATAATGCGCCTCATCTTCACAAATATTTTCAAAGCCAGAGGGAGTTCCATTATAGCCATCCGAAATTATCATACGGTCTTTTACGATAAGTGCCCCTACTTTTTTTCGCTCACAGTAAGACAATTGTCCCCAAGTCTGAGCCATTTTTAGATAGGCAGTATCATATTTTAACTGTTTCTCAGTTTGCATAGTGACGAAGATAATATTTTAGACCTTACTCCAATTTTAAATCCTTTCAAATATCATTACTAAAGCTAGAGAAAGTAGGATGGCTCCCATCAAAAATTCCCATTTTTTTCGAGATTTTTTTAAAACCCGAACTACCCCCCAATTTAATAAGAGTACAGCTAAAACAATAACAAGTTGTGCCAGCTCAACCCCTAAAGCAAAAGAAAAAAGTGAAAGTCCTACGGCATCATCTGGAATAAGCATATTAAAATAACGACCAAAGCCTAAACCATGGATAATTCCAAATAAAACAGTTAATACGGAAAAGAAATAATCATGGGCATAAAAGCGAATGGTTTTGTTTTGAAAAAGTAAAGAAAGCGTACTTATAGCAATTGTTATAGGAATTAATAATTCTATCCAATAAGCGGAAAACATTATCCCCACATAAAAATTTCCAATTAAAGATAGGGTATGTCCTAAAGTGAAAAGTGTCACCCACCAGATTAATTTCTTACTCTCCTTAAAGCCAAAGGGCAAGGCAAGTGCAGTAATAAAATAGAGGTGATCAAGGCCTGCCAAATCCAATACATGCCAAAACCCTAAATCTATATAAAAACCTATAGTGTCCATCAGATACCTCGTTCTTTTTGAATGGCCTCATAGGCCTCTTGAACTTTTTGAAATTTCTCCTGCGCACCTTTAACCAATGCGGGGTCTTTTGATTGTAATTTATCAGGATGGTATTTTTTAGCCATAGCACGATAGGCCTTTTTTACCTCCTCATTAGTTGCTGTTTGGGGTATGTCTAGAATTTTATAGGCACTGTCGGTGGCCTTGATAAACATGGCTTTTATGCTTTCCAAATCATGCGGTCTTATTCCAAGTGCTGCTGCAATCTGTTCCACCTTGCTGAGCTCGGGCTGGGAAATCGAACCATCCGCATTCGCCACCCCAAATAGAAAATGCAATATCTGAAGACGGGTTTCATAGAGGGTCCTTTGGTTAAATATTCGTGTTAATTCAGGAATATTTTGTTTTTCTTTTTTGACCTCAGCATTAAAGCGCTCAAAAATTGAATTGGCATTTTGAGGACCATAATTGGTAATAAAAAAATTTCTTACAAATTGTAGCTCTTGCTTCTTCACTGCGCCGTCAGCCTTTATAACAGTTGCGGCAAGGGCAAGAAGGTTAAGCTGAAAAGCAGCAGGTCGGTTCGTTTGAACGTGTTGCTGGCTCCAAGAACCTGAAGAATAAAAAAACCGTTCTACAATACCGCCGATAAAAAAGCCGAGTAAGGCTCCCGGAAATCGGAAGAATGAATAGCCTAAAAAAGCTGTAATCCACTTGATCATTTTGATTGCTTAATTCTTGCAAATTTGAAAAATAAAAACGGGGCATCAAAACCTATATAGATCCTATTTCTTTAATTATATTTGAAAAAAAATTAAAATGTATCCAGCCGAATTAGTAAAACCTATGCGTGAAGAATTAACCAATATTGGTTTTATAGAACTTCACTCCTCAGAAGATGTTTCCAATGCCCTTGCAAAGTCTGGGACGACTCTTGTTGTTGTTAATTCAGTTTGTGGTTGTGCTGCAGCCAATGCACGGCCGGGTGTTTTTTATTCACTCCAAAATGAAAAAACACCAGATCACTTAGTTACCGTTTTTGCAGGTGTAGATATAGAAGCCACCAATAGTGCCAGAGACAAGATGGTTCCGTTTCCTCCTTCCTCTCCTAGTATTGCTTTATTTAAGGAGGGTGAGTTGGTGCACATGGTAGAACGGCACCACATTGAGGGACGACCCGCTGAACTCATTGCTGAAAACCTCAAAGCGGCCTATCAAGATCACTGCTAGCACAGACCCAACTTTATTGACCAAGGCATGGGAAAAATACTTGCCTATCTGCTTAGCCTAATCTACTATCTTGCTTTTGGTAGTGTGCTTGTTATTTTCCATATTTTACAATGGATTACCTTTAATGGTTTTGGCTATCAGGCCCATAAATCTACCGTAGATTTACTCAATTTCTTTATACTCCGCTGTTTAAACCTGCTGGGTACTCGTATCTATTTCAAAAATGAAAATAAGCTACCTACAGACCGTTCTTTACTATTTGTAGTGAATCATCAAAGTACGTATGATATTCCACCAATAATATGGTATTTGCGAAAACACCATCCGAAATTTATCAGTAAGAAAGAATTAGGAAAAGGAATTCCAAGTGTATCTTTTAATCTGCGGCATGGAGGCTCTGTTCTTATTGACCGAAAAAAACCAAAAGAAGCACTTACATTAATTCACAGATTTGGTAAAGAGATTAACCACAAAAAACAGAGTGCTGTAATTTTTCCTGAAGGGACGCGAAGTAGAGATGGTCATCCTAAAAAATTTCAGAAGTCGGGACTTATAACGCTCTTTGAGAGTATGCCAGAAGCCTTAGTTGTTCCTATAAGTGTTTGCAATTCATGGAAGTTTGGACGCTCAAATTATTTCCCCATGCCTTTGGGGGTAAAATTAGAAGTTACTGTACATCCTCCGCTTGAAATCAATCACAATCAGCCTCTTGATTTTATAGATACCCTAGAAGGCTACCTTCACAATGAAATACTGCGTAATCAAAAACAGGCTTAATTTAATTTTTTGGGTAAGCTTATTGTAAAAGTAGTTCCCTTTTTTTGGGTAGAAACAAAGCTGATCTTCCCGCCATGAGATTTGATAATACTTTTTACGATACCTAAGCCGAGACCCATGCCTGCAGATTTGGTAGTAAATTTGGGCTCAAAGATTTTATTTTTAAGCTTGTCAGGTATTCCGCTCCCATTGTCTGTAATAGAAATTAGGGTTTGATCGGGCTCTGAAAGCAACTGTACACCTACTTTCGGTTCTTTCTTTTTTGAGACAGAATGCAATGCATTTTGAACTAGATTTGTAATAACCCTAATCCACTGTGAGCGGTCAATGTCATGAAAAATATGGGCTTCATTGGAAGAAAATACAATAAAATCGTGTTGAAAAATATGAATGGCCATTTGTGTGACCTCAACCAAATCGGATGATTTGAAGTTAGCTTTGGGCAAAGTAGCGAAATTAGAAAATGCTTCAGCCACTTCAGTCATGGTATCAATTTGCTGGATTAATAATTTAGAAAAGTCTTTGAGTTTCTTTTCGCTATCAGGATCATCAGGATGAAAGGTGTGCTGAAAGCTCTGAATGGTAAGACGCATGGGCGTGAGGGGATTTTTTATTTCATGGGCTACTTGGCGTGCCATTTCTTGCCAGGCATTTTCTCGTTCTGTTTTAGCTAGTTTTTCTGCGCTCTCTGCCAGATCATCTACCATCTTATTATAAGAATTTACAAGACTGTCAATTTCCCGAGTTGCATTTTTAAGGTAGATTTTTTCATTCTTTTTCTCTAAGCCCATTTTTCCCATCTTCACGCGAATGGTTTCTAGAGAGCGGGTTACAAATTTGGAAAGAAAATACGCTATAAAAATAACACCCGCCAAAAGAATAAAGTAAATCTGATAGAGGTTTTCTAAAAAGGTATTTAATTCATTTTCTGAAAAAGAAACATCTTCAAAATAAGGAAAGAAAAGAATGGCATAGGGACGCTCAAACCGGTCTTTAAGAAGGGAATAAGAGGCGTGGAATTTATCAATATCTGCAGTATAATGCTCCAGATAACGTCCTTGTTTGCTTTCTAAAATTTTATTGAGTAGCAGAGGGTCTAAGACATAATCATTGGCAATGACTTGGAGTGGTGAATGATAAATTAAGAGTGGGCTACCATCGGTTTTAAATAAGGAATATTGGATATTGTGAATCTCATTTACTTTTTCAAAATCACTTTCGTGCTGTTCCCAAAGGCTATCAGATTCATACACCAAGTTATACTTTTGAACCAAAGATTCGATATGGCGTTTAATTTGTGCTTCTTTTCTTTGAAGGCGTCCTAAATGATAATTTTCTCTTTGCCTTTCATATTGAATACTAGTCGTTCCAAGGATTAATAACCCTGCCACAAAAAGCATGATAATCATAGCTAAAAATAGACGTGTGCGAAAAGAAAACTTGTGGGGCATTTTAAAAGAACTCATTCGTTTTGTCGTATCTTTTTATAAAGCTTAATGGTGAGAAAAAGAACTGCACCCAGTCCTACTAACCCCCCTACTGCTGTTATCCAGTGAAGACTGTCTTTCAGAATTACAAGAAAAACAATGGCAAATAATAAAAGTGTGGCTCCTTCATTCCATATCCTCATAAAGAGGCTGCTGTATTGTGCTTTATCCCGCTGAAATTCAAGAAACATTTGATGTGTTTTCAAATGATAAGCAAAAAGCAAAGCTACAAACAGGAGCTTCAAATGCATCCAGGGTTGCATGAGCCACTGTGGCATTAAAGCCAAAAGCCAACCCGCAAAAAGAATGGTAAGCAGGGCTGAAGGCCAAGTAATAATATACCACAAACGCTTTTCCATAATTTTGAATTGAGCAATTAATATCGCCGCTTCCTTTTCAGGCTTTTTAAGACCCTCTATGTGGTAGATGAATAATCTCGGAATATAAAATAAACCTGCAAACCAGGTAATTACAAAAATGAGGTGAAAAGCTTTTACATAATTGTAATACAAAATGCGTTTATTTTAATGTTAAATAATCTAAATTTAATTTTGAAAATTCCTTATTAAATGCCTCTAAATCTTCTGAAATCAATTGATTATAGTGTGCTAGTTGTTGTTCCACTTTGGCAGTGAGTTCATGACGAACTATTTCGTCCTGCGCTGTAGGTGAAAAATCATTGATTGTAACCAATCGATTTAGATGTCCTAATTTATTGGTCAAGCGTATCGGGAAGTTTAACGGATCTTGATTACTTCTGTTCTGAGTCTGATACAAAGTTTTCTCGATCGTTGAAAATTCTTCCTTAAGCTGTTTGACTTTACTTAATAGCGCTTTTGTTTCCTCCAGCTTACCATAATTGGTCTCAAAATCAGTGAGTTTTTTATTGATTTCTCTGATGTTTTTTATCGCTTTATGGGCTTCATCAACAGTTTGATTTACCTTATTTACAAACTCAAATTGGGCTTTCATTTCTTCAATTCCTCCCTCTGCGTTAGGATCTTTCAATATGGTAAATGCCTGCGATTGTTGCATTCCATTCTGTTCAAGTTCGACTGTATAATCTCCAGGTACCGCTTTAGCTCCCGAAAAAGAAGCAGACCAAAAAATCATCCCCTTCAAGGTTTCTGCTCCCTCATATCGGGTATTCCAAACAAACTCATTACCCCCAGCTTTTACTTCTAAACGATTATCATCAGAAGCTGTACTGAAAGTTTTTATAAGCGTCCCATCTTTATCTTTAAAGTGTAGCTGAACCGTATCTTTTTCAGGATCAAAAGCTTTTAAATTAAAGTGAACGATTACTCCATTAGGTAGATTAGTCCCTTGGGTTAAAGAGGGAGTGCCTCCTCTGCCTTGGGTGCGATAACTGTCTTTTGGTTTAAAGAGTGTCATGGGTGCAGCGGCTGTTTCTACAGTTAATTGGTGTAATACCGTTAAATCATCCAGCATCCATAAGCTACGCCCTTGGGTAGCCACTATTAAGCTTTTCTCTTTAATAGCTAAATCTGTAATCGGCACTATAGGTAAATTTAGTTGGAAGGGATTCCAAGAGGCCCCATCGTCAAAAGAAAGATACATACCAGCTTCTGTTCCTGCATATAACAGGCCTTTTCGATCAGGGTCTGCACGGAGTACTCTAGTAAAATCTTCTTGAGCTATTCCATTTGTGATTTTCTTCCATGTCTTTCCATAATCTGAAGTTTTATACAGATAAGGCTGGAAGTCACCTGTTTTATAAAGCGTTCCTGCTACATAACATACTGCTGGGTCAAAGGGTGATGGCTCTATACTATTTATCATGAGCCACTTAGGCATAGCCGCTGGAGTAACATTTTCCCAGTTGGCGCCTCCGTCACGTGTTAAATGAATTAACCCATCGTCACTTCCGACCCACATTAATCCTTCTTTTAAAGGAGATTCATTTGCAGCGAAAATGGTACAATAATATTCTACCCCCGTATTGTCTTGTGTGATAGGTCCTCCTGAGGATTTAAGTTTTTCAGGGTCATTTCGGGTTAGATCAGGACTGATAATTTCCCAGCTTTGCCCTTCATTTTCTGAGACGTGTACATGATTAGAAAATGTATACAGCTTTTTAGGATTGTGTTTACTGAAATGAATAGGAAAATTCCACTGAAAACGATATTTCATTCCCTCGGCACCGTATCCCATAGGATTGTCAGGCCATACATTGACTGCTCGCTGTGTGTTTTTTGCGTGATTTATACGGGTTAAATAACCCCCATAACTTCCCCCATATACAATATCATTATTCAAGGGATCAATAGCAATATGCGCAGATTCTCCTCCTGCAGTAGGTTCCCAATCCGCTTCTGAAATACCCCTTCCACTTGAACGGTGTCGCACTCTAAGTGTAGAGTTGTCTTGCTGTGCAACATAGATTCGGTAAGGAAAAGAATTATCAGTAGTTACTCTGTAAAATTGGGCGGTGGGTTGGTTGTAATAAGTACTCCAGGTCTCACCCCCGTTGTAAGAGACTTGAGCGCCTCCATCATCAGCAATAATCATTCTTTGATTGTCTTCTGGGGCGATCCATAAATCATGGTGGTCCCCATGGGGGGCATTATTGCTTTTAAATGTTTTTCCCCCGTCTTTGGATTTGTGATAAGAGACATTCATTACGTATACAATATCTTCATCCTGTGTATCAGCATAGATTTTAGAATAATACCAAGCGCGCTGTCTAAGGGCACGACTGTCATTTATATGACTCCATGTGGATCCACCATCTTGAGAATGATAAACACCTCCTTTTTCTTTATTTTCTACTATCACCCATACTTTTTGAGAATTAACGGGAGAAACTGTAACCCCTATTATTCCAAGAGTTCCCTGAGCAAAGCCTGCATTGAGGCTTATTTTTTTCCATGTTAAACCTTCATCTGTACTTTTCCAAAGTGCCGATCCTTCACCTCCACTATTTAAACTATAAGGCGTTCTATTGACCCGCCAAGTAGCCGCATAAAGTATTCTGGGATTATTGGGATCCATGACCAATTCTACAGCACCTGCATTGGCATTGGAAAAAAGTACTTTTTTCCAAGTTTTCCCTCCATCAATACTTTTATAAACCCCTCTATCATTGGTAGGCTTGTAAATATTTCCCAATACCGCTGCATAGACAATATCAGGGTTTTGTGGATGAATCACTATTCTAGGGATGTGCCTAGATTTAGGCAAACCAGAAAAAGTCCAAGTTTCGCCCGCATTAACAGACTTCCATAAACCATTCCCTGAAGACACATTACCTCTTAATGTCACTTCTCCTCCACCCACATATAATACATTGGGATCACTTTGAGCAACAGCAACAGAACCTATACTCCCTCCAAAATAACCATCAGAGATATTTTCATAAGTTTGACCACCATCTTCTGTTTTCCAAACACCGCCTCCTGTTGCGCCAAAATAAAAGAGATTCGGCTGATTCGGCACTCCGGTAACTGCAGCTGAACGACCTCCTCTATGGGGCCCAATAGAGCGGTATTTTAAGGGTGCATAGCTACTTTCGGAAAAAGTTAAAACAGTTTCTTTGCTATTTTTTTTCCTACGCTGTGCCCATGATGAAGAAAAAGTAAAAAGGGCTACAAGAACGAATATTACATATCGGGATTTGGAAATAGTGTGCATAACCATAGTGTACTTATTTGTTTTAACTAAAAGTATAAAATTAATTTCTAAAAAAGCGACTTCACTAAAAGTTCTCCGTTAGGAGACAGTAAATAGTTCTTTGCGGACTGCTCTATTGAGAAAGAAAGCGGTAACAATGGTAGAGAGAACGTCAGCAATGGGAAAGGCCATCCAAACTCCTTGCACACCATAGGAGTCAGAGAGGATAAATAATAAAGGTATAAATATCAAGCCCTGGCGACTCAAGGTTAATAATAAAGCAGGTAAAGCCTTGCCTATGGCTTGGAAATAGGCTGCGCCAATAAGTTGAATACCGATTATTGGCAAGGCTGCAAAAACAACCCTTAAAGCGGCTGGGGTTTGGGCATTCACCGCGACGTCTTTTGAAAATAATGAAGGTACTAGCTCAGAGAAAAATAAAATGAAAATCAACACCAAAGTAGCCAGTAAAGTAGCGTAAGCGATAGATATATTTATTACTTTACGTACCCGTTTCCAGTTTTTTGCACCATAGTTAAATCCAGCAATAGGAAGAAATCCTTGGGTAATACCAAAAATGGGAAAGGTAGCAAACATCAACATTCTACTCAAGATAGCATAAACCGCAATTGTAGACTCCCCACCATAAGAAAAAAGAATATTATTTACCAGAAGTACTGTTAGACTTACCATCGCCTGACGGACTAAAGTAACCGAGCCTAAAGAGGCAATTTCATTCACTATTTTTGCTTTTAAAATAAAGGCTTCCCAACTAGGACGAAGTACTGATTTATTGGAAAGAAAAAAATAAAGGATATAGGCTGCACAAACACCATAAGAAAGGGTTGTAGCCCATGCTGCTCCTGTCATTCCCCAATCAAAACCACGGATAAATAAATAATCTAAAGTCAAATTTGAAATTGAAGGCAAGAGCATGGCATACATGGCATTTTTGGGCTTCCCTTCTGCTCGAATTACAGCATTAGACATCATACAAAATGCCAATACAGGAACTCCATATAATACTATAATATAGTAAGTTTTAGCAAGTGAAAATAAAGTGCCTTTTCCTCCAAAAATCGGTAGTATTTGGTCGACAAAAAGTAATCCAAAAAGGACTACAATTATGGTAAGTCCTAATGTTAATGTAAGCTGATTTGCAAAAGTATTGGCTGCTTTAAGCTTATTTTGTTCTCCCAGAGCTCTCGATATGATTGAGGCTCCTCCCACTCCAATGGACATTCCCAATGCAGCGATAAAAAATGAAACAGGTAAGACCACATTGATGGCTGCAATTGCATTCGAACCAATCCATTGACCTACAAAAATCGTGTCAATTAAGATATTAAGTGACATTACCAATATCCCTATGGCAGCAGGTACAGCTTGCTGGACAAGTAGTTTAGGAATGGGGTGAGTACCTAGCGCTTCTGTAGCGTTGAAACTCATTGAACGGTTTCTTTAAGGGCCCATTCATCAATCCATCTACTCAGTACATTGACCCAATCCTCTCGGTCATTGATACAAGGGATAACATGTAATTTTTCTCCTCCTTTTTCTTCAAAATCTTCGGCAGCTTCCATCCCTATTTCTTCTAAGGTCTCTAAACAATCTGATACAAAAGCAGGTGTAGCAATAGCGAGTTGTTGAGTTCCATTTTTTGCAAAGGATTCAACAGTTTTGTCTGTATAAGGTTTAAGCCAGGTGCCTAATATTGAAACTCTGGATTGAAAACTCGTAGAATAGGTGCCTTCTTTGAGTTCTAAGTATTCAGCTACTTTCTTCGTTGTCATTTCACATTGGTGCCGATAGCAGTAACCATGGGCTGGAGAGTCCTGAAAACAGCATTGACCGTCCATTTTACAATGAGATTTAGTAATGTCAGACTTACGTATATGACGATTTGGTACTCCGTGATAAGAAAATAAGAGGTGCTCCCAATTTTTTCCTTTTAAGTATTCTTGTATAGAATTGGCCAATACACGAATATAATCTGGATGGTTGTAGAACGGGGGTAATGAGGTAAATTCCATTTGTGGGAAATACTGACTCCTGATCTCTTCAGCCAGCACCAAAATGGTTTCAGTTGTAGCCATTGCAAACTGGGGATAAAGAGGCACAAGTAATACCTCTGTTACGCCTTGTTGTGCCAGCTCTTCTAATCCTGAATGTATAGAGGGATTTCCATAGCGCATGGCCAAGCTTACAGGTACTGTTACTTTTCTTCTCACTTTTTCTTGTAAGCGTTCTGATAAAACAATAAGTGGAGATCCCTCTTTCCACCATATTTTTTTATAGGCTTTAGCCGATTTTTTGGGACGGGTGTTTAAGATAATTCCCTTGACTAAAAAAGTCCTGAACCATTTGGGTAAATCAATGACTCGCTCATCCATTAAAAACTGGTCCAAATAGGACCTTACATCCTTTGTTTCTGTACTATCTGGAGAACCCAGATTGACTAAAAGTACACCTTTCATTGACAATTTTTTTACGAAGATACAGAACCTAAATATTTCTTGGGAGTAGTTCCAAATTTCTTTTTAAAGGCCGCAATAAAATGACTTGCAGAACTATATCCTAGCTTAAGTCCCACTTCATTTACATTGTATTTTTGTGAGGTTAACATTCTACGAGCTTCTTCCATTTTATATTCTAAAAGATAAGCATATACTGTCTCGCCATAAAGCTCTTTGAACCCTTCTTTTAGTTTTTTTAATGAAAGTCCAATTTCAACAGCGAGCTGTTCGAGTGAGGGAGGATCTATCATTCGTTCAAGTACAATTTCCTTCGCTTTTCTTATTTTACGAATATTCTCTTCATCCACTAAAAAAGGACATTGTTCGATGGAAGGGTCCTCGCTTTTATTAAAGTACAAGCTCAATAATTCATAGACTTTGCCCCTTAGGTAAAGTAGTTTAATGCTGTCGTGAAGTTTAGACTGAAGTATCTGACTTAAAACCACTGCTATAGAGGAAGAAAAAGGAAGATTGTCATAGTACTTTTTGGTGCTATTTTCTGAACTTAAGAAAGGAATATGATCTGCATCAGAAGAGAATAAAGCGTGAAATTGAGTAATTGAAATTAAGACGCTAACCAACCAGGTATTTGGAGCGAGTTCAACTTCTATTGGAAGGGGCTTTGCTGGATTATATAATAACATGGAGTGCTCCTCATTTAAGGGAAAGGTATAGGTTCCATCATTATACTTAAAGTTCATTTGCCCTTTCAAACAGAAATGAAATTGGAGGTAGTCTTGAGCGACAGGATGAGTAAACTCCAAGTGATTAAGATTGTCATTTTTAGTTCTAAGCAATAAAAAACCGGGATCGATTTCCATTAATTCTGTAGCACTTTTGTCGTTATTTTTCTCTTTCATGTTACCCTAATTTTTTGCTAAAAAATTATTCTAGGCAACAAAAATAAGCCTTTTCAAAGAGTTTTAAGTAATCCATACAAAAAAACCTGAAGCGTTATTTAAAAACTCTAAAGCGGTATTTTTAAGGTTCATTCTCTGTTATTTTTGTCACGTGAATTTAAACAGACATTGTTGACCATTAATAAGGAATTTTATGTCGTAGGTGTCAGCCATAAGACTGCCGCTATTGAACTCAGAGAACACTTTAGTTTGAGTGACTCCCAGCGGCACGGTTTATTTTTAGAGGCCAAAGAAAAAGGAATCGATGATTTATTAGTCATCAATACCTGTAACCGTACAGAATTATATGCATGGGCCCCTTCAGCACAGCTTCTTATTGATCTACTCTGCGCCCATTCTGAAGGCAGCCTTACCAGCTTCAATAAAATTGGGTATTCACTAGAATCAGAAAAAGGACTTGCCCACTTATTTCGAGTTGGAACAGGCCTAGAAAGTCAAATTTTAGGAGATTTCGAAATTATAGGACAAATCAAGCAAGGCTTTTATCGTTCAAAGAAAATGGGACTTGCTCAAGGAAATCTCGAAAGGCTCACTAATGCTGTTATACAAGCCAGCAAAAGAATCAAAACAGAAACACAAATTTCAAGTGGCGCAACCTCTGTTGCCTTTGCCTCGGTTCAATACATCCTGAAAAATGTAGTAGGGATTTCTGAAAAAAATATACTCCTTTTTGGTACCGGTAAAATTGGCACTAATACCTGTGAAAATCTAGTAAAGCACAGTCAAAATGACCATATAGTCTTAATCAATAGGACCCAAGAAAAAGCAGAAAAAATTGCAGGAAAATTTCCGGTTCGCGTCAAACCTTATGGTGAGTTAACAGCTTCAATCCGTGAAACCGATGTGCTTATAGTCGCCACTAGTGCGCAAAAACCAACTATTACCCCTGATTTAATTCACAATAAAAATCCTTTACTAATCCTAGATCTTTCCATACCTAGGAATGTAGCCCCAGAAGTAAGCGAACGACCTAATACTCAAGTTATTCACCTCGATGAACTCTCTCAAATTACGGATGAGACCTTTGAAAAACGAAAGCAGTATATCCCTCAAGCTGAAGAGATTATTCAAACTGTACTGGATGAGTTTAAAGAATGGATGATGCACAGAAAATATGTGCCTACCCTCAAAGCTTTTAAAGAAAAAATAAAAACGCCCTATAGAGAAACTTTTTCAGAAGAAGAAGTAGATTATGGAGCCCAAAAACTTATAGGTCAAGTAGCTGCCTACTTAAGGTCAAATCCTGATAAAGCGGAAGAGACCGTACTTTTACTTCAGGATGTTTTCTCTTTAAATCTTGAACAACAGCAAAGCAAATGATACGAATCGGAACGCGAAAAAGCCCTTTGGCACTTTGGCAAGCAAATGCAGTCAAAGAAAAGCTTGAAGCACTCGGATTTGAATCACTTTTAGTCCCTATTGAGAGTGAAGGAGATCAAAATTTAAAAGCACCCTTATACCAGATGGGGATACAGGGTATCTTTACAAAATCTTTAGACATTGCCTTACTCAATAATAAAATTGATTTGGCAGTTCACAGTTTAAAAGACGTTCCCACGCAAATGCCTGAAGGTATAAAACTCAGTGCAGTATTGCCACGAGGAGCGTATCAGGATATTTTAGTTTCCCATCCTGATCCTTCTAAAAAATTAGAAAAAGTAATTGGGACTGGGAGTTTGAGAAGAAAAGCGCAGTGGTTAAGAAAATTTCCAGACTTTAAAGTAAAAAATTTAAGAGGGAATATACAAAAGCGTTTAGAAAAGCTTTCGCAGTCCTCCTGGACTGGGGCTGTATTTGCAGAAGCTGGCTTTGAGCGTTTAGGGATTAATTCAACTGACTACAAACCGTTAGAATGGATGCTTCCCGCTCCTGCACAGGGTATTATTGGTATTTCTAGTGGAGCCCAATCCCCCTTTGAAAATGCCCTAGAAAAAATAAATGATGCCTCTACTTCGCTTTGTGCACATATCGAACGCACCTTTTTAGCTACACTAGAAGGAGGTTGTACTGCACCTATTGGGGCGCTTGCTAGACTTGAAAATCAAACAGTTTATTTCAAAGGAGGGCTATTTAGCTTAATGGGTTCTGAAGCAATAATTGTCGAAGAAATGGCTCCACTTGAAGTCACCCAAGATTTAGGAATTAAAATGGCGCAAAAAATTTTAAATCAAGGCGGAGCAGAATTAATGCAGCAAATAAAATCAACACTCAGTAAAGCAAAATGAGACTATTAGCTACAAAAAAATTAACGGGCTCGTTTAAAGATCGACTGATTCAGCAGGGATTTTCTTTGATAGAATATCCTTTTATAGAAATAAATCCTTTAGCGATAAACTTCCATTCGATTAATAACTGTCTTTTATTTACGAGTCAAAATGCGGTTGAAATAGCATTTTCTGATAGGCAACTTCGTCCTTTATTAAGTGGAAAAAAAATCTTTTGTGTGGGTGAAAAAACAAAATCAAAAATTGAAGAAAAAGGCGAAAAAGTGCTCAAAAATGCTGAAAATTCTACTTTTTTAGTCGATTTTTTGAAAAAAAACCATCAAAACGAGTCTTTTTCGTTTTTTTGCGGTAAGCGAAGAAGACCCGAAATCGAAGCCTTTTTTTCAAAGTCTGAAGGACGTTTATTGGTTCATGAAATCTATGAAACACAGCTCACTCCAAAAACATTTAACCACAGCTTTGATGGGATTTTATTTTTTAGCCCTTCTGCTGTAGAAAGTTATTTTCAGACTAATTCCTGGAAATCTAGAAATCACGGATTTTGCATAGGTCCTACAACTGCCTCTGCCCTAGCCCTCTTTACGACCTCCTATTCAGTGGCAAAAGAACCTACTGAAGCCCATCTTCTTCTAAGTATTCAAAACTACTATTCATTATGATACTCAAAAATGATTTATTCCTAAAAGCCTTACGAGGAGAAACTGTTCGAAGACCTCCCGTCTGGATGATGCGTCAAGCAGGACGCTATTTACCCGATTTTATAGCGCTTAAAGAAAAATACGATTTCTTCACCCGTTGTCAGACTCCTGAATTGGCAACTGAAATTACCGTCATGCCGATTGATCAGATAGGTCCTGATGCAGCCATCCTTTTTAGTGATATTTTAGTTGTATTACAAGCCATGCAAATCCCTGTTGAAATGAAAGAGGGTGTGGGGCCTTGGATACCTAATCCGATTCGCTCCCAGGCGGACATAGATCGGGTTATTATTCCAGATATCCATGAACATCTAGGATATGTCATGAAAGCCATTGAGCTCACCCAACAGGAATTAGCCAACAGAGTTCCACTTATTGGTTTTGCAGGAGCACCCTGGACGCTTTTTTGTTATGCTGTGCAAGGACAGGGCTCCAAAACATTCGATAGAGCAAAAGCCTTTTGTTTTAGTGAACCCGAAGCTGCACATGCCTTATTGGATAAAATAACGACCACTACAATCGCTTTTTTAAAAGAAAAAGTAAAATCGGGAGTTCATGCCATTCAGCTTTTCGATTCCTGGGGTGGGCTTTTATCTCCTGAAGATTATCAATTATTTTCCTGGCCCTATATTCAAAAAATTGTCGATGCGCTAAAAGACGAAATTCCTGTCATTATTTTCGGAAAAGGATGTTGGTTTGCACTCCATGAAATGGGAAAATCTGGCGCTGCAGCCTTAGGGATAGATTGGACCTGTTCTGCGCGAAATGCTCGCTACCTATCAGGAGGGCAAATTACGCTTCAAGGAAACTTTGACCCCTCAAGACTGTTATTTCCAATTCCAGAAATTACACAAGCGGTTTATAAAATGATCAATGAATTTGGTAAAGACCGCTATATTGTAAATCTTGGACATGGTATTTTACCCAATATTCCTGTAGACCATGCCAAAGCCTTTGTAGATGCTGTAAAGTCATATTATTAAATGAAAGATCAATTCTATACTTACATCCAGAATCTTCAAAATGTGATTACACAAAAAATTGAAGAAATCGATGGAAAAGCCATCTTTAAAGAAGACTTGTGGGAGCGTCCTGAAGGTGGGGGAGGGAAGAGTAGAATTATGGAAAATGGAGCAGTAATTGAAAAAGGAGGCGTAAATATCTCTGCTGTACACGGCCCCCTACCAGAAAGTATGCAAGCCTATTTTAAAGTAAGAGAGGTAGATTTTTATGCCTGTGGTTTGAGTTTAGTACTTCATCCAAAAAATCCTATGGCTCCCACGGTTCATGCCAATTGGCGTTATTTTGAAATGTATGATCAGCACTCAATCCTCATAAACCAATGGTTTGGAGGGGGCCTAGATTTAACCCCCTATTATCTTTTTGAAGAAGATGCAATTCATTTTCACCAAGTGTGCAAAAAAGCATGTGATCTTCATCCGCCCCATAGTTATGAAACATATAAAAATCAGTGTGATCAGTATTTCTATAATTCACACAGAGAAGAAGCAAGAGGTATAGGAGGTTTATTTTTTGATTACCTCAAAGCCGATGAAAAGGGGCGTATCGATCATCATTATCAGTTTATTAAGGCAGTGGCAGATTCTTTTTTGAAAGCCTATACCCCCCTCTTAATTAAAAGAAAAGACCTTCCTTATACTACTAATCAAAGAGAGTGGCAAGAAATAAGAAGAGGACGCTATGTAGAATTTAATTTGATTCATGACAAAGGAACACTCTTTGGTCTAAAAACAAAAGGACGTATTGAAAGTATTCTAATGAGTCTCCCCCCTCGCGTACAATGGCATTATAATTATGAGCCTCCAAAGGGAAGTGAGGAGAAAAAGCTGCTTGAAGTACTGAAAACCCCAAAAAAATGGGCATGAAACAAAAAGTAGATCATGTATATTTTTTGTACCTTAAAATAAATTAGCGTATGAATACCCTTCTTATCTTATTTGTTTTTCCTTTACTCATTGTTTTTTCTTATCTCTTTGACAGATTCGCACGAAAAACAAAATTTCCCGCTGTTATTTTATTGATGTTTACAGGAATTTTATTCCGACTACTCAGTTCCGCCTACGGTTTTAATCAATTGAGGTTTCTCGATGATCTAATTCCTGTTTTAGGTACAGTTGGATTAATTTTGATCGTATTAGAGGGGGCACTAGAATTGAAAATAAGCAAAGAGAAACTCCCCCTACTCCTTAAAGGTTTTATCGCTGCACTGGTCATTTTACTTCTCAATATAGCGGCCCTACAATGGGTTTTTTCAAGTCTTTTTGAAATGTCAGCTCAAGTTGCTGTGCTAAGTGCCATTCCCTTAGCCATCATTAGTAGTGCAGTAGCAATTCCCTCTGCAGGGGGTTTGCTTGACAAAGAACGAGAATTTGTTGTCTATGAGTCTACTTTCTCTGATATACTAGGGATAATGATTTTTAACTATGCCTTGAGACAATTTGAGGTGGGGGAAGGCCTGCTAAATAGCAGTTCTCTCGTTGCATTATTATTTAAAATCATAGGCGTTGTTGTGATTTCTATTGGGATCACCTATATTCTTTTTAAACTATTGAGACAAATTGAACATCATGTTAAATTTTTTCTCATCCTTGCCCTTTTGATTCTGGTTTACGCTTTTGGTAAATTATTTCATTTACCTGCTCTGGTTACCATTTTTATTTTTGGAATTTTTCTAAGTAATGTTAAAAGCTTGCTTCCTAGATTCTTAAAAAACTACTTAGACTTAGATCATACTGAAAAAGAGTTACATGAATTTCATCTTTTAACGGCAGAATCTACTTTTTTGGTACGGACTTTCTTTTTTTTATTCTTTGGTTTTTCTATTCAGCTTTCCACTTTTAATTCGATTCAACCCCTAATTTATGGTGTAATAATTATTTTGATAATGCTTGCTCTGCGCTATCTTTATTTTTCAGCAACTACAGTCCAAATCAAGCCCAGCCCATTAGTATACTTATCTCCAAGAGGGCTGATTAGTATTCTGCTTTTTTTACAACTTAAGGATATTTCTTTTGTAGACCTTTCCCTAAGTCCTATTGATGAGCGTGTATTATTGATTGTCATTTTAGGAACCATGTTGGTTATGCTTCTTGGAACATTGAAAAAATCCAAAGCCTCCCAGCGAGAAGATTTTGCTGAAGATGAAAGTCACATTACTGTCGAAACGCAGCTTGATCAACCCCATACCTCAGATGAAGAGACAGAAGATTCACTAAATTAATACCTATGTATCCACTAAATCGAAATAGAAGATTAAGAAGTACATCAAGCATTAGAAGCTTAATGAAAGAATACCATTTGAGTCCAAATGACTTTATTGTTCCTTTATTTATTGTTGAAGGTAAGGGGGTCAAGGATCCCATTCCCTCCATGCCTGGTTATTTTCGATTGTCATTGGATTTAATTGAGAAAAAAGTAGCGTCTTTGTGGGCCAAAGGACTTAAAGCTGTACTCCTCTTTATTAAGGTTGAAGAAACCCTCAAAGACAATAAAGGTACTGAGGCATTAAATCCTGAAGGACTCATGCAGCGTGCTATCAAACAAATCAAAGAAGCTGTTCCAGAAATGGTAGTCATGACCGATGTAGCGTTAGACCCCTATTCCTCATATGGCCATGATGGAATTGTAAAAGAAGGACAGATTCTCAATGACCCCACAATTGCCGTTTTGGCTAAAATGGCCCTTTCTCACGCTCGTGCAGGGGCAGATGTAGTGGCCCCCAGTGACATGATGGACGGCAGAATTGCTGAAATCCGAAATAAATTAGAAGAGGCGCAGTTTCACAATACGCTAATTATGAGCTATAGCGCCAAATACGCTTCTTCATTTTATGGCCCCTTTCGTGATGCGCTTGATTCTGCCCCTGGCTTTGGGGATAAAAAAACTTATCAGATTGATTTTGCCAATCGGGAAGAAGCCTTAGTAGAAACTCAGAGAGATTTAGAAGAAGGAGCTGATATCGTTATGGTAAAACCTGGTCTGGCTTATCTCGATATTATTAGAGATTTAAAAAATTCAATTTCAGCACCTATTGCGGCCTATCAGGTGAGTGGTGAATATGCAATGCTCAAAGCTGCAGCGGCTCAAGGGTGGATAGACCATGATCAAGTCATGATAGAACAATTAGTCAGTTTTAAGCGTGCAGGTGCACTTTTAATTGCTACTTATTTTGCAGAAGAAGCTGTAGCACTTCTTTAGTTCGAAACCCATTAAGCTATCGCTCAGGAGCAAAAGGAGTAAGTGAAAGAGTTGGTTGCTGTTGGGAAATCAATTCAGAAACTAATTTTCCAGTGGCTGGACCCAAGCTCCAACCCATCATAGCATGCCCTGCTGCCAATACTAAATTGCTAAATTGAGGATAGCGCCCAATATAGGGTAAACCATCGTGTGAAAGAGGACGAAGTCCACAATTTACATGGGTGTAAACTTCTTCAGGTATGCTCAAATGAGGATAATAATTTTTTGCCGCTTCTGCGATGGCATTTACTCTTTTTTTATCGATAGTGTGATTAATCCCAGACAATTCCATGGTGCCTCCAAAACGAGTAAAACCCTTCATGGGGGTAACAGCCACTTTGGATTCTATTAAAATTGCGGGTAGATTTATCCCGGAAGGTTGGTTTAAATTTAGTCTATAGCCTTTCCCTGCTTGCAGCGTCAATCGAATTCCTAAAGATCTTAAAAGTGTTGCTGACCAAGCTCCCGCTGCAATGACCAACTCATCTAGGGCGATTTCTTGCTGTGTAGTTTGTATTGATTGAATTATTGACCCTTTGGTCTTTATTTGCTTTACTTCATTTTCAAGGATAACTTCAACCCCCTCTTTTTTTAAGTAGGCCAAGAGATTTTTCATAAATAACTCAGGGGTTGAGTGCGCGTCACTTTCATACCAAAATGCCCCCGCGATATCCATCGGAGCTTCTGGTTGCATTTTTAAAATTTCTTCCCTACTCAATTGATTTACAGTTAAGCCCAAGTCCTGAGCTTTACTTACTACTTCCGCTTCTTCTTTTTCTGCTTCAGTCGTTTTGTAGGCCATCAGTAAACCTTTAGTTTCCAAATGAAAGTCAAAAGCACCTTTTTTTTGCATTTCTAGGTAAAGCTGCTTACTTAAGATATTAATATCTAAAATGGCTTGCATAGACTGCTGGACATGGGCATGGGTACAAGATTTTATAAATTTTAAACCCCA
>WTIP01000149.1 GCA_011525195.1 Flavobacteriales bacterium | reverse complement strand
TTGGATTTTTTTCCTTTAAAAACCTTCCTACACCAGAAATTGTTCCCCCAGTACCTACCCCTACTACAAAATGGGTGATTTTACCTTCTGTTTGATCCCAAATTTCTGGACCTGTAGTTTCATAATGCGCCTGTGTATTGGATGGATTATCATACTGGTTCACATACCACGCATTAGGCGTCTCTTCAGCAATACGTTTGGATGTGCTGTAGTAAGACAATGGGTCCTCTGGAGCTACATCAGTAGGGCAAACTACTACTTCTGCACCTACCCCTCGCAGTACATCGAATTTTTCTTTAGATTGTTTATCTGTTGATACACAAATCAATTTATAGCCTTTTACTATAGCGGCTAAAGCAAGTCCCATACCTGTATTTCCTGAAGTTCCTTCTACAATTGTCCCTCCAGGCTTGAGTAATCCTGCAGCCTCAGCATCCTCAATCATCTTTACTGCCATACGGTCTTTGACCGAATTTCCGGGATTAAAGCTCTCTACTTTAGCCAAGACCAAAGCATCTATTTCTGAAGTGATTTTATTGAGTTTTACTAGCGGAGTATTCCCTATAGTGTCCAATATCGAATGGGCATATTGCATGCTGTATTATTTGCCTTCAAAGATACCCTAAACTAAAAACTTTGCCTAGTTTAGGCTTGATTTATCTGTTTCTTAAAGCTTCAGAGGGGCTCATTCTTAGAATAATTTTAGAAGGTAGCCACAGCAACAGACTCGCTATTGCCAAGAAAAAAAGATTGATAGATACGACTTCAACCCATGAAAGGGCTACGGGTGCACTAGTTACAAAATAGGTTTGAGGGTCCAAGCGAATCCAGTTGAATTGCTGTTGTGAAAAATAAATAAATAAACCCACTAGATTCCCAAATAGCAACCCTTTGGTCATGATTAGTATGCCATTATATAAAAAGATTTTTTGGATAAGCGTATGCGTTGCACCTAGGGTTTTGAGAAGACCCACCATACGGGAGCGTTCTAAGATCAAAACCAATAAAGCAGTAGCCATATTTATGACCCCGACTATGAGCATTACAATCAAAATAATTAGTACATTAAAATCGAATAAGGCTATCCATTGAAAAATACTAGAATATCGCTCAGAAATTGTGCTACTATTCAGTTCTGAGGGTAGGCCTAAATAAAGTTCTTCAGCAGTAACCCTTAGTTTTGAAAAATCTTTGATAAAAACTTCATAGCCCCCGACTTCGTCTACCTTCCAACGATTGAGTCGTTGGATTTGCCCGAGGTCAGCATAGACTAAATTTTCATCTATATCAGGAAAACCTGAAAAATAAAGCCCTGAAATTTTAAATCTTCGCCGCTGTGGCAATCCCTGATCAAGTGAAGTTTGAAAAAAAGCATCTACAGTATCTCCTATTTTTAGAAAAAGTCTATGGGCTACTACTTCGGAGATGAGAATTTCATTATTTGTTTCACTGTCTAAATTCGGAAAGTTCCCGGCTACTAAAAAGCGGTCTAGACTGGACCACTCAAAATCTTCATCTACCCCTTTAATCAATACCCCTTCAAAATCTTGTTGGGTTTTTAACATCCCTGCTTTTATGGCTATAGCATGCATACGATCAAATTCAGGATGCGCCTGAATTTCTTCTTTGAGTGTGATCGTTGTTTTAAAAGGAAGTAAGGAAACTTGAGATTCATTATTTTCAAAAGGCGTAATTAAAATTTGCCCCTGAAAGACACTTGTTTTTATTCGTATCTCTTTTTGAAGTCCCCTACTAAAGGCCATAGCGATTAGAATGGCTGCGATTCCAAGGACAACCGACACAGTAGCTATATTGATTATCCGTGAAGAAACCGTATTTTTATGCTGTCTGTATTGGCGCATTTTTCGCGCCAGATGTAAAGCGATATTCAATGAGTCTATTTTTTACAATTCCCCATTTCAAAAATACATTTTTATTTTGGCTTCTATTAGTAGCAACTATTGGGATAGTCCGCGCTCAAGTAATTCCTGGGGCAGAAAATACCGCCTCCTATTTAAATAAATTAAGAGGTAAAAAAATTGGACTTGTAGCCCACCAGGCAAGTGTTGTAAAAACCCCAGCAGGAATAAAACACCTTGTAGATGTATTTTTAGAAAATGGGATTACACTTCAAGGGGTCTATGCGCCAGAGCACGGCTTTCGAGGAACGGCAGATGCAGGAGAAAAAATTAAAGATGGTAAAGATGCTGAAAGGGATTTGTCGATTTATTCACTTTACGGAGAAAACCGAAAACCCAAGCCTGAACAGCTTCAAGGGATAGAACTCATGGTTTTTGATTTGCAAGATGTGGGGGTTCGTTTTTTTACTTACCTCTCTACTTTGCATTATATAATGGAAGCCTGTGCAGAGCAAGAGATTCCTCTTCTCGTATTAGATAGACCCAATCCCAATACGCACTATATTGATGGACCTGTATTAGAAGCAGCACATAAAAGTTTTGTTGGGATGCATCCCGTCCCTATCGTATATGGAATGACAATAGGAGAATACGCCCAAATGATCAATGGTGAGAAGTGGTTAGCCAAGGGATTGCAGTGTCAACTGGAAGTAATTCCCATTAAAAACTATACCCATCAAACCCCTTATGAGCTTCAAATTCGTCCCTCTCCTAACCTGCCCAATGCACAAGCGATTGCCCTCTACCCGAGTCTTTGTTTATTGGAACCCACAGTCATCAGTATTGGAAGGGGGACCGATAAACAGTTTCAAATTTATGGGCATC
>WTIP01000066.1 GCA_011525195.1 Flavobacteriales bacterium | reverse complement strand
CATTTGGTAATATCATTGACATATTCTTTTCCGAGAAAATTATAATCCAGTTGGGACTCCCCAATAAAAAATTGAAGTTTTTCTTTTAAGTATTCGGAAATATTTTGATCGATGAGGTCTTGATTTGAATCGGGATCTAAGCGGAGTTCCTGGTTTTTTTCTCTCAAGGCTGTTTCTAAATCCTCAGTAAAGACTTGGGCGCTAATCTGCAAACTTTGAGTTGTGAGGTTATACTCAATGGTAGTTGTACTCACATAAAACTTATGGTCAATTTCTTCAGAGTCAAAAGGCATTGTCCAAAATAAAAAAAAGAGGGCGAGACATTTTATAAGCACAGCTGGCATAACTATTCCTTCAATAATTCCTTGTACTCTTTACTCTGGTTAATCAAATAATCGATTAGCTGAAATTGCTTACTCTGTTTCAGTAAGTTACTGGTTTTTAATTTCGTATCTATATACTCCAAAAAGCCTACTACTTCTTCTTTTTTGAGCTGAAGGTCATTCTCAAAAAAAGCGTCTTCAAAAACCAGCGGCAAAACTTCACTGGGTTTCATTCGTAGTTGTTCTTCTTCAGTTTTTGAGCTCAGTGCCTTCATTAGTAATTTCGCAATATTAACAAAATCAATACCTTGGGTGAGTACACGATCATCTGTCAATTTATTGACGACTCGGGTAGACTTGTCTTGCTCATAGTCAAATCCTTTAAACTCCTCTTCTTTCAAATCGAGAAAACGATCAATATCTTCAGTCGTAACAACGACCTCTCTTAATTCATTAATATTTTCATTGACTGAGACTACCAAGCGGTTTTTGGCTAAAATATCTTTAGTGATCGTCACAGCCCTAATTTGATATTGCACAGAGGAAAAAATAACTTCATCTCCTTCTGCTACCTCAATTTCAAATTCTCCTTCACTGTCTGTTATTGTATTCGTCTGCGCCATATTATTGACTACATTCGCCGCAACGACAACTGAATTTTTATAAAGTAACTTTCCCTTTATGGGTCTTCGCTGCTGACCGAGAACCAACAGATGAAAAGACAAAAAAACCAATAAAAAAACAGTATTTTTCATGTCCTAAAGATAGTTTTCCTAGAGAAACTACAATTTTTAGGGTGTTAATTTTTTAATAATGAAGCTTCAAATAAAGCAAATAACTGCCTCCGAGACCTATCCCATAAGGCACCCACTTCTCCGAAAAGGACAAGCACTGGCTGCCTGTAAATTAGAAAATGACAACCATCCCGCTTCAATTCACTTGGGCGCTTTTTCTGGTGCCCAAATGGTGGGTGTGCTCAGCGCACTCCCTAATCCCTGTCCAGACCACAAAACGCTTACAGCCTATCAATTGCGCGCCATGGCTGTAGAACCCGCTTTTCAAAGAAAAAAAATAGCTACTCATTTGATTCAACACCTGCTAGAGAAAATCAACCGTATTGATTCAATCAAACTGATTTGGCTTAATGCGAGGGTGGCTGCAAATATACTTTATATAAAAAATGGTTTTCAACCCATTGGGGATCCCTTTTTGATCGAGCCCATTGGCCTTCATCAACGTTTTATCAAATTCCTAAACTATGAATCGTAGAGTTTTTTTAACTACTTCAATTGGCCTAGCATCAGCTCCACTTTGGAGCCAGTCTCATCCTCCAAAACCCTATTCTACTGACTTACTTTTAGGGCAAAAAACACTTAAACTTTACAAGACTTCTATCCCATTGGCCAAAAAAGCAGGTCGTGCATTTGAAAAAATGCAAAATGCCGCCCGAAAAGAAGGAATCGAAATCCAAATTGTCTCAGGCTATCGCTCTTATGAAAGACAAAAAGCCATATGGAATAGAAAGTTTAAAGCGAATAAAACAGCGGGGTATTCAGATCAAGAGAATCTCAAAAAAATTATTGAATACTCTACACTACCGGGAACTTCAAGGCATCATTGGGGTGCAGAAGTAGATTTAATAGATGGCTCCCAACCCAAAAACGGCGATGTATTGCTTACTGAAAAATTTAAAGAGAAAGGTCCTTATGCTGTATTAAAAAAATGGATGGATGAGCATGCAAACACATTTGGATTCTATTTGCCCTATACCGAAAACCCACAGAGAAAAGGGTTTTATTATGAACCTTGGCACTATAGTTATGCGCCGCTTTCTATCCCCTTACTGAAAGCTTACACGGAATTAGATTTAAACCAAGTACTCAAAACAGAAGGTTTAGAAGGAAAGCACGCCTTGACAACAGATTTTCTTCAATACTATTATCAAAACCACATCATGGGAATTAATCCTTTACTTAAGAATTTCTAAAATCAGAGCAAAAGAAATTAAAGTCCTAAGTCCTAGAAGCTTGGTTATTTTATACTAAAAAGTCAATAGCAAAGGCCGCTAAAAATAATTAGCGCACAAAAACAGGGCTCATAGGATCCTTAGTCTCCGAAGCACTAAAAGCATAGCCCTCTTTATTAAAACTTAAAATTTCCTCTGGGGTATTAGCCTGCTGATCTATAAGGTGACGGGCCATCATACCACGTGCTTTCTTTGCAAAAAATGAGATTATTTTAAGCTTTCCATTTTTAAAATCTTTAAACTGAGGGCTTATTATTTGGTTGGAAAGTGCTTTGGCATCTACAGCGGAAAAATATTCTTTACTCGCGAGGTTTACCACAAGTTCGTCTTTTTGAAGCTCTGATTGAAGTTGGCTTGATATTTTTTCTTTCCAAAAAGCATAAAGATTTTCAAAGTCCCCTAGTTTTAGGGTCGTTCCCATTTCTAAACGATAAGCACGAATGGCATCTAAGGGTTTTAATACACCATACAAACCAGAGAGGATGCGAAGCATCTTTTGCATTTGACCAATCTTGTCTTCCTCAAGCGTATAGGCATCTAGTCCTGTATAGACATCACCATTAAAAGCATAAACTGCAGCGCGTGATTGGGTTGAATCGGCACTAAATGCTTGATTTCTATCCCAATTTAAAAGTGCTAATTTTTCTGAAAGATGCATGAGCTTTCCCAATTCTTCAACTGAATTTTTCTTTAATACCGAATTAATATAGCCTGCATCATTTTGAAAAACAGGAACGGTAGTTTGTTGGGTGGGAAGAGCTTTATCAAATTCAAGAGATTTCGCTGGAGAAATTAATAGTTTCATAGGGAATAGCGTTTATAGATTTTCCTTTCTGACCAAAAATAAAAGCTTTTATCAGCCTTTGCAAGTAATCTAAAACAAAGCTTTAAATAGCACTATTACAATTTCTTATGCTGCGCATAATGGCGCCATTTTTGAAGAACACTTTCAAAATCAGCTGGTAGTGGAGCATCAAAATGCATAGAGGCGCCAGTCTTTGGATGTACAAACCCCAATGTTTTTGCATGAAGGGCCTGTCGGGGAAGGAGTGAAAAACAGTTTTCTACAAATTGCTTGTATTTAGTAAAATTAGTCCCCTTAAGTAATTTATCTCCCCCATAGCGCGCATCGTTAAAAAGCGTGTGCCCCAAATATTTCATATGGGCTCTGATCTGGTGTGTTCTTCCTGTCTCAAGTTGACATTCTATAAGTGTAACATAACCAAAGCGTTCAACTACCCTATAATGGGTAACCGCCTCTTTACCTTGTGAATTGTCTTCAAAAACAGTCATCTGCAATCTGTTTTTAGGATGCCTTCCTATCGCTCCTTGTATGGTTCCAGAATCTGAATTAAAATCTCCCCAAACTAAGGCTAAATATTTACGTTGAGAGGATTTTTCAAAAAATTGCTGGGCCAAGTGGGTCATGGCTTCCTCTGTTTTGGCAACTACAAGTAAACCACTGGTGTCTTTATCTATTCGATGCACCAAACCCGGCCTATTGTTGCTGTTTTTAGGAAGTTGTTCAAAGTGGTGGAGTAATCCATTTAAAAGGGTTCCAGAATAATTCCCATGTCCAGGATGGACAACTAATCCCGCCGGTTTATCAAGTACAACAACTGCCTCATCTTCATATACAATAGATAAGGGTATGGCTTCAGGAACTAATAAATTTTCATAGGGCGGATGGGTAAAAAGCACCTTGACTATTTCTCCTCCTTTTATTTTGTAATTTGCTTTTACAGCTTGACTCCCCACAAAAATACTCCCCGCTTTCGCTGCTTGTTGGATTTTGCTTCGGGTTACTTTTTCAATTCGAGCCATTAAAAACTTATCAACTCTGAGCGGTGTTTGTCCTTTATCAGCAGTAAAAGAATAATGCTCGTAAAGCAGGTCTGAATCTTCAGCGGGTGAGGAAGAAGAGGAACTAGCGCTTTCCATTGCCCAAAACTAAATCGATTTCACTTGTTTTTGGAAGCAAGTCTCCCGCTTGGAGGGGCTTCCCTTTATGCGAAATTTCTAAAACCATGTCTTTCCCAATATTGTCTTTGTAGGTGATGTCCCCTAATTTAAACCCTACCGCATTGAGCATGGATTCTGCATTTCTCTTTGTAATTTGTATCAGGTTAGGTACTGTTATCTGTCTATAGCCTGAAGGGTTGACAGTCAAATAGATTTTTCGGTTCTTTTTCACTTCACTCCCCGCCTTTGGCAAATGCTCAATTACAGTTAAAGGTGGATATTCAGCGACATAACGAGTAGAGTCAATGACTTCATATCTTAATTTATTCGCTTCCATGAGCTTGGGCAGCTCAGCGAGTGGAAGGGCTGTTAAATCTGGCACTTCAAGATATTGTTGGTGGTGGGTAATTATTTTTAAACTCAATGAGACTACCCAAAATAAAATCAAAAACATACCTCCTAAATAAAGAAGTTGTTTATAAAAAGACTTACTGAAAAGAAAGCGTAAAAAATTCATGATTTTATTTCTAGCCAAAGATAATAAAACCCTTCTTTTTTGGGTTGCTGTGAAATGCGCTACCTTTGTCAAGATGAATATCAACTCATGAGTAAAAAAAAGGTAGGCGTCGTTTGCGGTGGTTTTAGCTCTGAATACCAGATTTCTATACAGAGTGGCGATACTGTTTTTTCTAATCTAAACCGAGAAAATTGGGAGGTTTACCTCATCACTATTGAGGCTTCACAATGGTCCGCTGTAGATGATCAAAAAAATAAATATGAGGTAACTAAGGGCAATTTTTGTTTAGTCAATACAAATAAAACAATCACTTTAGACGTCATTTTCAATGCTGTTCATGGTACTCCCGGAGAAAATGGACAGTTGGCTGCTTTATGGGAGCTGCTTAAAATTCCATTTACAAGTTCTGATAGTTATAGCGCAGGACTAACTTTTAATAAAAGAGACTGTTTAAAACTACTACGTACTTGGGGAGTCCCAACTGCTGCCCACTACGAATTAAATAAAGGCGATGCCCTAGATCTTGCTCAAATTGAAGCTACAGTAGGATTTCCCTGCTTTGTAAAAGCCAATAGAGCAGGAAGTAGCTTTGGAGTTTATAAAGTATCCGCTAAAGAAAATCTGGAAACCGCAATAGAAAAAGCCTATGAAGAGGATGAGCAACTTCTTATCGAGTCAGCGCTCGAAGGAAGAGAGGTTTCAGTAGGGGTAGCCAAAATCGATAGTAAAGTAGAAGTCCTACCCATCACTGAAATTTTGAGTGAAAATGAATTTTTTGATTATGCTGCAAAATATGAGGGTAAAGCAGAAGAAATTACGCCTGCAGCACTCCCTGAATCTTGGGAAGCAGCCGTCCATAAATGGAGCAGTCTGATCTATGATAAATTGGGTCTAAAAGGCGTTGTGCGAAGTGAATTTATTTTTGTAGACGAGATCCCACACTTTTTGGAAGTCAATACTGTGCCTGGGATGACGGAAAAAAGTATTATCCCTAAACAGTTAACTGCAAGGGGGTTAAAGCTTTCTGATTTTTTTAATTACCTTTTACAGGAGGCTTTGCGCTCCTAAACGAAGAGTAGTATGAAACGTTTTGTATTTCCCGGTTCATTTGATCCCATCACAGTGGGACATCAAGAAATTATTGAGCGTGCCCTCCTACTTTGTGATGAACTTATCATCGCCGTGGGAGAAAATAAAGAAAAAAAAACCATGTTCAGTCTCAAAGAGCGGATGGATTTTATTGAACAGACAAATCAGGGCAATCTGAAAATAAAAATTGATTCCTACACAGGGCTCACTGTTGATTATTGTAAAAAAGTCAAGGCAACAGCTCTACTGAGAGGTTTGCGTAATCCTTCAGATTTTGAATTTGAAAAAAGTATTGCACAAATGAATCGAAAACTTTCTGGCATTGAAACAGTGTTTTTATTGACTGCTCCAGAATATAGTTTTATCAGTAGCAGTATTGTTCGTGAAATCATTAACCACAAAGGTGATTTTTCCTCTTTAGTTCCTTCTGCTGTTCGCCATCCTTGAATCAAGATTTTTTAAATGACTTCATTCACTACAATCTTGATATTTTCATATGCATTGTCAAATAGAGCCGGAATATCGTCTTTAGCTACCCACTTAACCTTTTGAATATTTTCCTCAATCTGGGGAATCAGTGGTCCTCCATAATTTGTTTTCATTAAGAACCAATGGGTCAATTTTAGTTTAAATCTCCCACTTGCTTTATATAAATGATAGGTGGTAGGTAAAGCCTTAGAAATAATTAAATCTGCCACTCCTGTTTCTTCAATCACCTCGCGAATAGCACCCTCATATAAAACCTCTTTTTTCTGAATTTTACCTTTTGGTAAATCCCATTTATCATTTCGATAAATAAAAAGAAATCTTCCATCTTGGTGCGCTACAAACCCCCCAGCAGCCTCAACTTTAGGGAAAAACTTTAAAAAATGCTTTTCCAATTTTTCACGATTGGGATGGTAGAAATAAAGTCCTGAGACTCGTTTGGATTTTAATGCTTTCAATAAGCTTTCAACTGTAGTATATTTGGCAAAGAATAATGGATAATCATCAGAGACTTCATTGCATTCAGTAGTCAATAAAATTGGCTTCTGATTATAAAAAACTTTATACATTTGATAATGATCTTAAATCAAAAAACAGCACAGCAAACTGCAGCCGCACTCCTACAAATTAATGCAATTAAATTGAATCCTAAAAATCCTTTCACTTGGGCTAGTGGATGGAAATCTCCAATTTATTGTGACAATAGGGTGGCCCTCTCCTATCCTAAAATCCGTACCCATCTTGCGCTGGCTTTAGCAGAAGAGATCAAAAAAAAATATGCGGATTCAATCGTAATCGCGGGTGTGGCTACAGGGGCAATTGGGATTGGGATATTAGTTGCCCAAGAACTCCAACTTCCCTTTATCTATGTTCGCCCTGAGCCCAAAAAACACGGGCGTAAAAATCAAATTGAAGGAAAAATAGAGGCGGGACAAAAAGTAGTTGTTATTGAAGATTTAATCTCTACAGGCAAAAGCAGCCTAAATGCCGTACAGGCACTACGAGAAGCAGGCTGTGAAGTTTTAGAGATGTTGGCGCTCTTTACCTATGGCTTTCCTCAGGCCGCTACAGCCTTTTCAGAGGCAAAACTAGATTTAACCACGCTTTGCGATTACCCCCACTTACTTGAGGCTGCTGTAAACCAAGAAAAAATCTCTTCTACAGAAGTAGCAAAACTTAGTGAATGGCGTCAAGATCCAGCAAATTGGATCCCTTGAATTATCCTTGCAGGTAGGACAGGCGAGCCTCGCTTAGCGTAATCTCGGCTTGATTTTCTTCTTTATCTACAATTTTCAGCTTTCCATCCCTATTTACACCAAGTATAGTAGCGTAAAAGTCGCCTTTTTGATTTATAAATTTTGTTGACTTTCCCTTGCGCCAGAGGCAGGTATTATAGGCTACTAAGTTTTGATCGGCATGGGTCAATACCTCAATAAAGGGCTCTTTTTCAAGTGCCGAGCACAAGACTTCCAATACCTGTTCAATAGGCCATCTTTTTTGTGTTACTGAGAAAATTGAGGCCGCATAAGGTAAATTAGAAAAATTTTCTTGGTTGATATTTAACCCAAAACCCAAAATACTACTCACAAGTTGGTCATTTTTAAGTGTATTTTCAATCAGTACTCCCCCGATTTTAAGGTTGCCTGACAAAATGTCGTTTGGCCATTTTATGCGAAGTTCAGGAACACCAAGCTGGCTTAAGCCACGAACCAAGGCTGTGGAAAAAGCGGTATTGAGCGCAAAGGCTTGAGTGGCTGAATACGCATCAAATGTCCTGTAAATACTCATAGCCAAGCTCTTTCCAGCCTCCGCCACCCATTCGTTATTTCCTTGGCCACGGCCAGCTGTTTGACGGGTAGTCCAAACTAAGTCGCCCTCTTTGCTGCTTCCTTTTAGCCGTCTTTCTCTCAAGTATTCATTAGTAGAAGCAGTGGCATCAAGTTTGATTAAGTTAAAATAGCTCATGTGAAGCAGTATTGCGTATTAAAAAGTAATAAATTTGTAGAAAGAAATAACTTTAATGACAAATAAAAAAATACGGGTTTCTCATCTTATTGACGAAATAATTTTGGGAATAGAAAATGTAAAGGGTGAGGACATTCACCAACTGGATCTCAGAGAATTAGATAATACACCCTGTGATTTTTTTATTGTTTGTAGCGGAAATTCTAATACACAAGTGACCGCAATAGTGAATTCGATTCAAAAAACTGTGAGTAAAAAATTAAGTGAAAAGCCCTTCCATACGGAAGGTTTGGATAATGCTGAATGGGTATTAATAGATTATGTCAATGTGGTCGTTCATGTCTTTCAAAATTCCATTCGTGAGTATTACAATATTGAAGAACTATGGGGAGATGCAAAAAGCACACAAATTGTCTCCAATTATTAAAAGGCTATGAAAGAAAACAACAAACCCCAACCTCCTAAATTTAATATTTACTGGCTATACGGTGCGATCATCTTTGCCCTGTTGGGTATGAGTTTATTCGGAGGCGGTGACTCTTGGCAGACCGTCAATAAAACCAATATTTCAAATTTTGAAAGTTACTTAAATGCGGGAGATGTCAGTGAAGTCATTGTCATAAGAAACCAAAGTAGTGTTCGAGTAACACTGACCCAGGAAGCACTCGCTAAAAGCGAGCACCAGTCAGTAAATCAAAAAAATATTTTTGGGCAAGACAACGCCCGGGGACCCCATTATCAATTTGAAGTAGGAAGTCTTGAACTTTTCGAAGAAAAATTAGAGCGGGCAAGAGAAAATGGAATTGTCTTTCGGTTAGAATTTATTACAATCGAAAATCGATGGATGGATGCGCTGATAGGCTTTCTCCCTATTATCATCATTATCGGGGTCTGGATTTTTCTTATGCGCCGCATGTCTGGCGGGGGAGCTGGAGGTCCTGGTGGTCAGATCTTTAATATTGGCAAATCCAAAGCCAAACTTTTTGATAAAAATACAGATGTCAAGGTAACCTTTAAAGATGTGGCAGGTCTTGAAGGGGCAAAAGAAGAAGTTCAAGAAATCGTTGACTTTCTTAAAAACCCAAAAAAATATACGGTATTAGGGGGGAAAATTCCTAAAGGAGCATTACTGGTAGGTTCACCAGGTACAGGAAAAACACTCCTTGCTAAAGCAGTAGCTGGAGAAGCCAAAGTCCCTTTCTTCTCACTTTCAGGTTCTGATTTTGTCGAGATGTTTGTAGGGGTAGGTGCCTCTAGAGTGAGAGACCTTTTTAAACAAGCCAAAGACAAGTCACCCTCAATTATTTTTATTGATGAAATAGACGCCATAGGCAGGGCAAGAGGTAAGAGTAATATTACAGGCTCTAATGACGAGCGGGAAAATACACTAAATCAGTTACTGACGGAAATGGATGGTTTCGGTACCAACACAAATGTAATTGTGATTGCTGCAACAAACCGTGCTGATGTACTTGACAAAGCCCTAATGCGTGCGGGTCGATTTGACCGTCAGATATATGTAGATCTTCCAGACCTCAATGAGCGCAGAGAAATCTTTAAGGTTCATTTAAAACCTTTGAAAGCAATTAAAACACTGGATGTAGACTTTCTAGCAAAACAAACCCCTGGATTTTCAGGAGCTGATATTGCCAATGTGTGTAATGAGGCAGCTTTAATTGCAGCCAGAAAAAATAAAAAAACAGTAGGTAAGCAGGATTTTCTCGATGCTGTTGATCGAATTATCGGTGGTTTAGAAAAGAAAAATAAAATTATTACCCCTGAAGAAAAGAAAACGATCGCCTTTCATGAAGCAGGGCATGCTATAGTGAGCTGGCTCTTAGAGCACGCAGCTCCTCTAGTAAAGGTAACTATCGTTCCACGGGGTCAGTCTCTTGGGGCGGCCTGGTACCTTCCTGAAGAACGTCAGATTGTAAGGACAGAGCAAATTTTAGACGAAATGTGTGCAGCCCTTGGTGGACGTGCAGCTGAAAAGGTAATGTTTGATAAAATTTCAACTGGTGCGTTAAGTGATTTAGAAAAAGTAACCCGTCAGGCGAGGGCCATGGTCTCTGTATATGGACTTAATGACAAACTAGGAAATATTACCTATTACGACTCTTCCGGGCAGGCTGAATACAATTTCACCAAACCCTATTCTGAAGAAACTGCTCAAAAAATTGATCGTGAAATTTCTGAAATAATCGAGAAACAATATGACAGAGCTATTCAGCTACTCGCTTCTTCAAAAGATAAATTAATTCAGTTAGCTGATCGACTTTTAGAAAAAGAAGTTATTTTTAAAGACGATTTAGAAAAAATACTCGGTAAAAGGCCTT
>WTIP01000064.1 GCA_011525195.1 Flavobacteriales bacterium | reverse complement strand
ATATAATTTATTTTATCTTTAAGTATTATAGTTTTGAATTTAATTTATAAGTAGACAAGTCAAGCTATAAAAGGTTTAATAAAGGTAAATATTTACATGAAGCACACTCCAAAAATTTTTATTTCATTTCTATTGTTCAGCTGCTTTACAGCATTACTAACAGCTCAAGAGTTTGGCCTTCAGCTCTATAGCTTAAGAAATCAATTCAATAATAATATTGAGGAAACCTTAAAAACAATAGCGAATTGGGGTATCAATACTATTGAAGGAGGCGATACCTATGGTATAGATGAAGCAGAATTCAGAGCTTTACTCACAAAATATGAGCTCAATCCAATCAGTATTGGCGTAGATTATGAAGAACTTAGAGACAATCCAAAAGAAGTGGTAGAAAAAGCCCTTCGGTATGGAGCCCGTTTTGTAATGTGTGCTTGGATACCTCATGATGGTAATCGGTTTGATATTCAAAATACAAAGGCGGCAGTTGAAGTATTTAATAAGGCAGGTGCACTTTTAAAAAGAGCAGGAATTACCCTCGCATATCATGCACATGGCTATGAATTTAGACCCCATGAATATGGAACCCTTTTTGATTATATGGCCAAGCATGCCGAAAACTTTTCACTAGAAATGGATGTTTTTTGGATTACCCACGGCGGAGCAAATCCGCTCGCGCTGCTTGAGAAATATCCAGACTTTGTCGTAATGCTTCACTTAAAGGATATGGAAAAGGGTGTTGTAGGGAATAATACGGGAAGTGAAAATGTAGAAACCAATGTCGTTTTGGGTCAGGGTCAAATAGATATTGAGGGAGTCGTCCGTAAAGCCTACCAACAAGGCGTTCGCTATATGTTTATAGAAGATGAATCTTCAAGGGTCGAGAACCAAGTACCAAAAAGTCTTGCTTATTTGAAATCAATTTCATCTAACTAAAGCCCTCTATAAGCAAATACATCCTTCTTGATCGATAGAACTTTTGAAGTAATTGCGTCGCTTCAGTATTACTTTTTAGAATTCTTTTTTGGGTTCGTACTATAAAGGATGCGCATCTTAGCGAGCAATATTGGCTAAAATACTACTTAACAAGAAACAATGGTTTTTTTAAAAATTATACTTTGAGATTGTGCTTCTGCTATTAAAAAAATTAACCCTGTGAAAAGAAACCTTTAAAAATTCTCTACACTGCATATGAAATGTTTTGTTTTCCATAGGGTATTGTAAAATAATTCTTTTAAATTGAAGTATCATGTTAATCAATAAGAGATGAATCAAATCCCATACAGCCGCATTTTTTTTGGTTTAACTTTAGGTCTCTTTCTGCTGGGTTGTACACCCTCAAATAAAGAAGAAAAAGCCAATTCTCAAATACTCTGGTATGAAAAAGAGGCCACGGTTTGGGAAGAGGCGCTCCCTATTGGAAACGGCCGTCTGGGCGCGATGGTTTTTGGGAATCCTCAGACTGAACAGATTCAACTAAATGATGATTCATTATGGCCAAATGACCTCGGCTGGGACCATCCTAGTGGCACCTCCGAAGATCTCTCCTTAATAAGGGATTTGCTCCAAAAAGGAGAAATACAAACTGTAGACTCACTACTGGTAGAAAAATTTTCACGCAAAACTGTTGTCCGCTCGCATCAGACATTAGGCGACTTATTCATCCATTTTGATCATGATAAAATTTCAGAATACAGACGGAGCTTAGATTTAAATGAAGCCATCTCCCGGGTAAGTTATACAACTGAAGGCTACCCAGTAGAACAAACGGCCTTTCTTTCTGCAAAAGATCAAATTCTAGTAATACGAATAAAAAGTGCCCATCCCCTTGGACTCAATGGAACAATTCGATTAAGCAGGCCGAAAGACGAAGGCGTTGCCACATCAATAACAAAAACAGAAAAAGAGTGGCTTATCATGGAGGGGGAAGTCACACAACAAAAAGGAACTTTTGATTCCAAACCCATGCCAATCCTAGAAGGAGTGAAATTTCAAACCCTTATTGAACCGCATTATAATGGAGGAACTTTAATTGCCAAGTCAGACGAATTAGAATTAAATGGAATTAATGAAATTGAATTGCGCCTTGTTTCCAATTCATCCTTTTACGATACGGCCTACAAATCAAAAAATATAGAAACACTGGAGGCGGCGGCTGCTCTTTCATATGAGGCACTCAAAGCACGACATATAGAGGACCATCAGAAGCTTTTCAACCGTGTAAGCCTCAGGCTGGAGAATCCATCAAATTTGGATTCTGTTCCTACAAATAAGCGCTTAGAAAGCGTAAAAAAGGGAGCTGTAGATTTAGGATTACAAGAAACCTTATTTCATTATGGGCGCTATTTACTAATCGCCTCATCAAGAGAAGGTACACTCCCCGCTAATTTACAAGGTTTATGGAATCCGCATATTAATGCGCCCTGGAATGCAGATTACCACCTCAATATTAACCTCCAAATGAATTATTGGCTGGCCAACCTTACACAGCTAGATGAGCTCAATGGACCTTTATTTGATTTTACTGATAAGTTAATCGAAAGTGGCAAGACTACCGCGCAGAAAAACTTCGGTATGCGTGGGAGTTTTTTACCTCATGCTACTGATCTATGGGCCCCTACCTGGCTTCGTGCACCCACTGCTTACTGGGGTGCTTCATTTGGAGCTGGTGGATGGATGGTTCAGCACTATTGGCAGCACTATCAATTTACGCAAGATCTAAGCTTTTTAGAACAACGTGCCTACCCTGCACTGGAGGCTGTTGCAGAATTTTATAGCGACTGGCTTATTA
>WTIP01000070.1:5454-10899 GCA_011525195.1 Flavobacteriales bacterium | reverse complement strand
TCGAACTGCTCGAATATAAACTCGCCCATGGACACTATAACGACAGTGTCCATAAAATCAAACTCATGACCGCCAGAGACGTCATAAAAAAAATACTTGAGACGGAATTTGATGCCTAAGGTAGTGTGCTATAGATTTCAGTAGCTCACAGAAAAACAGAGCTTCCTTTTTTTGTTCTTCAAAATTATAGGTATAAGCTATGGGGTTTTTCTATATTTATAGTCAGAGCTTTACTTTATGGACTTACTCCCTAGCGCTGGATTTACACTCACTTCTTTACTGAGAGGGCTTTCGGGCATGCTACTGTTGCTTTTTCTCGCTTATCTGCTCAGTACAAATCGGAAGGCGATTCAATGGAAAACTGTAGGGCTGGGCATACTCGCCCAATTCATTATAGCCGTGGGTGTTTTAAAAATCAATTGGGTAAAAAGTCTTTTTGAAGGACTCGGAGGCTTTTTTATTAAAGTGCTAGACTATACCGGTGAAGGGACAAAAATGCTGCTCGGCGAATTTGGTGATGTCGATCAGTACGGTTTTATTTTTGTCTTTCAAGCCCTTCCTGTTATCATCTTTTTCTCAGCTTTGAGTTCGATTTTATTTTATTACGGCATTATTCAAAAAATTGTCCGTTTTTTGGCTTGGGGATTAACAAAATTTCTAAAAATATCCGGCGCTGAGAGCCTTTCTGTGGCAGGCAATATTTTTATGGGTCAAACAGAAGCCCCCCTAATGATTAAGGCCTATTTAGAAAAAATGACCCGCTCTGAACTCTTTTTAGTCATGGTGGGTGGAATGGCTACAGTTGCAGGGAGTGTACTGGGTGCTTATATCGGTTTTTTAGGGGGTAATGACCCTATTCAGCGGTTAGAATTTGCCAAAAGCCTTCTTGCTGCCTCTGTCATGGCAGCTCCTGGGGCGGTAGTAATGGCTAAAATTATCTATCCCCAGACTGAGCCCATCGTATCTGAAATCCATATTTCTCAAGAAAAAATTGGGACAAATTTATTATCTGCCATATCCAATGGAACCAGCGAAGGGGTAAAAATGGCTGTCAATGTTGGGGCCATGCTATTGGTTTTTATCGCTTTGATTGCACTACTCAGTGGGATACTCGAAAGTATAGGGGCGCTTTTGGGAATTAATCCTTGGATAGCTGAAAATACACTCTATAATGCCCTTTCTATAGAATTTCTTTTGGGCTATCTCTTTGCCCCTCTTATGTGGCTACTCGGTATTGCCCAAGAAGATATGGCGCTGGTAGGGCAACTTCTCGGCATTAAGCTAGTGGCCAGTGAATTTGTGGGCTATACCCAATTAGTCAGCTTAAAAGACCCGACTCAAGCCCTGCACCTGAGCTATCAAAAATCAGTTACTATGGCGACCTATCTGCTTTGTGGTTTTGCCAATTTTGCTTCTATCGGAATACAAATTGGAGGCATCGGAATTATCGCGCCCAAAATCCGAACCGTCTTAACAGAACTCGGTTTTAAAGCCATGATTGCTGGAACTTTAGTTTCGCTCATGTCAGCAACTATTGCAGGAATTATCTTGGGCTAGGCTAGATCAGAGTATATTGACTCTAATCTTTTTCCATGTATTAATCAGGAAATAGCCAGAAACTAGGGCTAGCGCACTGATTGGAAGCGCGTATTGATAGTTGCCATAAATATAATAGCCCGTAGCAAACATAATGCTGTAAATCAAACTACAGCCCAACAGCATGGCGAGTATACCCGAAGGGACTGTCCATCCCTGTTTTCCTTCTTCTAAATCGATTTGTTCCGCTTGAGCAGCTGCTATGACTTTTTTCCAGCCCGGTCCTCCGGGCTGAATTTTACGATAAAAGTCCCGCAGGACACTGTCGCTTTCAGAAGGTGTTAAATAGGTCGTTAATAACCATAAAGTGGTTGTAACGGCTACTACAAAAGGAAATTCTGCCCAGGCGGGAAAAACCCCCTCTGCACCGAATAAGGCTGCTTTAATTCCTAAAGAGGGAATGGCAAGTAAAAGGGAAATAATCCCAGAAGCCACCATGGCTGTAATTTCACTCCAGGCATTGATTCGCCACCAAAACCAACGAAGAATAAAAATCAATCCAGTCCCTGCTCCGAAAACAAGTAATAAATTAAATAGCTGCATTGCATTTTGAAGGAGTAGGGCCAAAAGGGTGGATAAGACCATAAGTAAAACAGTAGAAAGTCGCCCTACCGTTACCAATCTTTTTTGAGAGGCTTCTGGATTAATTTGTCGCTTATAAAAATCATAGACGATATAAGAAGAGCCCCAATTGAGCTGAGTAGAAATTGTACTCATATAGGCAGAGATCAATGAAGCCAAAACCAAGCCCAAGAGTCCAGTTGGCAATTTGGTCAGCATAGCGGGATAAGCCAAGTCATTGCCCAACTTGTCGGCGGTTATGTTAGGAAAAGCCGCCTGTATGCTTTCTAAATCTGGAAAGACAACCAGAGAGGCCAAAGCCACTATAATCCAGGGCCAAGGGCGTAAGGCATAGTGCATAATATTAAAGAAAAAGGTAGCCCCTATGGCGTGGTTTTCGTCTTTTGCTGCCAACATACGCTGGGCAATATAGCCGCCACCGCCTGGTTCTGCACCGGGATACCAGGAACTCCACCATTGAACGGCCAAAGGAATAATCAGTAGTGTAATGAGCGCTTCACGATTGTCAAAATCAGGAATTATCGCGATTTTATCTATAACATTTTCATGGGTCAAAAGGGCTTGAACCCCACCCACTTCGGGTAAATTGACCAAATAATAGGCCGCTCCTATGGCTCCTGCCATGGCAACAAAAAATAAGATAAGATCGGTATAAACAACGCCTTTAAAGCCCCCAATAGCACTAAAAGTAACGGTTACTAAGCCCGCGCTTATGACGGTTTGCCAGGGCTCTAAGCCCAGCATAATCCCGCCAATTTTGATCGCAGCTAGGGTTACCGCAGACATCGTGATTACATTAAAAATAATCCCCAGGTAAAGCGCGCGAAATTTGCGTAAAAAACTGGCTGGCTTGCCTCCATAGCGAAGTTCATAAAATTCAAGGTCTGTATTGACATTTGACTTCCGCCAAAGCTTGGCATAGACAAAAACCGTGAGTAGTCCCGTAATTAAAAAGGCCCACCATACCCAATTACCAGAAACACCATTGGTGCGCACAATATCCGTAACTAGATTGGGGGTATCTGTAGAAAAAGTAGTGGCTACCATAGAAAGGCCCAATAACCACCAGGGCATACTCCGCCCAGAAAGAAAAAAAGCATTGGCACTCTCCCCAGAGGATTTAGAAACATAAATTCCAATCCCTAGTGAAATCGCAAAAAACATAAAAATGATAAGCCAGTCAAGCAGCGCGAGTTCCATAAGTTTAACTATTTGGTTCTCCTAAAGATAGAGAAAAAAGTGTTTTGACCTTAAATAGTTGTTAAATCCCTTGAGAATATGCTGATTTCATCCTAGGTTTGTGGTATTGATGTAGGTAAATGGGCTATGAAAAAATGGTTTTTATATACGGCTTCTCTCCTTTTTTTTGGATTTCACCCGCTTTTGGGTCAGGACACTGGCGAGTCAAAAAAAACAACAAAGCTGCAGTATCCCAAGCCCGAAGCAGAGCGTCCCAGCTTATTGACCCCTAAAAAACAAAAACAATTCCTCTCAGAAGATTTTTTTAATCCCAAATTAGAATTTAAAGATCCTAAAAGAGATTTAAATAATCCCCCTGCTCCCTTTGGACCGGAAGAGCAATTTCTCGATCCAGGACAGCAGTATTTGAGTCGTTTAAACCGAAAGCCTGAAAAAGAAAAAAATCCGAATCAGTTTAAGGTAGACCAATATTTGGGTGATTTTAGAAATAATGGCAAATATGTTCAAATTGCGGTACGCGATCACGAATCCCCCGATGGAGACCTGATTCGTATCATGCTCAATGATCAGGAGGTGGTGCCCCAGGTGCTTCTTCAAGAGCGCTTTAAAAGTATCTCTATAGATTTGGTGCCGGGCTTTAATAAAATCGACTTTGTCGCCTTAAATCAAGGAGAATCTGGTCCCAATACAGCGGAAGTTCGCGTATTTGACGACCAGGGCAAACTGGTGGGGGCCAACCGCTGGAATCTAGCCACTGGAGTAAAAGCGACCTATATAATTGTAAAAGAGTAACGTCTAGCCTTCATAAATCTCCCGCATTGCCTTTACAAAAAGAGCAACTTCTTCCTGGGTCCCAGTACTAATTCGGCACCAATCATAAAAGGGAGGGAAAGGACGCCCAATGCGAATTCCTTTTTTCAAAAACTGAGGGCCTAATTCACGAATGTCTTTTTGGGCATGAAAAAAAACAAAATTGGTATGGGAGGGCACATAGGTTAGTTTTAAGTGATCCAATAGGGTATAAATTTGTTGCTTGGCTAGTTTATTTTGTTCAAGTGAGAAACGGTAAAAGTCTTCATCTGTTAGGGCCTCTTTAGCGCCTTCTATGGCTAGAACATTACTCATGGCAACTAGGTTTGTCCTAATTTGCTGAGCGAGCTCTGGTTTAGCAATCAGATAGCCAATGCGCATGCCCGCCATTCCATATACTTTTGAAAAAGTCTTGGAGACGATCACATTTTCCCCCCGCTTGACTGCCTCAACCAGGCTGGGATAGTTCGGGGTTTCAATAAAGTCATAATAGGCTTCATCAGAGAAAATAATTGTTTTTTTACTTGCCGTCTCACAGAAATCAAGGAGCTTGTCGGCAGGGACTAAAGTGCCTGTAGGATTATTCGGATTACATAGAAATACCAATTTTGTTTTCGAAGAGATTTGTTTTTCTATGGCTTCTAAATCATAGCCTTTATCTGCTCCCACTGGGACCCAATTAAGGGTAGCACCCCATTGTTTCGCATAGTCCATCATCGCCAAAAAGGTGGGCTGTCCAGAGATGATTTCTCCTCCATTGGCAGCAAAAGTAATCCCTGTGACTTTAAGTCCCTCTGTAGAGCCCCCAGTAATGAGAATAGACTCGGGCGATACCCCGTGCTTTTGAGCTAAAATCGCGGCTAGTTCATCCGAATATGCATAGGGATAGCGGCAGGCATGGGCAAATGACTGTTGGACTCGTTCGCGAACACGAGCTGAAGGACCATAGGGGTTTTCATTAGAGCTCAAGCGTATAATGGGTTCTAAAGCCCTTGGGTTAAATTTCTTTTTTTCTTGGGCTGTAAGCAGTTGTGTTGGGGTCAGCAATAGTCCTCCTACTCCTACTGAGGCCTTTAGCCAGTCTCTTCTTGAAAACATAATAAAGGGTTTTAAACAAAGTTTATTTTTTTTTGAATCAAAACAAAATTTAATTTTTTACTTTACTGCTATGAGTAAGGCAATCGCGCTTTTAGAAAATCTAATTCAAGTCTTAATTAGTCCTTTGGAGTGGCTCATGCTACTCAGTATCGTTGGGGG
>WTIP01000070.1:0-5354 GCA_011525195.1 Flavobacteriales bacterium | reverse complement strand
GGAATGCTGATCAAATTTTATTCTTGTTCTTTGGCGGTTCAGCTCCGCGAAACAACAGAGGAATGCGAGCCCCAAGGGGGTCCTATGTACTATATGAAACTGGGTCTCGGCAAATGGGGGAAACCGCTCGGAATCTGGTTTGCTGTAGCGGGCCTTTTTGGCGTACTCCCCGCCTTTACAGCCAATCAGTTAACTCAAACTTTTATGGATGTCGTGCAGCCCGATGCCCTCCTTTCTTTGGGCGCTTTTCAATGGAAATTGATTTTAGGGGTGCTTTTATCTGTCGCCAGTGCCCTCGTTATTTTTGGAGGACTTCAATCTATTGTAAAAGTGACTTCTAATCTTGTCCCGCTTATGGTGGGGCTCTATTTTTTTATGGGCCTTTTTATCTTACTCTCCAATAGTGCCGCTGTACTTCCAACGCTCCAACTCATTCTACGTGAAGCTTTTAATTTAGAAACGGCTGTTACAGGAGGCTTTTGGGGGCTAGTTCTTTTGGGGGTTCGCAGGGCGGTATTTTCGAATGAGAGTGGAGTAGGTAACGCCCCAATGTACCATGGCCAATCACAAACAAAGCGCGGAACAGATGAAGGCCTTGTCGCCATGCTGGGTCCTTTACTGGATACCGTATTTGTCTGTACGATTACGGGGCTCATTGTCATTATAAGTGGGGCCTATAAAAGCCCCGAATTAAATGGTATTGTCCTCACGTTAGAAGCCTTTCGCCTTTTATTTTTTGGATGGGGCGATCAGCTTTTACTACTTATGGTCTTCGTCTTTGGAATCTCCACCCTCTTTACGTACTCTTATTATGGCGTTAAGTGTTTTGGCTTTCTTACTTCAAAAAAATGGGGGCATTACTATAATTACTTCTATATAGGAAGTATTATTTTTTCTGCCCTAGTCACTGTAGAAGTCGTCATTGGAATTATCGACCTCTCCTTTGCCCTTATGTGTATCCCCAATATGATTACATTGCTTTTGCTGTCTCCTCATGTAAAAAAAGAGATGCAGTTGCGCAAATGGCTCCGCTAAAACCTTCCCTTCGGCTAGTCTAAAGAAGGGGGTCCTGGTAGAATTCTCGGTGTATAGGGTTTTTCACTTTTGTTTTTTTGATAGTCTGCTTTTACCGCTTCAACAAGCTTTGGGTTTTTATACAGATCTGCCATCGTCATTGATAAGGCTTTTGCTGCATAAATCATCCCCTTATGCCCAATAGACATGCCGGTACAGGCGACTACCGCCCAGGAATGCCAAGGTCCTCCATCTGAGGCTACCGTGGCTGACATCCTAATTGTAGGCACTACTTGGCTGACATCCCCTACGTCTGTAGAACCGCCTTGTGCAGGGAGTGTTTCTTGAAGTGGGGTCACTTTTCCATTAATTCCAATTTGTGGTTTTCCTGCTTCTTTTAAAATGGTATTGGCATAGGCTGTCTCTTCCTGGGTATAACTAATCTCGCCGAGCGCCTCTAGATTTTTTTGCATGATTTCTGCCCCTGTACGATTCACAAGGATTTCATAAATCCCAGAAATCAATTTGAATTCATAGCGCGTTCCTGTCATCAGAGCTGCGCCCTTAGCGATGTCTTGTGCACGCTCATACATGACGTCAACTTGCTCTACACTGTTTTCTCTGAGTCGCGTCCAAATTTTGGCATAATCTGGAACCACATTCACCACGTCCCCTGCCTTCTCTATTTGATAGTGAATTCGTGAAGTAGGTAAAATGTGTTCTCGGTAATAATTGAGTCCTGTGGTGTAGAGCTCCATGGCGTCTACGGCGCTTTTCCCATTCCAGGGGTCCGCCGAGGCGTGTGAGGTGTCTCCATAAAACATGACCCGAAAATCGACTAGTGCTTTACTGGTTTCTGTTCCTGAAATAATATTGTCTCCTGGGTGCCAATCCATGCAGACATCCAATTGATCAAAAACGCCTGCTCGGGCCATCCATACTTTTGCGAAAATGGTTTCCTCCGCTGGAGTTCCATAAAAAATAACGGTGCCTTCTAAAGTTCCGTTTTCTATTTGTTCTTTAATAGCCACTGCTGCGGCTAAACTGGCTGTTCCAAATAAATTGTGCCCACAGCCATGCCCTGCGGCACCTGGGATGCGCGCCTCTTTGGTCGGCTTTCGTTTTTGAGAAATTCCCGCATTGGCATCAAATTCACCTAAAATTCCAATTACTGGTTTTCCAGTACCATATTTAGCCATAAATGCAGTCGATATACCCGCTATATTTTCAGTAACCTCAAAACCCTGAGCGCGTGCATAGTCTTTTAAAATTTGAGAAGACTCGTATTCTTCTAAGGAGGTTTCTGCCGCCTCCCAAATGGCATCACTTATTTGTGTGAGCGCTTCTTTTTTTTCATCAATTGAATTCTGAAGTGTTTTTTTGATCGTTTTTAGATTTTGCCCTTGGACAGGCAAGAGCATGCCGAAGGCGATTAAGCCGTATATTAATTTTTTCATAACGCTTGTTTTTAAGATTCCTAATTTAGTTTTTATTTCTAAGCATTGCAAAAAGCCCTCCGAGCAAAAAAATTAAGCCTCCGAGTAAATAGGGCCAGTCAATAAAGGACAGTTTGGTATACATAATTCCAGTAATGGTAAATCCTAGTATTGAAAGCGAAAAAAATACAACTGTCAAAAGCCATTTTGGAATCATCTGAAAGAAATAAGATTGTGAGATTCTAAAGTTATGTATTTTTGAATATGTTACGTGTCTATAGCCTGGGTTTTTTTATTCTGATTGCTGCGCTACTCGCAAATTTCTTTGCTTCAAAATTGCAGTTAAAAACGTGGTATGACTTGGTCTATGGTCTAATGCGCTCTGGCCGCTATTGGGAAGTGTTGAAAATCAAAGACCTCCTTTGGCTCTTTATTCTCTACCCGCTCTTTTTAGGCTTTGGGGCCGTCCTTGGAAATTTTATTTACTCAAAACTTTTTTCTTCATGACAAGTACTGTAATCTATAAAGGTGCTTTACGCACAGAAGCCACCCATCTGGCCTCCTCTACCACCCTCCTTACTGATGCCCCTGTAGACAATCAGGGAAAAGGAGAAACTTTTTCTCCTACAGATCTTGTTGCCAGTGCACTCGCTTCCTGTATGCTGACGATTATGGGAATTAAAGCGGACGCTTTAGGGATCGATATCACAGAAACAAAAGTTACTGTACTCAAACAAATGGCTGCCGGCCCGCGGCGGATTGCTGCCCTTAGCATTGACCTTTATCTACCCCGCTCTTTTGAAGATAAAACAAAGCGGCTGCTAGAACGGGCGGCATTAAATTGTCCCGTTGCAAAATCTTTAGCTCCCAAACTCAAACAGGACGTTCGTTTTCATTGGCCTGACTAAGGGCTTTTCTCACTAATAGCAGAAGACTATATGCCAAAACCCCTACTGGACCTAGCATAAAGGTGAGTAGGAGTGGCAAAAGAATCCATTGATGTGGAATCTTTCTTTTACTGCTGTGCTTTATAATCCAGACTCCCATCCAAAAGTCGAAGGCCAAATAATGTAACCAGCCTGCTGCGGCAGAAGCAGGAGTGGTCTTTTTAAATAAACGAACAATCCCTTCAAGTGAACTAAAATCTGCCTCTAACAGTCCGCCCGAAAGTAAAATAAAATAAAGATAAAAAGTGCTTAAAATAAGGGGGATCCAAGGATAAGACATCAAGCGCTGCGCTATTTTTTTCTTTGGGAAAAAAAACAGCAAACACCAGGCTAGTAAAATTAAGCCGTTACAAAAATTAAAAAGAAGCGTTGTCATAAATTACCCACAAAAAACCGCTAAGCAAAATAGTCTTTTTATTTTAGTCTGATGTTACTCTTTAAAGATATTAATGGCCGCCCTGTCGACCCTGTTTCTCGGACACTTGAGGTAATTAAAAACTATCCCTATGCTGAAATCCATATCGGAACCGATTCACAAAATATCAATAAGCAAAGTCGTTATACAACAGTGATTGCTTATAAACTAGGAAGTCGGGGCGTGCATTATATTTTGAGTAAATCCCAATTGCCCCTGATGCGGGATATGTGGAAGCGGTTGTGGAAAGAAGCAGAGCTAAGTATCGATACTGCGGAGTGGCTCACCCAAAAAGTAAGTGTAAAAGTAGAAATCGATATGGATTATAATGGAGATGAAAACTTTAAGTCCTATAAACTTATCTCGGCAGCCAAAGGCTGGGCAAATTCTTTAGGCTATAAAGTCAATGTCAAACCCCATAACCAAATCGCAACACGAGCCGCAGATTACCATTGTAAATAGCTAACGAACGCGAAAAACTTGTGTAAAATACGCGATACTATCTGAGGTAAAAGCGATTCCTACGCCCAGCTCTTCATAGTCTCCAATGATATTGGCATAGTGTCCTGGTGAGTTTTCCCAGCCTTTAACCACACAGCTTGCTAATGCCTCCGCATTTCGGGTATCCCCACAGCCTGAAACATTTTCAAACCAAGGAACATAGGCGATATTTTCAGAAATACGTGACCAGCCGTACTCCATATCGTCCGCCCGTTCTGAAGGGGATTTCCCTTGGTGGTCAATATGGTCAAAGAAATCATGTTTTACCATATTATCACTGTGAAAGGTTGCAAGAAGATCCATCTCATCATCTTGGACAAGGGCCTCCAATCCTTTTTGTGCACGTAAGTCGTTTGTTTTCTCGAGTATTTTTTGAGCCAGTGCTTGATTAAGAGAAAGCGACTCTTCACCTTCTCGCGCTGCTTCCTCAGGAGCACAACTCAGAAAGAAACTAAAGAGTAAAAAAAATAGATTCGGTTTTAATGGCATTTTTTAGTATTTCTATAAATGTACACTTTTTGGGTATCTTTATGAGGATTTAATAAAAGTGTCTTATGCGTTTTGCTATTATTGCCCCCGAAGTTCCTACACAGCGTTGGAAAAAAGAACTCGAGGTGCTGGCTCCAGAGGTCCCTCTAGTGATCGGTTCAGAGACCGCGTATGCGGATGAAGTCGTCTGTGCCATGGTGTGGAAGCAAGCGCGTGGGGCTTTGCTTCCTTTTAAAAATTTAAAACTTATTTTTTCTATGGGAGCGGGTGTTGATCATGTACTTGCAGATGATACCATTCCCGAACACCTGCCCATCTGCAGAGTCATAGATCCACAAATGGCCTTTTCGATGAGTAATTACCTTTTGATGGCTGTAATGAACCACCACCGGTCTTTTTACGATTATCAAAATGCACAACAAAAAAAGCACTGGGCACAATTTGAATTTCCCGAAAAACAATTAAAAATTGGTGTCTTGGGGACCGGTTTTTTAGGGATGGATATCGCCCTCAAGCTTCACCATTTGGGTTTTGCTGTTTCAGGCTATAGTA
>WTIP01000043.1 GCA_011525195.1 Flavobacteriales bacterium | reverse complement strand
AAATTAGTGAGTAAGTAATCAATTAGTATGGATTTACCTGTTCCTCCCACTGCTAAATTACCCACACCAATACTTGGAATTTGTAGTTTTTGGCTTTTTAAAATACCCCAATCAAAACATTTATTTCTTAAAAAAAGAAGCACTCCATAAACTACAGCAAAAGGAAAGAGTATTAAACGCCACTTCTTCATGCCCATGAAGATAAATATTATATTTGTGATCAATCCTGTCTATGGTAAGTATAAAAAATATAATGGATCTTCTCGATGAGTGGGCGCCTCCTGCCTATGCTGAAGATTTTGATAATGTAGGACTACTTGTTGGAGCGTCTGCTAACGCGTGTACAGGAGTTCTTGTTTGTCACGACTGTATAGAAGAAATGCTTGATGAGGCGATCAAAGCCAATTGTAATCTAATTGTTTGTTTTCATCCTATACTTTTTTCAGGCTTAAAAAAAATTACGGGAAAAGATTATGTACAAAAAGCCCTCCTTAAAGCCATACGTAATGATATTGCCATTTATGCCTTACATACCCGCTTAGATAACCACCCTGAAGGAGTCAACAAAATTCTTGCAGATCGTTTGGGGCTCATTGAAAGTCGAGTTTTAATCCCTAAAGCCGCTGGAATAAAAAAATTAAATACCTATGTGCCAAAAACCCAGGCTGAGGAAGTATTACAGGCGCTTCATCAAGCAGGTGCAGGCTCGATAGGCAACTATAGCGAGTGTAGCTTTGTGTTGGAAGGCACTGGGCAATTTAAAGGGAATGAGCACAGCACCCCTCATCTAGGTACGCCTCTAGAAAAAACAAAAGTGGAAGAAATTCAGATTCAAGTTGTTTTTGAGTCTTTTTTAAAACATAAAATTGAATATACACTAGCCCAGGCACATCCCTATGAAAATGTGGCTTACGAAATTTACAGTTTAGACAATACCCTAGACACAGTAGGAATGGGTCGTATTGGAAAACTAGCTAAACCTCTCCCAGAAAAAAAGTTTCTTTCACTAGTAAAAGAAAAGCTCCAAACCGAAATGATTCGCTATAGCCCTTTCATACAGAAACCGATTCAAACTGTTGCGGTACTCGGCGGTTCGGGAAGTTTTGCAATTACTCATGCACTGGCGCAAAAAGCAGATGCTTTTATTACAGCAGACCTTAAATACCATCAGTTTTACCAAGGTGGAGCTTCACTCCTTTTACTGGATATCGGACACTTTGAGAGTGAACAGTTTATCAAAAATTTGATAGTTGACTATCTTAGTAAAAAAATGCCTAATTTTGCAATCATTTTATCACATGCAAAAACAAATCCTGTTAACTATTTCTAATTATGGCTAAAAAAACCGAAGCAACAGTCGAAAATAAATTAAGAGCACTTTACGATTTACAGCTTATTGACTCCAGAATTGATGAGATCAGAAATTTGAGGGGTGAACTTCCTTTAGAAGTAGAGGATTTAGAAAATGAGATTGAAGGACTCACATCAAAAAGTGAAAAAATAAAAGGGGAAATTAAAGAGGAAGAACACGAAATCACTGAGCAGAAACAAACTATAGAAACCGCCAAAGAGTTACTCAAAAAATATGAAGAGAAATTAAAAAATGTGCGCAATAACAGAGAATACAATTCTATAGTAAAAGAACAGGAGTTTCAAGAGCTCGAAATTCAATTGGCAGAAAAGAAAATTAAAGAATTTAAAGTGCGTATCGAGCAAAAGCAAGAGGCTTTAACGGCATTAAATGAGCGTACAGAGGAACGCAATACACATCTCAAAGCTAAAAAAAGTGAGCTTGATGCAATCCTGAAAGAAACGCAAAAAGAAGAAGACCTTCTTCAAAAAAAATCTTCTGAATTTGAAAAGCAAATAGAAGAAAGACTAATCCTCTCTTATAAGCGTATTCGCAGTAGTGTAAAAAATGGTCTTGCTATCGTTCCTGTAGAACGGGGTGCTTCAGGAGGATCCTATTTTTCAATCCCTCCTCAAGTCCAACTTGAAATCGCTTCTAGAAGCAAAATTATCATGGACGAGCACAGCGGTCGTATTCTTGTAGATCCAGAATTGGCTAAAGAAGAACAAGCCAAGATCCAAAAATTAATAGGAAACTAAAATAGCGATCTACTCCCAGTAGTCATACACTAGAACCGTATTTGTGAGCGGCACAAAAAGCTCCACAAAATCTTGATGTATCGGATGGGGTAGGTAGACGCTATCTCGTGAGTAAGCATCGCTAAATTTCATTGTTAGACTGTGTGTATACCCTTTATTTAGCCCTTCTGGGGAGGTATTAACGCCAAAATTTAAAGACTGAACACCCTTAATTTGCTGAAGGCGATAGGCAGCGTCTGACACCTGCTGTAATTGAGTGTCACTTAAAGAAGGTTTGAATTCTATCAGTACAATATGGATTAATTTTTTCTGGTCTAAAGTAGAGTAAGCTTTTGAATTTTCTTTTCCCACACCATATATATACCCGAATAAAAAAGTCAAGCCATAAAAAATACCTATAATTACAAAAGACAGCTGATCCGTAATTCCTATTTTTTTCAAACTTCAAATTTTATGTAATTTATTGTTTTTCCAAAAAAGAAAAAAATCTGCCCGCCATATAGAAATCTTTACACAAACAATCTCAATTAATCAACTTAATCAAAAAACCACGGGCAGATTTTATAACCAAATCTATTTATTTGACTGCTCATAGTGCAAAAAGTTACAAGCTTGACCGCTAAAAAATTGTTAAAATCTAGATTTTAAAATGAGAGATGATATCATAAATTAAGGCAGCTCAATAGGAAGCAAAAAAAAAGAGATCAAATACGGATCTCTTTTTAAAGATGTGGGCGCTGAGGGATTCGAACCCCCGACCCCCTCGGTGTAAACGAGGTGCTCTG
>WTIP01000090.1 GCA_011525195.1 Flavobacteriales bacterium | reverse complement strand
GCCTTTTCATGCGCAAGATAACCGTGGTCTTTTACTTTACTCTCAGGTAAATTTTCTTTAAACTCATTTATAATATGTTCTGGGATTTGACCGGCGAGAGAAACTACGATTTCATTGTTAGCTGGTAGTTTTTTGAGGGCTGCAATCAAGGTTTTATACGCTTGGTTTTCTGTGATTAGTCCTGTATAGACGATATGAAAATAGGGGTGTTTTTTCTCAGGTGTTTTGGCCATAAGTGCAGCTTCATAGCCATTGGGTAATGCATAGAATGTCTGATTGGGGGCAAGGTTTTTTAGGTAGTTATGAAAATTTCCGGCAACTGTTGTCAATACACAATCTGCATAATTTACGATTCGCGCTTCTTCTTTTTGATCTTTTTTTACAGCCCAGCTTGTCCGATACAATTGCGCATTATAAAATAGCGTTACCCAAGGATCTCTAAAATCAATAATCCACCTTAGTCCAAATTTCAATTTGAGTTGGCTCCCTACCCAATGGGCAGAATGGGGAGGGCCTGTAGTAACTACCAAATCAATCCCCTCTTTTTGAACTAAATTTTGTGCCGCCTCCCATGCAAATTTCCGCCACCCTTTTCGTGCATCTGGGATAAAGAAATTTCCTCTGATAAATGCAGTCAATTTTCCAAATAAATCCTTTCTCTGTATTGCCCCCTGTGGAATGCCCCCTTTTCCAGAAGAGCTATTAAATCGAGCGTACCATCGTAGGGGTTCTCTTGTTTGCGTTCGTATAGTGGTAAGATTTTTTACTTCTTTATTTAGACTAGAATCCAAAACGGGATAAGCTGCTAGCTTTTCATCCACAGTAATAATAAAAGGCTCCCATCCTAGCGCTTTTAAATTTTTTGCAAAATACATCCAGCGCTGCACTCCTGACCCCCCTGAAGGGGGCCAGTAGTAAGTAATGATTAAAAGTTTTTTGGCTTTAGCTTTCACGCTTAGGTTTTGCCTTCCATAAAGGTACGGAAGAACAGGCTTCTCCGTAAAATAAGCTTTTGGCTATGGGTTGTAAATGCTGAATTAGTGCGACATAGGCCGCTTCGGGGATAGAAGCATCTGAGCAGCCCTTAATCATCAAAGGTTTGTCTTTGAATGTTTCTAAATCAAGTTGTAGGATGGCCGTTGAAAAAAGTTGTTTTTCTAAGTCTTCTAAACTACCCATCACGATTGTTTTTGCAAAAGGATTTAAATGTGTGGCAACTAAAAGACTGGCCCAAGCAGGCAAAATTGCATCAGCGCTACAGCCTAATGCGATATGCTGGTTCTTATATTGTTCCCAATGGTGCTCCTTTAGTGCTGCTCTAAATGATTTTTCACGCAATATAATCCCCTCCTCAAGCCATTGGGCAATATCAATAAAAGCGCGCGTTCCCTCAGTCTTGAGTATTTCTAAATCAACTGTAATTAGGGGACTCTTTGCGACTTTATTGAAAATGGGTGTTTCCATTTTTACAACATTCCAAGTTCAAGTTTGGCTTCTTCACTCATCAGCTCTTGGGTCCAGGGTGGATCAAAAGTAATTTCAACCTCGGCCTCCTTTACGGAATCTAATGATTTGACTTTTTCCTCAACTTCTACAGGCAGCGTTTCCGCCACAGGACAGTTGGGAGTAGTAAGCGTCATTAAGATTTTGACTTCATTGTTTTCATTGACAAAAACATCATAGATTAAACCCAATTCATAAATATCTACAGGAATCTCTGGATCGTATATTGTTTTTAAAACAGCAACAATTTTTTCTCCTAAAGCCGATGTATCTGGTGTTTCTGACATAGTACTTAATTCAATTGTGTTTGAAAAGCCACTGCATACATTTTAATTTGTTTGATCATTGAAACCAAACCATTTGCACGTGTGGGTGATAAATGTTCTTTCAATCCTATCTTATTAATAAATTCTGTATCTGCCGCTAAAATCGCCTTGGGTGACTGCCCCGAAAAAACACGTATCAAAATAGCGATTATTCCCTTTGTAATAAGGGCATCACTGTCTGCAGTAAAAACTAATTTATCTGCTTCTAATTCAGCATGTACCCATACCTTACTTTGGCAGCCTTTAATAATATTGTCTTCTGTTTTATAAGCGGGTGCAATCAGTGGTAGGGTTTTCCCTAAGTCTATCATGTGCTCATAGCGTTGCATCCAATCCTCAAATAATGAAAACTCTTCAATTACTTCTTGTTGTCTTTCTTCTATTGTTTCCATAGTTAAAAGTAAAAATTTATTGCAACATACTTATCGCCTTCTCAAGTCCTTTGACCAGCTGATCAATTTCCTCTTTTGTATTATAAAAAGAAAAAGAGGCGCGTATAGTCCCCGGGATTTGAAAAAAATCCATAATGGGCTGGGCACAATGGTGTCCGGTTCTTACCGCAATCCCCATATGATCTAATATACTTCCCACATCATAAGGATGTAAGCCTTCGATATTAAATGAAAGTACAGCCGTTTTCTCTATAGCTTCTCCATAAATTTTTAGTCCGGGTATTTTTTTTAAAGCTTGGGTAGCATAATCTAATAAGCTTGCTTCATAAGCTGCAATGGCGTCAAAACCGATAGCATTCATATAGTCCAGTGCTGCGCCAAAGGCTATTCCTCCCGCAATATTGGGTGTTCCCGCTTCAAATTTATGGGGCAAGGCTGCATAGGTTGTTTTTTCAAAAGTCACAGTGGCAATCATTTCCCCCCCACCCTGATAGGGAGGCAATTTAGTGAGTAAGGCTTCTTTACCATAGAGCATCCCTACTCCCGTAGGACCACATAGTTTATGGGCGGAAGCCACATAGTAATCCACCTCTAATGCTTGGACATCTGGTTTGAGGTGTGGACAGGCTTGGGCACCATCAATTAAAACCTCAGCTTGAACAGCGTGGGCCTTCGTAATAATTTCTTCTATGGGATTGATCGTCCCCAGCGCATTGGA
>WTIP01000093.1 GCA_011525195.1 Flavobacteriales bacterium | reverse complement strand
CAATAAGAGACAAAGAAACCATCGATATCGAATTACAATTAAAAGACCTTGAGACTATTGAAAAAAAACTTGAAAAGGTAGGACGTGCTGCACGAACGGGCAATAAAGAGGCCCTAAAAGAGCAAGAGGTATTAGTAACAGTTAAAAGTGCTTTAGAAGCCTCAAAAAATGTAAGGAGTATTGAGCTAAAAGAAGAAGCACGTCTCGAGTATATCAAACCCTTACAACTGATAACTGACAAGCCGGTACTTTATGTTTGTAATGTAGATGAAGCCTCTGCAAAGTCTGGAAATCCCTATGTAGAACAAGTCAAACAAGCTATTGATGTAGAAGCTGCAGGTCTTTTATTGCTAGCAGTGAGCACTGAAGCAGATATCAATGAATTAGAGAGTTTTGAAGAGCGTCAAATGTTTTTGGAAGATTTGGGACTTGAGGAAGCAGGAGCCGCCAAGCTGATTAGAGCAGCTTACGCTTTGCTGAACCAACAAACTTATTTTACTGCTGGAGAAAAAGAAGTTCGCGCATGGACTGTAGCAGTTGGCGCTACAGCTCCTCAGGCAGCAGGTGTCATCCATACTGATTTTGAGAAAGGGTTTATTAGAGCTGAAGTAATAAGTTATTCAGACTACGAAAGCTTTGGCTCAGAACAGAAGGTCAAAGAGGCGGGTAAGATGCGGGTAGAAGGAAAAGATTATGTAGTTCAAGACGGGGATGTGATGCATTTTCGCTTCAATGTGTAGAAATATAACAGCATGCCTCTCACTCCCTCTCAATTTCGAATACTCATTCTAACTTTGGGAGGTGCTGCTATCGGTGCAGATTTTTTAAGATATGATGCTTTTTTTATACTAAAACCCCTCTGTACAATTGCTATATTGGTCTTTGCTATTGCCTATAGGAATCTATCTTTAAAGAACTATACCCTACAAATTGTTGCCGGATTATTTTTTTGTCTGCTAGGGGACTGTTTTCTACTCATTGACTCTTATTTTATTTTTGGCTTACTTTCTTTTTTAATGGCGCATTTAATTTTTCTTTATGCTTTTATTAAAAGACAGGGATGGCAGTGGAGGCCTGAGGTTGCAGTATTGTTGCTTTTTTTTGCGGGTGCTGTTTTTTCTTTGATTTCAAAAGATTTGGGCACTTTGTTTAATCCCGTATTGATTTATCTAATTGTAATTGTGCTGATGAGTTGGCAAGGGTGGGCAATGACTTTAAACCCAAAAATGGAACAGCGACGTTTTTTAGGTGGGGCTGTTTCCCTTTTTTTAGTTTCTGATTCCCTGATAGCGATCAATAAATTTTCTTATCCTTTTTCTCTATCAGGGGTTTTGATACTCGCTACCTATTGGTTCGCAATTTATTTTATTGCGCATTCCGCTAGCCGTTACTCTTAATTTTTTAGGGTTGTGGTTCTTTTAAAATTGTTTTTAATAAAGTAATTTCTGCTTCTGAAAATGGGGTTTTGTCAGTACGGTAAATATCGTGATGCCATACTTTTGGCATAGAGTCAAAAGCAGTGGTCCATGAAGACCAGGGGAAAATAGTATTCGTTTTTCCTGCTACAAATCCCCAATTAATGGCATGGATTTCATTTTCTTTAAATAAGGGGAGAATGGAATCAAAAGTACTGCCAAATATACGTGCCAAATATTCAGTACAGAGTAGGGGGCGATTGTATTTTTTGAGTTCCCTTATTTTTTGCTGGGTAACTTGAGGATTGTCATAGCTATGAAACGAAATAACATCTGAATTTTCTACCATAAACCGCTCAAGAGGCCTCATTTTTTCTGGTGTTCCCCAAAGCGCTGGATCTCCTTTCCAAAGCCCTATGGTAAGGGGTTGTGAAGGGTTTACTTCACGAGCCCAACGGACTACTTTTTTTAATAAGGCAAAGGTGTAGGTATATTTATCTTTCAATTCCAGTTCTGCATAGCCGGGTTGGTTAGCCACATTATCGGGTTCGTTATACAAGTCCCAACCTACAACACGTGGGTCTTGGGCGAAATGACTCACTACGCCTTTGATGTAATTTTTAAGTTCGTCATGTCTCAGAGAATCCCCTAAAATTGCTGCACCTGGAGCTTGCACCCAGCCTGAATTGTGGACAAATGGGGTGGGTTCAGGCTGTTTACCCAATTGGGGTAGAGGATGCCATACGTCATCAAGCAGCACCAATAGCGTTTTGATTTGGTATTTGTTTGCAGTCTCTAAATAGGAATCTAAGCGACTTAAGAATCCCAAAGAGTCTTGTTCCCACAATAGGTTGTGGAGGTAAACACGGTGGAGTTTCATTCCTAATTCCGCAGACCAGCTCAATTCCTTGTTTATGGTTTCAAGATCGAATGTCTCTGCTTGAAAAAATTCAAGCTGATTAATAGCTGTACTAGGGTTAAAATTAGTTCCTGCCATCCAGCCCTGATTTCGATGCCATTCCCAAGCCTTTTCTTCAGTCCATCTTTGAGCTATAGGCTGCTTGATTGTTTCTTGACATTGGGTGAATAATAAAACTAAAGTGGTGAGTAAGAGGAAAGTATTTTTCATAATAAATCGATTCAAAATTAATTATGAAAGTGAAAGAGAGTCACTTACCAAAACCCGTTCCCAAAGAGGAGAAGCTTCTTCTATAAATAATTCGTGCGTAGGATCTGTTTGATAGGCATTTTGAGCTTCTAAACTAGGGAAACTCATCGTATAGCAGTAAGTAAACGAGTTGTCTACAACTGCTCTTTTTTCTGAGGCAGCTGGACCTCCCAAATGGTTGGCAATCGCTTGTGGATTGGTTGCGATTAATTTTTTAATTGCAGTTTCAAATTGGGCTCTATGTTCTTGATTTTCGGGCTCTTTTAGCCAAAAGAAAACAATATGTAATAAGGGCCCAGTCGTATTTTCAATAGGTGATTTAGACATTCGATTAATTTTAGAATTTAGATGAAATGGAATAGGTTTCAGAGGTTCAAAATCTGCT
>WTIP01000088.1:4259-41026 GCA_011525195.1 Flavobacteriales bacterium | reverse complement strand
AAAAAATACCCCGATTGAATTTATGACAAGATGACATCCTCCAAAGAAAGAATATCCTTGTTTAGTTGTTTGCTAGAAAAAATAAACAAACTATATTTGTATTTATTCTTTTAAAACAGTATTGAGGATGCAGCAGAAGATACTAGAATACTACATGAATTCCGTTTTAGAGCATGAAAAAGAGCCACAGTCCGTATACAGATTCTGTAAAGAGCTTAAAATTGAAGAGTCTGCATTTTATGCTCACTTTGGATCATTAGATCAGTTAAAGGCACATATTTTCACTCAGTTTTTTAATAATGCAATTGACCTGATACAAAAGGAAAAAGGGTACCAGTCCAAAACACCTAAAGAAAAATTACTTTCTTTTTACTTTACTTTTTTTGAGGTGTTATTGCTGAATCGAAGCTATGTTTTATTTGCATTAAATAAACAAAAAACACCACTGGAAAAAATGGCCACACTTAAGTCGTTGCGTCATGCTTTTAAAGAGTTTATTACAGTACTCATTCAGGACGGAAATGCTTTAAAACAATCAAAATTCAGCCAACACCCTGAGACGGTATTTGCTGAAGGCGCTTGGTTACAATTTATTTTTTTACTCAAATTTTGGATAGAGGATACCTCATCAGGTTTCGAAAAAACAGATATGGCGATTGAAAAGTCAGTACGTACCGTTTTTGATTTATTTGACAGTACGCCTGTTGACAGTGTCATAGATTTCGGAAAATTTCTTTGGAAGGAAAAATTTAATTTGGTTTAATTGAAGACCTTAGATTCAATCCCAACTAAAAAAATAGAACGTGCCTCTAAACTTGTTACTACGGGAGCGAAAATAGGGGGAAATTATATTCGATATTACGGTGAAAAAATTCTTACCGGCAATACAGACAAGTCCAAGTTAGATGAAAATAATGCGAAGGACATTTATGACGGTTTAAAAGAATTGAAAGGGAGTGCCCTTAAAGTGGCTCAAATGCTCAGCATGGAAAAGAATCTATTGCCTCAGGCTTATGTTGAGCAATTTGGTTTGGCTCAATTTTCTGTTCCGCCTCTTTCAGCAGCACTGGTAAAAAAAACCATTCGCAAGTATTTGGGCCGTAATCCTGAAGCTGTTTTTGATTCATTTTCTTATGACGCTTTGAATGCAGCAAGTATTGGCCAAGTTCATCGTGCGGAAAAAAAGGGAAAACAACTCGCTATTAAAATTCAATATCCAGGGGTTTCAAATAGTATTAGCTCAGATTTGGCTTTGGTTAAGCCGATTGCCCTGCGCATGTTTAATTTAAAAGGGAAAGATACCGATCGTTATTTTAAAGAAGTGGAAGAAAAGCTCATAGAAGAGACTGACTATCTTCAGGAGTTAAAAAACAGTCAATTTATTTCACAAGCGGCAAGCGAGCTTCCTAATCTATGCTTTCCACAATATTACCCAGAGTTCACGACGCAGAGAACGTTAGCTATGGATTGGATGGAGGGCCAACACCTTTCAGAATATACTGCACAAGATTTATCTCAAAAAACAAGAAATAAATTGGGACAGACCCTCTGGGATTTTTATATGTTTCAAATTCACGGACTCAAACAAGTTCAAGCAGACCCGCATCCAGGAAACTTTCTTGTTGATAATCAGGAGCGACTTATCGCTATAGATTTTGGGTGTATTAAATCGATACCTGATGACTTTTATACCCCTTATTTTGAACTTTCAAAAAAAGAGAATATTGAAAATAAGGAAGTCTTTGACCGTTTACTCCGTCAGCTTGAGATTCTTCTCCCTACAGATACCCCCGAAGAGGAACAATATTTTACCACTTTTTTTCAGAAAATGATGCGTCTATTTACGCTTCCTTTTCACGGTTCAGAATTTGATTTTTCAGATCCTGACTTTTGGGAAGCCATTACACAGCTCTCAAAATCTTTTACAAAAGATGCGCAGCTTCGACAAATGAATGGAAACAGAGGGTCAAAACATTTTATCTATATGAATAGAACATTTTTTGGGCTTTATCATCTGCTCTATGATCTGAGGGCAAAAATTAAAACAGAAGAATTTAGAATCTACTTGACTGGTCATTTTCAAACCTAAGGAGAATTCACTAAATTCAATAAAATTTAGTACATGTATAATTCCAAAATTACGGGGGTAGGTAAGTACCTTCCTGAAAATATTGTAACCAATGCCGATCTTGAGAAAATCATGGAGACTTCTGATGAATGGATTCAAGAACGTACAGGAATAAAAGAGCGAAGGCACATCGTAAAAGGTGATGGGAACAGTACCTCTGTGATGGGCATCAAAGCGGCACGTATTGCCATAGCGCGTGCAGGTTTAGAGCCGAAAGAGATTGACTTTATTCTTTTTGCCACTTTAAGTCCCGATTACTATTTTCCAGGTTCGGGTGTTTTGGTTCAGGAAGCGCTTGATATTCCAAATTGCCCCGCTATGGATATCCGTATGCAATGTTCTGGCTTTGTCTATGCTGTAGCCACAGCCGATCAGTTTATAAAAACAGGGATGTATCAAAATATTTTGGTAATCGGCTCAGAATACCACTCTGGAGGACTTGATATGACGACTAGAGGAAGAAATATTTCTGTCATTTTTGGCGATGGTGCAGGAGCGGTAGTAATGAGTAGGACAACCAATCCAAGTGAGGGCATCCTATCCTCTCACCTCTATTCTCAGGGGAAGTATGCTGAAGAACTGTCTCTTATTGGACCAAATACGGGTAGATGGGTCCCCGAGATTATGGCCTTAAATGATCCAGAGGACATTTCTTATTATCCGTATATGAATGGTCAATTTGTTTTTAAAAATGCGGTAGTGCGTTTTGCTGAAGTAATCCAAGAGGGGCTTGAAAAAACAGGTTGGAATTCGGAACAGATTGGCTTGCTTATCCCACATCAAGCGAATTTGAGAATTGCGCAGTTTGTGCAAAAGAAATTTAGACTCAGAGAGGATCAAGTCTATAATAATATCCAGCGCTATGGAAATACAACAGCGGCCTCTATTCCTATAGCCTTGACTGAAGCCTGGGAAGAAGGGAAAGTAACCGAGGGATCAAAAATCGTTTTGGCTGCTTTTGGAAGTGGATTCACTTGGGGGAGTGTAATGATTCAATGGTAACGACTTTTAAGACTCTAGTCCTTGGGGCTTCTCCCAAACCAGCACGCTATGCTTATCAGGCTGTATCTCTGCTCGAAAAACATCAAATTGAAGTCGTGGCAATGGGAGTTCAACCAGGAAAAATTGGATCAAAACCCCTTATTGAACCCTTTAAAAAATTGAGTGGGATTCATACGGTATCCCTCTATCTCTCTCCCCAACGTCAGCCGGATTATTATGATTATATTCTTGAATTGCACCCCCATCGTGTACTTTTTAATCCGGGTACAGAAAATCCTGCGTTTACCACAATGCTTGATAAAGCAGGGATATTATGGGAAAATTCTTGTACCCTCGTATTACTTTCTACGAATCAATACCAAACCTAAAAAAGTGAGTAGCCCATTAAGTGGAAGTAGCTCATACCCTAATTCATAGCCCCCCAGTATTGAGGCGTCAAGATTTCCAAGCATACTGACTATACCCAAAACACTAAATACAACAATCCATACATAGCGGTCTTTAATTTGATAGTTGGTAAAAATACCAAAAGCAAATAAGCCCAAAAGAGGCCCATAAGTATATCCAGCAGCGGTGAGCAGCCCATCAATAACATTGCGATCCAAAATATATTTAAAGGCAATCACAACTAGAATTAAAAGTAAACTCATCGCAATGTGTATGGTTTTTCTTAATTTTTTTTGCTCAGACTCTGTACGACGATAGATTTTTAGAAAGTCAACACAGAAAGAAGTGGTTAACGAAGTCAGGGCGCTGTCTGCACTGCTGTAAGCTGCAGCAATAAGACCCAGAATAAAAGTAACAGCCACTGCAATACCTAAATTACCATTTAGTGCAATTTCAGGAAAGAGTAAATCTGATTTGGGTTCCCCCTCCATTAAGGGGATTCCAATTCCTTCTCTTTGGGCGTATATATAGAGTAAAGCACCCAACAGCATGAATAAAGCAGTCACAAAAACCAATACAAAGCTGAATACAACCATATTCTTTTGTGCGTCTTTTAGAGTTCTACAGCTCAAGTTTTTTTGCATCATGTCCTGATCTAAACCCGTCATGCAAATCGTAACAAAAGCCCCTCCTATAAATGATTTCAAAAAATGATTTCTGCTAAGTAAGGTATCTGCTACCCAAATTTGATTGTAATTAAGAAGTTCTCTGGAAGCCAAGAATTCAGAAAAATTCCAGTTTAGTGCTTCATTTATGTAGAGTATAGAAAGCACCACCGCAGCAATCATAAGTCCCGTTTGCAAAGTGTCAGTAAAAACGATCGTTTTAATTCCGCCTTTTTGGGTATAGACCCAGATAAGTACAATGGATAAAACTACAGTAAGCTCATAGGGGACTCCTAATTCATCAAAGATAAACTGCTGTAAGACGATGGCTACCAAAAAAAGGCGGAAGGCCGCGCCAAGCACACGCGATAGAAAAAAGAAGAAAGCGCCAGCATGGTGACTATTTGTGCCTAAGCGACTTTCAAGGTATTCGTATATAGAAGTGACATTATTTTTATAGTAAACAGGTAAGAGTAAATAGGCGACAACAAAATATCCTACGAGATAACCCATGACTACCTGAAAATAGGTAAACTGAGAAGATTCAACCCACCCCGGGACAGAGATAAATGTTACTCCAGACAGTGAAGCACCCACCATTCCAAAGGCAACTAAATACCATGGAGAATTTCTATTTGCTTTGAAAAAACTCTCATTCGAATCTTCTTTTCCAGTAAAAAAAGCAATGGCTAAAAGCACTAAAAAATAGCCGATTATCAAACTCAAAATAAAAAAAGGACTGATCATTTTTTCTCTAATTAGGCATGAAGATACAAAACTCAAATCAACCAATTTTTGTAATTTTACAGAATGGATTTTTCTTCAAAATTGCTTGAAAATGCGGTTCAAGAAATTGCCCAACTTCCGGGTATAGGAAAGCGAACGGCACTCCGTTTGGCATTACACTTATTAAAGCAACCCCTTGAACAAACAGATTCTTTGAGTAAGGCACTGCTAAAGTTAAGAGCGGAGGTTGTTTTTTGCGCGCAATGTCACAATCTTTCAGATTCAGAAATATGTGAAATTTGCGCCAGTTCAAAAAGAGATAAAAACGTAGTTTGTATCGTAGAAGATATTCGAGATGTAATGGCGATCGAAAATACAGGTCAATATCGAGGGGTATACCATGTCTTGGGAGGGATCATTTCACCTATGGATGGGATTGGACCTCAAGATTTAACGATTAATTCGCTGATTGAAAAAGTAAAACATACTGAGATAAGTGAAGTTATTTTTGCACTTAGTGCGACTATGGAGGCCGATACCACAAACTTTTATATTTATAAATTGCTCTTTCCACTGGGGGTAAAAACATCAACCATTGCGCGTGGGATACCCATAGGAGACGAATTAGAGTATACAGACGAGGTTACGCTCGGGCGCTCTATCCTTGCCCGTGTGCCTTTTGAATCCTCTATTTCTAAAAGCTAAAAAAGGCTTTTTTTAGGTAGTTGCAAGACCTAATAAAACATTTTAAATTGATACTTTTGCAAAACAAAATTTAATATGGGACTCTATCATCTTAAACTTCCTAAAATGGGAGAAAGTGTAGCTGAAGCCACAGTCACCAAATGGTTACTCGATATTGGTGATAAAATTCAGCAGGATGACCCTATCGTGGAAATTGCAACCGACAAAGTTGATACTGATGTGACTTCAGAAGTTGAGGGCATATTAGTTGAAAAATGCTTTAATGAAAATGAAGTTGTAAAAGTCGGTGAAACTTTAGTTATAATTCAGACTGAAGGAGCGGTTGAGCATGAGGCAGAAATTGAAATTCCTGAAGAAAAAACGGCAGAAGAGCCTTCAATTGAAATTGAAGTAAAAGAAGAAGAAATACCCCCTCTAGAAGAAACAGCAAAAGTTTTAGAACAAGATCTTGAGAAAGCAACTACACTTTCGCAAGTCCCCATCAGTGAGGGGTCTCGTTTTTATTCACCCTTAGTGCGAAATATTGCAAAAAAAGAAGGAATCCCTCTTGAAGAACTAGAAAAGATAGTAGGCACTGGTAAAGATCAACGACTCACAAAGCGAGACCTATTAAATTACTTGGAGAAGCGTACCTCAGCACCTATATCCTCAACTCAAGTTGGCGGATCAATTCCAATTCAAAATACAAATCCTCATCAGACTAATGACCCAATTAGGGAGATGACCCGAATGGAGGAACTTATAGCTGAGCACATGATGTCAAGTTTAAAAACATCCGCACATGTACAATCCTTTATAGAAGTTGATGTAAGTCGTTTGTGGGACTGGAGAGCAGAAGTAAAAGAAAAGTTTTTTGCAAGAGAAAATGAAAAATTGACTTTTACTCCCTTATTCATGTCTGCGATTATCAAAGCACTACGTGATTATCCAGCACTCAATAGTAGTGTTGAGGGACAAAAAATTATTAGAAAACAAGCCATTAATTTAGGAATGGCAACTGCTTTACCTGACGGTAATCTGATTGTTCCAGTTATTAAAAATGCAGACCATCTTAATCTGGTGGGCTTGGCAAAAGCGGTCAATGATCTCGCTACCAGAGCCCGTGCAGGACAATTGAATCCAGAGGAAGTAAAAGGAGGCACTTATACCTTTACCAATATCGGTCAATTTGGTTCGCTTATGGGGACTCCGATTATTAACCAACCTCAAGTTGGGATTCTGGCTATTGGCGCTATTCGAAAGACACCTGCTGTAATCGAAACTCCAAAAGGGGATTTTATTGGTATTAGAAGAAAAATGATCTTATCGCACAGTTATGATCATCGAATTATCAATGGCGCCACTGGAGGTCTTTTTGTGAAAAGAGTAGCCGAATACCTTGAAAATTGGTCTGAAACTTTGCCCTTTTAAATGATATTATCATGAAGTTAAATTTAATAAAACCCTTGTGTTTTTTTGATCTCGAAACGACTGGAACAGCCATCTCGAAAGATCGAATTGTAGAAATGGCAGTATTAAAACTGCACCCTGACGGTTCACAAGAAAACAAAGTATGGCGAATTAATCCCGAACAACCCATACCAGAGGAGGCCTCTCAAGTTCATGGAATTACGGATGAGATGGTGGCCAACGAATCCACTTTCAAAGTACTTTCTAATGAAATTTACAGCTTTATCAAAGGCTGTGATTTAGCAGGCTATAATTCAGACCGTTTTGACATCCCGCTTCTTGTAGAAGAGTTATTAAGAGCAGAGATTCCTTTTGATTTTAAAAATTGTAAAACTGTAGATGTGCAAACCATTTTCCATAAAATGGAAGCACGTACTTTAGAAGCTGCGCTTAAATTTTATTGTAGTAAAGAACACACAAATGCACACAGCGCTCTCGCAGATACCCAAGCGACTCACGATGTACTCTTGGCACAATTAGAACGCTACTCCGACTTAGAACCGACCATTGATTTCTTAAATAAATTTAGCACACGAAGAAAAACGGCTGATTTTGCTGGGTTTTTGGTATATGATAAAGCTGGGGAATTATGCTTTGGCTTTGGTAAGCACAAAGGGAAAAAAGTAACGACAATCTTAGAAACTGAACCCGGCTATTTTGGATGGGTTTTAAATGCAGATTTTCCTCGTTATACCAAAAAAATCCTTACCGAAATTCGATTACAAGGACTTAATACTAAATCGTAAGGGCCAGTGAAAATAATTTGTGTAGGAAGGAATTATCCCGCCCATATTGAGGAATTAGAAAACCAGCGTCCCAAAGAACCTGTCTTATTTATCAAGCCAGACACGAGTATACTTCAAAAAAAACAAGCTTTTTACCTGCCTCATTTTACTCAAGAAGCCCACTATGAAGTAGAAGTTATGGTCAAGATTGACCGAATAGGAAAACATATAGCGCCCAATTTTGCTTCCAAATATTACAGTCAAATTGGCTTAGGAATCGATTTTACGGCTCGAAGCCTACAATCTGAATTGAAGGCAAAGGGTTTACCATGGGAAAAAGCAAAGGCTTTTGATGGATCTGCATTAGTTGGGGAATGGTTTTCTAAGACCCAATTCTCAGATATTAATGCGCTTTCTTTCCGACTTGATAAAAACGGAACGACTGTCCAACAGGGTAATACAGCTCAGATGCTATGGAAAATAAATGAATTGATCGCCTATTGTTCTCAGTTTTTCACCCTCAAGATAGGGGATCTCATTTTTACGGGAACGCCCGCTGGTGTGGGACCTGTTGCTGAAGGGGACCATCTTGTAGGCTTTCTTGAAAATAGAGAAGCCTTTTCATTGAAAGTTAAATAAAATGAAGGCAGAGCTAATTACAGTTGGAGATGAATTATTAATCGGTCAGGTAGTGAATACCAATGCTGTTTTCCTGTCAAAAGCACTTAATAAAATTGGAATTGAAATTATTCAAATAACGAGTATATCTGATACAAAAGAAGCGATCATTTCAACTTTAGAGGCTTCGAAAAAAAGAGCTGAAATTGGATTAATTACGGGCGGTTTAGGTCCTACAAAAGACGATATTACCAAACATACACTTTGTGCGTATTTTAACGACACCCTTGTCCAAAACAATGAAATTTTGGACCATATCGAACAGTTGTTTGCTAAATATGTAAATACGCCCATAATTAAAGAAAACAGGCAACAGGCTTTACTCCCTTCAAAAGCGAGAATTTTTAAAAATGATTATGGCACTGCTTCTGGAATGTGGTTTCAACAAAAAGAACAGCTCGTCATTTCACTACCAGGAGTTCCTTTTGAAATGAAAGCTCTGATGAATGACAAAGTACTCCCAGCACTTCAATCCCATTTTGAGACCCCTTTTATTATGCATAAAACTGCAATTACTTTCGGTCTGGGCGAAAGTGCCATAGCACAGCGTATCGCTACTTGGGAAAATGCATTACCCCCATCCCTAAAATTGGCTTACCTGCCAAATCTAGGAAAAGTTAGATTGCGACTCTCAGGAAAGGGTGCAGACAACAAACAATTGCACCATGAAATGCAAGCTGCATTTGATGCGCTCTTGCCACAAATTGAAGATATTTTTGTAGGATTTGAATCAGAAACCTCTTTAGAAGAACAAATTTTAACACTGTGCACCCAACAAAAGAAAACATTGGCTATAGCGGAGAGTTGTACGGGAGGAAGAATTGCCGCTCGATTGACAAAGATTCCCGGCGCCTCAGCTTATTTTAAAGGAGGTATAGTAAGTTATCAAACAGAAGCCAAAACTTCAGTTTTAGGAGTCTCCCCGAAACTTATCGATCAATACAGTGTAGTCAGTCAAGAAGTAGCTGAATCTATGGCGCTGAATGCATTAAATAAGTTTAAAAGTTCAGTAGCAGTGGCAACAACTGGAAATGCAGGACCCACTAAAGGGGATTCTATAGCTGAAATTGGAACTGTATGGATTGCTATCGCCACTGATGAAGGCTTGCAAAGTGAGCAATTTGTTTTTGGAAACCATAGAGAGCGGGTCGTAGAAAAAGCGGTCAATAAAGCCCTTGAATTGGTTTTTAAAGAATTCAATAAAAACTAGATTTATTTTCTAAAAGATTTTTGATACTCTATAAAAAAAAGTAAATTTGCACCCACATTAAAAGACCATTATGTCCAAAGTTTGTGAAATCAGCGGAAAAAGAGTTATGTTTGGGAATAATGTTTCCTTTTCATTAAACCGTACCAAGCGTCGTTTCGATGCAAATATTATCAAGAAACGTTTTTTTATTCCTGAGGAAGGAAAGTGGATTACACTTAATGTTTCTACAGCGACTTTAAAAACCATCAATAAGAAAGGTATTTCTGCTGTTTTAAAAGAAGCACGAGCAAAAGGAACCTATAAAGGCTAAATCATGGCAAAAAAAGGAAACAGAGTACAAGTAATATTAGAATGTACAGAGCATAAAGATTCTGGACAAGCAGGAACTTCTCGTTATATTACGACCAAGAATAAAAAAAATACACCTGAACGTCTTGAAATTAAAAAATTTAACCCCATTTTGAAAAAAATGACGGTTCATAAAGAAATTAAGTAAATCATGGCAAAGAAATCAGTAGCAACTTTACAAACAGGATCTAAGCGCTTAACAAAAGCGATTAAAATGGTAAAAAAAGAAGGAGGAAATTCCTATAGCTTTGTAGAAACCATTATACCGCCAGATTTAGCAAATAGTTGGTTAGATAACCAATAAAATATCTTCCAAATCAAATATAAAAGCTACTTTTAGGTAGCTTTTTTTATGCGTAGCGGTTATGGGAAAATTAAGAGCCTTTTTTTCAAAAAAAGATCAAAAAAAACTTGAGGAAGGACTTGCAAGCACAAAAAAATCCTTCTTTTCTAAAATAGGGACTGCATTAGTTGGGAAGACTACTATAGACGAGGATCTTCTGGACGAGTTAGAGGATGTACTTATTCAATCCGATGTTGGAGTTGCCACGACATTAAAAATTATTGAGGCTTTAGAGACGCGTATCGCAAAAGATAAATACTTAGGAAATGATCAGCTTATGCAAATGTTGCAAGAAGAAATCATGAAATTGCTCGTATCGCCAGAAACAGAAACGGATTCCTCTCAAAAAGAGCTGGATCACTATAAGCCCTATGTGGTGATGGTGGTTGGTGTGAATGGAGTAGGTAAGACAACTACTGTGGGAAAATTAGCGCATTTTTTTAAGTCACAGGGTAAAAAAGTCTTATTGGGAGCAGCCGATACTTTTAGAGCGGGAGCCATAGACCAACTTCAAATTTGGGCAGATCGAGTAGGAGTTTCACTGGTTCGACAAGAAATGGGAAGTGATCCAGCTTCGGTTGCTTTTGATACACTTCAGTCAGCAAAGGCTCAAGGAGCTGATCTTGTTTTTATTGATACAGCAGGAAGGCTTCACAATAAAATTAACCTGATGAATGAGCTCTCTAAAGTAAAGCGTGTTATGGATAAAATTATTCCTGAAGCCCCACATGAAGTACTTCTAGTTTTAGATGGGTCAACAGGCCAAAATGCTTTCGAGCAGGCTAAACAATTTACTGCAGCTACTGAAGTGACCAGTCTGGCCATTACAAAATTAGACGGGACTGCCAAAGGAGGCGTTTTGCTTGGTATATCCGATCAATTTCAAATTCCAGTAAAATATATCGGAGTAGGCGAAGGACTAGAAGATTTGCAGCCTTTCGATAAGCAAAATTTTATTACTACTTTATTTAGTCAATCTTAAGTTTATGAAAGCAATTCGTGGTCTAGCCATATTTTTATTGATTTTGGGAGCAATCTACCTCGTAGGCCCCCGTGTAGAGAACCCTGAATTGAATAATTCCAAACCGAATATTCCAAGCCAATTGGACGCACTTCAAGATTGGATTCAAACAAAGGAAGCAGCCCTAGAAAATATTAAACCTGATAATGAATCTAAAATATTTTTTTATGATTCAATTCCTCAAAAGACACCTTATAGTGTCGTATATCTGCATGGCTATACAGCTTCAGGAAAAGAGGGTGATCCCGCCCACCGAATAATTGCCCAAGCCCTAAAAGCCAATTTATATGTCCCTCGATTATTTGGACATGGATTGGTAGAAGAAGAACCCATGTTGAATTTTAATAACGAGGAATATTGGGAATCAGGTAAAGAGGCGCTTGAAATAGCAAAACAACTGGGTGATAAGGTTATTGTATTAGGGACTTCACATGGTGGTGCCCTTACTTTGGCATTAGCTGAAGATCCAAAGATTGCAGCTTTGGCATTATTTAGTCCAAATATTGAAGTTTTTGATCCCAAGGCAAAACTATTATCCAAACCTTGGGGATTGCAGATAGCACGTTTAGTCAGAGGGGGCGATTATCATTATATGCAGACAGATAAAGAAGAAAAGAAAAAATACTGGACCACCAAATCTCGGGTTGAAGCGCTAACGCAAATGCAAAAATTCTTAGACCTCAAAATGCGCAAGTCAACTTTTCAAAAAATCAATATTCCCGTTTTCTTGGGCTATTATTATAAAAATGATTCGATTCAGGATAAAGTCGTTTCTGTGCCAGCCATGTTAAAAATGTTTGATCAGTTGGGTACTCCCGATTCTCTAAAACAAAAAATAGCCTTTCCAAATATTGGCGATCATGTGATGACCTCCTCGCTCTCTACTGAAGGCTATGAAGAAGTGGCAAATGAGGCGATTCGTTTTTTCAATCAAATTTTACCCGCAAAGCCATGAAAAAAAGCAGCTTATTTTTTGTCTGCCTTTCATTTTTAAGTTGTTTTAGTCCGAGTGAGCCTTTAAAGCAATGGGAAGCCTATGATGAGACTCCAGAGTTAGCAGCAAACGCTACACACCCCATTACTCGAATGAGGTACAAGAGAATTCAGTCAAAACACCGAGATCGGAATTCGCTTTTTAGTCCCTTTGAAAAAGCTCTTTCACGCTATACACAAGCAGATCACGAGGCTGTAAAGGGATTGATTTTAGAGCAAGATATTCTCACAATTCAAAAGCATATTGCTGAAAAAAAGCTGACTTATGAAGCATTGGTTCTTTTTTATCTCTATAGAATTTACCACTTTGAAACCAACCACTCAACCTATTTAAACGCGCTTATCAATTTGAATCCTGATGTGCTCAAGGAAGCACGTAAAAAAGATGCACAAAGAAGTAAAAGTAATACACATCCCCTTTATGGGATGCCTATACTCCTAAAAGACAATATTGACGCTTTGCCTATGGCAACAACAGCTGGAGCAGCTGCGCTTGAAAATAACTTTCCCTCAGAAGATGCCTTTCTTGTCAAACAATTAAAAAGTAAAGGGGCGCTAATATTAGGGAAAGTAAATATGAGTGAATGGGCTTATTACTTTTGTCAAGCTTGTCCCTTAGGCTATAGTGCCATGGGGGGACAGACCCTAAACCCCTATGGAAGAAAAACCTTTGAGACAGGTGGTTCTAGCTCTGGGAGCGGTGTAGCTGTAGCTGCAAATTATGCTGTAGCTGCAATAGGTTCTGAAACTTCAGGATCTATATTATCTCCTTCAGGAAAAAACAGTGTAGTAGGATTAAAACCTACTATAGGGGCCATAAGCAGAAGTGGTGTCATTCCAATTTCTAGTAGTATGGATACTGCGGGTCCAATGACTAAAAATATTCTTGATAATGCCATACTTATGAGCGCCCTTATCGGCGAGGATCAGAATGATCCGTATAGCTATGCCTCACCCCCGATTGACTATAAGCAGCTTGATACGGCGCATTTAAAAGGCAAGCGTTTAGGGGTTAACCGAAATTTTGAAAAAGACAGTATGCTTCAGAACGCCCTCGAAATTATGAAAGCCCATGGAGCCGAAATTATTCCTTTTGACCCACCCGAAATTAAACTGAGTAACTTTCGTACACTCCTTGATATCGATATGCGTGCAGACTTACCTAATTATCTCAATACCTTTGCTCACCCAGCGCTTGGATTAGATTCTATAGCGGATATTCTTGCTTTTAACCAAAAGGATTCACTATTACATGCTCCTTATGGTCAAGAAATCTTCGAAAGAATTGCAGAAGAAAACAGAACGCAAAAGGATTTTTCAGAAGAAAAAAAAGAACTCATGCTTGAAGCTAAAGCATTTTTTGAAGAAGTACTTCAGCAATACAATTTAGATGCCTTTGTATCAATTAATAATTACTCTGCCCGAAATGCCGCCGCCGCCCATTACCCAGCTTTAGGTGTCCCTATGGGTTATACTTCTTCTGGCGAGCCTAAAAACCTCACTTTTATAGCATCCTCGTGGAGTGAGCAACTCTTATTAAATCTGGGTGCTGCTTTTGAGCGTTTGAGTCGCTCTCGAAAATTACCTGCTCAATACCATTAGTTCATGAGAACAAAATCCGTCAAAAAAAATAAAATCAATGTCATTACGCTGGGATGCTCAAAAAATATTTATGATTCTGAGGTTTTGATGGGTCAACTAAAGGCCAGTGGCAAAGAAGTAGTTCATGAAGAGGAAGGAAATATTGTGGTAATCAATACCTGTGGTTTTATAGACAATGCCAAAGAGGAGTCTGTTACGACCATATTAGAGCAAATTAAAAAAAAGGAAGCGGGTGAAGTTGATAAAGTCTATGTTACAGGTTGCTTGAGTGAGCGCTATAAACCTGATTTGGAAAAAGAAATCCCCCAAGTGGATCAATATTTTGGGACTACTGATCTACCCCAGCTACTCAAAGTACTCAAAGCAGACTACCGACATGAGCTCGTGGGAGAAAGAATCTTAACAAATCCAAAGCATTATGCCTATTTTAAAATAGCTGAGGGTTGTGACCGACCCTGTTCTTTTTGTGCCATTCCACTCATGCGAGGAACACACAAATCTGTACCCATTGAAGCACTTGTCCAACGGGCTAAAATACTGGCTAAAGAAGGGGTAAAAGAACTTATATTAATCGCTCAGGACCTTACTTATTACGGCTTGGATTTATACAAAAAACGAAGACTTGCAGATTTGTTAAAAGAACTCGTAAGTATTGAAGGTATCGAATGGATCCGGTTGCATTATGCTTTTCCTACAGGTTTTCCAGAAGAAGTTTTAGAGGTAATGCGTGAAGAGGAAAAAATATGTAATTATTTAGATATTCCTCTACAACACATTGCCGACCCGATTCTAAAATCAATGCGCAGAGGAACTACCCAAGCAAAAACGACTGCTTTACTTCATAAATTTAGGGAACGCGTTTCAGGAATTGTTCTTCGAACTTCCCTTATCGTAGGCTATCCCGGTGAAACAGAAGCAGATTTTGAAATATTGAAAAATTGGGTGAAGTCTATGCGTTTCGAACGCCTGGGCTGTTTTACTTATAGTCATGAGGAAAACACCCATGCTTATCATCTAAAAGACGATGTCCCCCTAGAAATAAAACAAAAGCGCTCCAATGAAATTATGGAAATACAAGCTCAGATTTCATGGGAGCACAATCAAAGCTTGATTGGTCAAGTATACCGCTGCTTGATAGACAGAAAAGAAGGAAACCATTATATAGGAAGGACTTTTATGGACTCCCCAGATGTAGATAATGAAGTATTAATTGATGCAGCCCAATTTTATTTAAAATTAGGGGATTTTACAGAGGTGAAAATCACAGCTGCAACAGATTTTGATCTGATTGGAATCCCTTTAAATCAATAGTCCTTATTTTTTATAAGAAAAAAAGCGCATTTGAAAAGAGCAACTTACCCGAATACCAAAATCCTCTAAAAAGGACATTATCTACAAAATAAACTAGTTTACCTCTTCCTTTGGACTCTATGCCAACTACCAAAGCATTAGACTGATTGTTGATCGCTTTATGACCAATAAACCCAGCTAATGGTTGTGCTTTTGACCCTAAAGTGAAAGGATTGTATTGATTCGAGAGCAAATTATAGGCTTTTTCATCGAGTTTTAAGGTATAATAACGTTCAATACCAAAGCTTAAAGGGTGGCTTGGGTCTAGCTTAACTTCAAAAATACTTCCTGTTGTCATATAGCTGATTTCACTTCGTTCTAGATCGCTATAATTTATTTGGGTAGTATTAAATGGTTCAGGCTCTTTTTTTGACAAATCAAAAGAGGGATGATCGGCAAAACGCTCAAGTGCATTAGCCATTACGATAAGTTTACCTCCCTTTTTGATCCATTCCAATAATGCTTTATCAGCACTATTTTCAATATCCCACTGATTGTAGTAGCCACTCGGGAGTATTAGCTGGTCAATTGATTCCAAGGCGCTTATCAACTGACTTTCTTCTAGCTGTAGGACTGGGTAGTTTAAGGCTTGTTCGAAGAAATGCCAGATTTCACCGTAATTATAGCTCGACGCTGCATCAGATCTTAGCAAACCAATACGTGGAGCTTTTATTAGTACCAATTCTGCTGCGCCTAAATCAGGTCCAGAATCAGAAAATCCGCTTGTTATTGGAGTGAGTATTTGCTTGAATTGGCCAGCCAACTCAGCTGTCTTTTCGAGGTAATTTTCATTATTCTGATTGTCTGCTCTGAGAATAAATAAGCTTCCACGGTCCCAATTTTTATTACTATTACGCAGAGGAGTTTCATTAAATCGAACGCCAATATTGGCCTTGAGTAAAGCGGCAAGAAATTGGCTGTCATTAAAGCTGTTATAGTCCAGTGCGTAGCCATAAGCAGATTCAGAAAGTATGATTGACTCAGATTCTGCTTGCCTATAAGGAACTGTTTCAACCGAATTTTCTGTTGCCATTGCCTTCAATCCATAGGCATAGGGCAGAGACCATGCCGTAATATCATAGGTTAAAGAATCTTGGAGTTTGGTTTTAGGTTCAAGAAGTACTTGTACCATTTTTCCTTTTGTCTGGTTTGTTGAAACTACAAGCGAATTGGCAGCATAAGAACTACTGCTGTTTTTTTGTTGCTGATATTCATAGCCTTTGATTAGACTCTTTTTTTTAAGCTGTTCACTTTTAATTTCGTGATAGTCCAATAGTTTTTGTAAGGCGTCTAGTCTGTGTTTTGGCCCTTCTAAAATATAATTTTGGTATTTGTAATTTTGGTCTATGAAATAGGATTGATAATTTTTATTGAGTATACTTTTATTTATAGTAGCGATCTCTACAGTTGAAATACCTGTTGTAAAATGATGTTCGATTCGATCTTTGAGACTCAAAGTAATGGCTTCATTATTTTCTATACCCAATCCGGCAATTCCTCCTCCCGCTTGCTCATAGGTCATACCAATTCCTCCCATAAAAGTAGGATAGCTGTCGCCGTAGCTGGGGTAAAGCAAATCAAAGCGCTGCTTGGTAAAATAAAACCAGCCTTTTTGGTCGAAATATTTTGCGTGATTTTTTCCGATTACTTCCTGAAACTGTTTTTGAAAAGGGGTGATAATCTCATGAAGTGGTTCGGCAGCGGGGGCAAAGTAATACGGACTGTTGATACCCTGTTCGTGGAAGTCAACATGAACATGGGGAAGCCATTGGTTGTATTTTTTGATGCGTTGCTGTGACTCTTTTTGGGTAAGCCAGGCCCAATCTCTATTTAAATCAAAAATATAGTGATTGGTTCGTCCATTATGCCATCCCTCGCGATGTTCGCGTGTAAAACCTTCTGTATTATTAGGACTACTTTTTACGCGATTATAAAAATTGACATACCGATCACGACCATCCGGATTGATACAAGGGTCAAGAATAACAACCGTATCTTTTAGCCATTCTGAATAGGTGGTTAGTAAAGCATGGGCTGTTTTCATGGCCGCTTCTGTACTTGAAGACTCATTTCCATGAACATTATAACTCAACCAAACCACTACTTTATTGTCATTTTTTGGACCTGAAATTATTCCACTATTTTGCAGGTGTTCGCGCCTTATAGATTCAAAATTTTCAAGATTCTCTTTTGAAGAAATAAAGGCTAATTGGAGGACACGCCCTTCGTTTGTTTTTCCATAGGCTTGTAACTTGAGAAGAGAAGAATTTGCGTCTAAGTGTTTAAAATAATCAACTACCTGGTGGTGTCTCGAGAATTGAGTTCCTAGTTCATAACCTAAAAAGGAATCCGGTGATTGAATTTGAGCATTGTTACTGACAAAGTAGAATAAGGCACAGACTGAAATCAAGTATTTAAACATCACTAATTTTTTACCTAAAATACGCTTTCTAAAGGAACCCTCTCTTTTTTTCTTAAAAACAAATATCTTTACACAAAAGGATATGCAAAAGAACTTTATACCCTTCAAGGACACCCAGCGCTTTTCCAAGCTTATTAATGCTTATTTAGACCGCTCAGAAGTACTTGAACCTTTTTATGGGCGCTATCCTTTACTTTCTCATTTTGAAGCCCAATTGAAAGAAAAAAAAGCGAGTTATCCCAATACCCATAGGAAAGTATTGGTAGAAGTGCTCCAGGAACAATACAAAACCCTTCTACCCTCAGCTGCTAGTAAAAAAAATATAAAGCTTTTAGAAAAAGAAACCACATTTACCATCACTACAGGGCATCAATTGAGTTTAATGACAGGACCTCTGTATTTTATTTATAAAATCATTAGTACCTTAAACCTCTGCAAGCAGCTCAAACAAAAATATCCCAAAGCAGATTTTATTCCTATCTATTGGATGGCAAGTGAAGATCACGATTTTGAGGAAATCAGTTCTTTTCGTTTTAATGACAAGGGTATCAGGTGGCCAGGAGAGGCTGGGGGCGCTGTAGGTGAAATGACTCTAGAAGAATTATTGCCTGCTTTGGATGTTTTTGAAACACATTTGGATCATTCTGATCATGCCAAACAGCTGAAGGCGCTCATTGCTAAATCTTACAGATCTGCACACAACCTGTCCAACGCTACACTGAAATTAGTTCATGAACTTTTTTCGGAACAGGGATTAATTATTTTGGAACCCCAAAAGCGGGCCCTTAAACGTCTTTTTATACCCTATATTAAAAAAGAACTGCTTGAAGGCATCTCTTTTTCATCTGTTAGTGAGCAAACGGAAAGACTAACAAATGCACTTGAAACTCACTACACCCCACAGGTAAACCCAAGGGCGATTAATCTATTTTATTTGACTCCCCAAGGGCGTCATCGAATTGAAAAAAAAGGAGTTCATTTTCACTTGCATGAGTCAGATCAAATTTTTTCAACTACGGCCCTTCTCTCTCAAATGGAGGAGCAACCCGAATTATTTTCACCCAATGTGATACTTCGCCCCGTATATCAGGAGTGTATTCTACCTAATCTCTGTTATATAGGTGGGGGTGGCGAGCTGGCATATTGGTTTCAACTTAAAACCACTTTTCAAGAATTTGAAATTCCCTTTCCTATGCTTCTTTTGAGAAATTCTGTGCTCTTATATTCAAAAAAAATAGGGAAAAAAATAAAAAACCTGAATCTTACTACCGCTGATTTATTTCTTAATCGAAATGCACTATTGAATAAAAAAATACGTCAAATCAGTAATATTGACCTAGATTTAACAGACCTTAAAGAGCAGTTAAAAAAGCAATTTGATCAGTTATCAGAACTAGTTTCCCATACAGATGCCTCATTTAAAGGAGCGGTTGAAGCCCAGCAAGCGAAACAATTTAAAGGCCTAAAAAATTTAGAAAAAAGACTTTTAAAAGCCCAAAAAAGAGTACTTAAAGATGAGGTTCAACGTTTGGTATTGCTTCATGAAAAACTATTTCCCAATGATCATCTGCAAGAGCGAACACTTAATTTTACTAGTTTTTATTTGGAAATAGGACCTGATTTTATTGCTCATTTAACAGACGCTCTTGACCCTTTAAATCCAGAATTTGTTCTACTTGAATATTAACAGCTCGCTGTTAAATAATTTGATTGACCAAATTTTTAGACCCAGGATTAAATCGTATTTTTGCCCATGCAAGAAAAAGTTCTCATCCTAGATTTTGGATCTCAATACACCCAGCTGATCGCTCGAAGAATTCGTGAATTATTTATCTACTGTGAAATCCACCCTTATAATAATCCCCCTCAGTCGCTTTCTGAGTTTAAAGCGGTAATCTTGTCAGGATCACCTTTTTCTGTTCGAGCTGAGGATGCGCCTCATCCCAATCTCGAGGAGATAAAAGGAAAAATCCCCCTTTTAGGAGTCTGCTATGGAGCTCAATATTTAGCCCATTTTTTTGGGGGAAAAGTGAGTCTTTCTAATACTAGAGAATACGGTAGGGCCAATCTATCTTATGTAAATGCCGAGGATCCTTTTTTTAAAGGGGTGCCTACAGACAGCCAAGTTTGGATGAGTCATGCAGACACCATTTTAGAATTACCTACGGAAGCGATAGGTCTTGCTAGTACCCAAGATGTAGAAAATGCGGCTTATAAATTTAAAGAAGAGCCTACTTATGCGATACAATTTCACCCTGAGGTTTATCATTCTACTGATGGAAAAAAAATATTAGAAAATTTTTTAGTAGGAATCGCACAAGTTAAGCAGGACTGGACGCCTGATTCATTTGTTGAAATGACACTGAGTGAATTAAAGGAAAAAGTAGGGAATGATCAAGTTATTCTCGGGCTTTCTGGAGGTGTAGATTCGTCAGTTGCGGCTATGCTGCTTCACAAAGCAATTGGAACACAACTTAACTGTATTTTTGTTAATAACGGACTGCTGAGAAAAAATGAATTCCATCAGGTACTGGCACAATATGAAGGTATGGGATTCAATATAAAAGGAGTAGATGCATCTGATCAATTTCTAGATGCATTAGAAGGGGTTTCTGACCCTGAAAGCAAGCGAAAAATTATCGGAAAGCTCTTTATTGATGTTTTTGATGCAGAGGCTCAAAAAGTAAGAGGAGCCAAATGGTTAGGTCAAGGAACGATCTATCCTGATGTGATTGAATCAATTTCTGTCAATGGACCTTCTGCAACCATAAAATCACACCACAATGTGGGCGGACTTCCCGATTTTATGAAATTAGATTTGGTAGAACCCCTCCGTATGCTTTTTAAAGATGAAGTGAGACGAGTTGGGAAAAGTTTGGGTATGGATACCGCTCTGCTGGGACGCCATCCTTTTCCTGGTCCTGGGCTGGCGATTCGTATTTTAGGTGAAATCACAAGAGAAAAAGTTAGAATGTTGCAAGAAGTAGATGCGATCTTTATTCAAGGGTTAAAAAAGTGGGAGTTATATGATCAGATCTGGCAAGCCGGCGCCATCTTTTTACCCGTAAATAGTGTGGGTGTAATGGGTGATGAAAGAACCTATGAGAATTGTGTCGCACTCCGAGCCGTTCAGTCTACAGATGGGATGACAGCTGATTGGGTAGATTTACCCTATGCCTTTTTACAGAAAATTTCTAATGAAATCATTAATAATGTAAAAGGTATAAATCGCGTGGTGTATGACATCAGTTCTAAGCCCCCTGCCACAATAGAATGGGAATAGTTTTTGATAGATAACAAATGATGAAAAAGCAATTAGGTATTTTGGCGACAATTTTATTTCTGTTTACTGCCTTCTGGACAGTAGCCCAGACTCCTGATTCTTTTCTTACACACAAAGTAAAAAAAGGTGAAACACTAGATTGGATTATTGCGCGCTATCAAATTACTGCCGAGCAGCTCAAAGCGTATAATCCTTCTTTAGAACGATTTGGTATTCGGAGAAAAATGAATTTGCGGATTCCTGTTTTTTCTACAGTAGCGGGAACGCCCAAAACCGAATTAAATACAGTAACAAAGGATACTACAACCTTTCGCATCCATGAGGTTTTGCCCAAAGAAACGAAATGGCGCTTGGCTTATCAGTATAATACGACAATTGAATTTTTGGATTCGTTAAATCCAGAAATCAAGCTGGGACTCAAAATTGGACAAAAAATAAGAGTTCCAAGCGCAGCGTTTATTGAAGTGATTCCTGAAAGAGATTCTTTATATAATTATTATGAAGTACTCCCCAAGGAGGGCTATTATCGTATAGAAAAAAAATTGGGTGTAAATCAAGTCACTTTAGATTCTTTAAATCCAGAACTCAAAGAAAAGGGGTTATTAGCAGGAATGATATTAAAAATACCTGCCGCAGAAAGCGGAGACTTTATGGTCAAAAATGACCTATTGATACCGCGGGTGAATTTAGCTGATTCTCTTTTTCAAAAAAAAGAGCTCACCTTGAGTTTGCTCTTGCCATTTAAAGCAAATGAGATTGAATTTGATTCGATCGCGGATACAGAACGCCTTTTACTCTCTAGAAACCTCCATACACTTTCCCTTGATTTTTATAGTGGTGCACTCCTTGCCGTCTCTACAGCAGAAGAAATAGGGCTCAGTGTGGTCTTACAGACCTTTGATACAGAGAATAATTACGCTAAATTAGAAGAGATTGCCAATCAGACGGAAGTTCAAAAGAGTGACTTTATTGTAGGCCCTTTAATTCCGAGTAATTTTGATTATCTCTCTAATAAACCCACTCTACAGGCTGTTCCTAAAATTGCACCCCTATCTACTAATCCAGTAGCACTGAGGAAAAATGTCTACCAGTCTATTACCCAAGCAGAGACATTTAGAGCAAAAATGTTCCGCTACCTAGAGCAGGTCATTGATACAACTCATCATGTTGTTATCGTTGCTGATTCTTTAAACCGTGCGATCGAAGAAAAGTTAAAAGCGCAGTTTCCTTGGTCTATCACATTAAGACCCGAGAAGGGAGATTATATCCTTCCCGAGCTTGCTGATTCTTTACTTATCGACTCTATCCCCAATAAGGTTATATTGGAAACCCAGTCATTTCCTTTAATAGCCAATGCACTCTCTCAATTTAATGCTCAAAATACTACAACAAGAGCTGTTCAAGTCTATACCACCTATAGAAGCAATGCTTATGATAATGAAAACCTCTCTCGAAAAATTCTGGGAGGGATTAAGTTCACCTATGCTGTGGGTTTTAAACCTTTAGAGTACGCAGCAAATTCAGATTTTATTGAAAAATTTAAACTTCGTTTTGGTAAACCACCAAATAAAGAAGCCTTAAGAGGTTACGACTTAGTGCTGGACTTACTATTACGAGCGGCAGTAGCTAAAGGTCTAGAAAACATGCCAACACTTGGAGAAACCCAATATCGATCCAATCGTTTTCTTTATGAGCCCGAAACCAATGGGGCCTATGTCAATAAAGCATTTTATCTTTTGCAGCATGAGGGCTATGAAGTCTTTGAATTAAAAGAATGGGATGAGAAACCCTAAAGTTCCCTTTGATTTTGTAAATTTGAGTCCGGTAAGTAAGAATTAAATCAACCGGATGTCCAAGACCAAATATATCTTTGTAACAGGAGGGGTAACTTCTTCTTTAGGAAAAGGAATTATCGCTGCTTCTTTAGCAAAACTACTTCAGGCTCAAGATTTTAAAGTTACAATACAGAAATTTGACCCTTATATCAATGTAGATCCGGGTACACTTAATCCTTATGAACACGGAGAATGTTTTGTGACTGATGATGGCGCTGAAACAGATTTAGACCTAGGCCACTATGAGCGTTTTCTTAATGTCAAGACTTCTCAAGCTAATAATGTCACTACAGGAAGAATTTATCAGAGTGTAATTGAAAAAGAAAGAAGAGGAGAATTTTTAGGAAAAACAGTACAGGTTATTCCCCACATCACTAACGAGATAAAAGAACGGATGCAGTTGCTTGGCGAATCTGGAGACTATGATATCGTCATTACAGAAATTGGGGGTACCGTAGGGGATATCGAATCACTGCCTTATATCGAATCTGTTCGTCAGTTGATTTGGGATTTGGGAAGAGAAAATGCCCTTGTCATCCATCTCACTTTAATCCCCTATCTAGCAGCCGCTGGAGAACTAAAGACAAAACCCACTCAACATTCAGTAAAAACGCTGATGGAGAGCGGAATTTCTGCGGATATTATCGTGTGCAGAACAGAACACGAGCTTACGACTGATCTGAGAGAAAAACTCGCACTTTTCTGTAATGTTAAAAAAGAGGCCATTATACAGTCTATAGATGTAGATACAATTTATGATGTTCCCCTCAAAATGCGGGATGAAGGCCTTGATCAAGTCGTTTTAACTAAATTACAACTCACCCCAAAGCAACCACTGGACCTGTCTTCATGGAAAGAATTTTTAAAAAAATTAAAAAATCCAAAAAACAAGCTCAAAATTGGACTCGTAGGGAAATATGTTGAGTTGCAAGATTCTTATAAGTCTATTTTAGAATCCTTAACCCATGCAGGTGCAATAAATGAAACTGAAATAGAAATCCTCAGCATACATTCTGTAGACTTAGAAGACGGAAACCAGATCGATCAATTAAAAACACTAGAAGGTCTCATAGTGGCTCCTGGCTTTGGCGAACGCGGTATAGAAGGAAAAATAGAAGCCATTGCATATGCAAGAGCAAATAAAATGCCCTTTTTTGGAATTTGCTTGGGTATGCAAATGGCGGTAATTGAATATGCGCGCAATCAAAAAGGGATTAAGGGAGCCAATTCAACTGAAATGGAGCCTCACTGTAAGGCCCCTGTAATTGATCTTATGGAATCTCAAAAAAACATCAAAAATAAAGGGGGTACCATGCGACTGGGATTATGGGATTGTCAGTTAACAGCCAACTCAAAAGCTGCAGCGGCCTACCAAAAAGAAAGAATTGCCGAACGCCACAGACACCGCTATGAGTTTAATGACGATTTTGCAAAACAAATTTTTGATGCCAATTTTATGGCTACGGGGACCAATCCAGAAACAGGATTAGTTGAAATTATTGAATATAAAGAGCACCCCTGGTTTATGGGAGTGCAATTTCATCCTGAATATAAGAGTACAGTCTCTAATCCACACCCCCTATTTAGTGAATTTATAAAGGCTTGTTTAGAGGAAAAGGCAAAAAAAAATTAAGTTTTACGCATGGAAGAAAGAAAATTTGATCCGTATCAGTTTATAGGCTTTATACTTATTGCAGTTATTTTAACTTGGATGCTCTACAGAAATGGTCCTGCCGAGGCAAATCCTACTGTACAAAATCCGACTACTGAGCAAACAAGTACGCAGATAAATTCTGTATCACAAAATTCGGTTGTCAGTGATTCTTTACTTCAGCAGCAAAAAGTGGAAGCTTATGGTGACTTAGGTGCTCTTTTCCGACCCACTTCAGAAGGCACAGTAAGTATTCAAACAAATGAAATGGTTCTGGAGTTGGATCCCAAAGGTGGACAAATTTCTAAGTTATTGCTCAATGCCTATGAAAATTATGAAGATCTACCAGTCCCTTTAATCAACGAAGGCAATACAGATTTTAATATTCAAATCAATACCCTTGATGGACGTATCTTGAATACAAGTGAAATGTATTTTCGCCCAATAGTCAATCAGGGAGCAGAGGCGATTCAAATTGAAATGCGAGCGACTCTTTCGGAAGAACAATACGTTTCATTTTTATACACCTTCCCCAAGGAAGGCCATCTTTTTTCTTTTTCAGTGCGTTCCGTTGGAATGCGTGCCCTATTAAATACGGCAATTCCACCCCAACTCAATTGGAAAACGGATGTTTTCAGAAATTCAAGAAGCATAGACTATGAAAATCGGTATACCGAATTTACATTTGGCTATGAAGCAGATAGAGTAGACTACCTCTCTTTAAGTGGTAATGACGAAGAAACCCGTCAGGACCTTCGGTGGATTTCCTATCGACAACACTTTTTTAGTGCTATTTTAATTCCTGAATCTCCGATTAGCGAAGCCAAATTAATTTCTGAAGACCGCTCAGGAGAAGAGGCCCTGGGAGAACGTTTTACAAAGACTTTTACTACCAATTACAAACTCAGCTCTGGAGGAGAACTGAATACAAATTTAAAATTTTACTATGGTCCTACAGATTACCAAGCACTCAAAGAATTAGAAGGCGATCTCGAAGCTTCGATTCCCATGGGATGGGGAATTTTTGGTTGGATTAATCGCGTACTCTTTTTACCGCTCTTTGGGTTTTTGTCTTCTTTTTTATCTTATGGTATCGCCATTATTGTAATGACGATTATCGTAAGATTAGCCATGTCCCCAGTGACCTATAAGTCCTATGTTTCTCAAATAAAAATGAAGGTTTTGAGACCTGATATTGAGGTCATTAATTCAAAATATAAAGACGATGCTGTAAAAAGGCAACAAGAAACAATGAGCTTGTATTCTAGAGCAGGTGCAAATCCGATGTCTGGGTGTGTTCCCGCCTTAATTCAGCTTCCCGTTTTTTATGCTTTATTCTCATTTTTTCCTGTGGCCTTTGTCCTTCGAGATAAATCGTTTTTGTGGGCAGATGACCTTTCTTCTTATGATTCTGTACTGGATTTAGGTTTTACAATCCCTTTTTATGGCGACCATGTGAGTTTATTTCCGATCCTTGCTTCTGTTGCGATTTTCTTTTATACGAAAATGACAACAGGCCAGCAACCTATGCCACAACAGCCGGGCATGCCCAATATGAAAATCATTATCTATCTGATGCCCTTAATGATGTTGTTTTTCTTTAATAATTATGCCAGTGGATTGAGTTTATACTACTTTGTATCCAATCTTTTGACTATCATCCTCATGTTGGTTATCAAGAATTATATTATCGATGATACTAAGATTCATGCTCAGATAGAGGAGAATAAAAAGAAACCTAAAAAAGCAGGAGGTTTTTCAGCACGGTTACAAAAAGCAATGGAGGAAGCTGAAAAACAAAAAAAGGCAAGAAAATAATAAAGTGCCTAAATTTTATTTTTTGAGTATCTTAAAACATTCAATGAATTTCAGCATGCGTAGCCATTTTTTTGTTTTCCTAGGACTTCTTTTTTTAGTTTATTAACTTTAATAAACTAAAAAAATCAGATTATGAGAATATTTATGATTGTAAGAAAGCCGCTCTATGCTTTGGGAGTCTTTCTAATTTTTCTTGGATTTGGGTGTCAAGACAGCAAAGTATCAAATAGCCTAGTTACTAGTGAGGCATTTCGAAAGTTGCCTAAAATCGATGTACACGCACATTATAAATATCCTCGCACTTATTTGCCTGACTTTTTTGAACGTTGGAATATGAAAGCCATGCTCGTTGATGTTGCCATAGAAAAAGGAGACAGTGTGGTCAATAATTTTGAAAACTATGTTGCCCATTATATGCAATTCCCAGAGCTTTTTTACCTCTGTACTACCTTTACCGCTAAGGGAATAGAAAACCCTGATTATGCAGATCGTATTATCGCACAATTACAGCAAGATATTGCTCGTGGTGCACGCATGGTTAAAGTATGGAAAAACTTTGGAATGGTTTCTCAAGATTCAGAGGGAAACTATATTCAAATAGACGACCCTAGATTAAACCCGATATGGGAGTTTCTGGCTCAAAATAAGATTACTGTTTTGGCACATATTGCGGACCCTGAACAAGCATGGCGCACTTTAGACGATCCTAATAATCCGCATTATAATTATTATAATAATAACCCTCAATACCACGCGTATAATTTTCCTGAAATGCCTTCCTATGAAGCCATTATTGCTGCACGTGACCGGTGGGTGGCTTCTCATCCAGAGTTAAAAATTATAGCAGCCCATATTTTAAGTATGTCTAATAATATAGAGGCCGTTGCGCAGCGCTTAGACGCCTATCCTAATTTAAGTGTAGAGCTTGGCGCGCGATTTGGTGATTTAGCAATGCAAGATACAGATCAAGTGAGGCAATTTTTCGAAAAGTATCAAGCGCGTATTTTATTTGGAACAGATTATGGTACAGGTCAGGAGGAAAGCCAATTGAGTCCAGAAGTAGTAGGTGCTGAAGAAGAAAGTCTAGAAGCGAGTTACCAACTTTTATTTGACTATTTAACTAAGCGTGATTCTATGGTAGTCAGAAAACAGAAAACCAAAGGGCTCGGTTTACCCAAAGAAGTACTCGAAAAAATATTTTCTAAAAACTATCTCAAATTTTTAGCTGATACAAAGTAATCCTCTGAAACCTCTAGAAGTTTAAGACTCCTTATCTTTGCAAAGATGAAAAAAGAAAGGGTAGTTATTGGACTTTCAGGTGGAGTAGACTCCAGTGTTGCCGCCTATTTACTCAAAAAAGCAGGCTATGAGGTGATCGGGCTTTTTATGAAAAACTGGCACGATGAGTCGGTAACACTCTCAAATGAATGCCCCTGGCTGGAGGACAGCAATGACGCCATGTTGGTTGCAGAAAAATTGGGAATCCCTTTCCAAACGGTAGATTTAAGTAAAGAATACAAAACGCGAATCGTCGATTATATGTTTGATGAATACGCAAAAGGTAGAACACCCAATCCTGATGTACTCTGCAATCGTGAAATTAAATTTGATGTGTTTTTAAAAATAGCCCTTAGCTTAGACGCTGATTATGTTGCCACAGGGCATTACTGCCGCAAAGCGGAATATACGACTCAGCAAGGCGCTACCACCTACCGATTACTTGCAGGAGCCGATCCCAATAAAGACCAATCTTACTTTTTGTGTCAGCTGACACAAGAACAATTGTCAAAAGTACTTTTTCCTATTGGGGATTTAAAAAAAGAGAAAGTTAGGGAAATTGCAAAAGCGCAAAAGCTAGTCACAGCAGGAAAAAAAGATTCACAAGGCTTGTGCTTTATCGGTAAAGTAAGCTTGCCCGATTTTTTACAGCAGCAACTCCAACCCAAAAAGGGATCTATTATTGAAATCCCTTCAGACTTTAGGATATACCAAGATTTAAAGACGAAAGAACGGACACTTCAAGAGCAGTCCACTGCCTTGCATTATCTTCCTGAAGATGGCATAGCAGTAGGGGAGCACGCCGGGGCACATTATTTTACTATTGGCCAACGGAAAGGACTTCGGGTAGGGGGGATGGAGTCGCCCTTATTTGTAATTGCTACAGATGTGGAAACCAATACCCTATATGTGGGTCAGGGAAAAAACCACCCTGGTCTGTATCGTGAAACCCTTAAAGTGCCTACAGATGAGGTACACTGGATACGAGAAGACTTACGGCTAAACAACGGAGAGCATCTTGCAGTAAAGGCCCGTATACGTTACCGTCAACCCCTTCAAAATGCAGAGCTGTATCAAACAAAAGAAGGGCTGTATGTGCTTTTCGAAACGCCTCAATCAGCCATTACACCAGGACAGTTTGTGGCCTGGTATCAGGAAACTGAATTACTGGGCTCTGGGGTGATAAGTTAGTTTTTAAGTTGCTCCAAAGCCTTGTTTATACTCTTTACAGGACGAAGACAGACTTTATTTTCGCATACATAAATAAGTGTTTCTTCTTCTACAAAGCGATCACTTATCAGAGGGAGCTCACTGGGTTCCTCGCTGATTTGAAAAAGAATATTGGGGAGGTAGTTTTTTTGAAGTACTTGATTGAGTTGTTGTGCTTGGGACCCCACTACAACAACCTCCTTTAGGGGAAAAGCTTCTTTAGCGAGTAGTTGCGCCCATTGACAGTAATCACTCCCTCTACCCTCGCTAAAATAGGCGCGTACACTTTGCCTCATTTGCATTACTTTTTCTAGGTCTTTTTTGTCTTCTAAAAGTTGTCCCAATAACCATAAATTTTCCGCCATAATAGCATTTGCAGAAGGAATCACATTGTCATCTACAGCTATAAGCTCTGAAAATAAAACAGGATTTTCAGTAAAAGTAAAAAATGGATTTTCACTGCTTTCAAATTTTTTGAAGACCTCTTTTTTAAGTTGATTGGCACGCTTTAAATAAGAGGTGGTTCCGGTTGCCCGATATAAATCCAGTGCAGCTTTTATAGTAAAGGCATAATCTTCCAAATTACCTTCTAATTTGGCTTGATCCATTTGATAGGTATGCATTAAATCACCTTTACGGATTAGATTTTTAAGTAAAAAGGCATAAGTTTCTTTTGCCTGCTGTAGATATTGCTCTTCACCAATAGCCTCATAAGCGGTAATCAATCCAGACACCATAAGTGCATTCCAAGAGGTAATTATTTTGGTATCTATAAGGGGAAATTCTCGCTTTTCTTTAAGAGCTGCAAATTGTTTTTCCCAATTATTTTTTTTGGCCTCTAGTGCTTCTGCAGTGAGTCCATATTTTGTCATTAGAGTTGTTAAATTTTCTTTTTTTCTAAGGTGATAAAAGGATTCTTCAAAAGGTTGGTTTAAATCTACTCGATAAAAATCTAGCATTAGTTCGAGATCCGCAGCACCAATTTCTTCAAGCTGTGCTCTATTGAATACATAATAGCGACCCTCACCTTCGTTATTATCTGCGTCTATGGCCGCATAGAAAGCACCTTGATTACTTTTCATACGCTTTTGAAGGAAATCATAGAGAGCGTATACAGTCGATTTAAACAAGGGATTCTGGGTTTCCTTAAATGCATTTGAAAATAAGCTTAAAAGCTGGGCATTGTCATATAGCATTTTTTCAAAATGTGGAATTTTCCACTCAGGATCTACAGTATAGCGATAAAATCCTCCTTCTAAATGATCTACAATACCACTCGTGGCAATATTTGTAAGTGTTTTTTCAAAATAGGTTTTGATTTTATTGTCTGGATTGACTTTTTGATAGTATTGAATATAATTGAATTTAACAGGAGTAATAAATTTCTGATTTTGCTGCTCCCCACCATTTAAAGTATCCCACCTACTTGACCAAAGCGCCATTTCGTTTTGTAAAATAGAAGGGTCAATTATTTTCGCCTCTGGGGTATATTCGAAACGATTGACTTCTTGGATACCATTTTCTACACGATCTGCAAAGTCATAAAGCTGTTTTTTATCATTTTCATAGAGTTTTTGGATTTTCCCTAATACTTCTAACCATTGATCTTTAGTATGATATGTCCCACCATAAACCGGTCTTCCATCTGGCAAGCATACGACATTCAAAGGCCAGCCTCCACTTCCTGTCATCATTTGGGTAGCCGTCATATAAAGGTTGTCAATTTCAGGATTTTCTTCACGGTCTACTTTAATACTGACAAAATTAGTATTCATATAATCGGCTACTTCTTCTGCTTCAAAAGTTTCTTTTTCCATTACATGGCACCAATGACAGCTCGAATAACCAATACTAACTACTAACAGTTTTTCTTCTGTATTGCTTTTTTTATAAAGTGTCTCATTCCAACGCTGCCAATGAATTGGATTATTGGCATGTTGCTTTAAATAAGCGCTGGATTCTTGTTTTAGATTGTTTTGATTCAAATTAAAATCGGAATTACAAGAAAAAAATACACTATTTATTAGGATAAGAAAGAATAAGAAGGGCTTTTTTTGGAGGTATTTCCGGTTAAAATAATCTTGAAACGGATCATTCATTAAGTTAAATTTTTCGTTTTTGAATGCGGTTATTTTTTGCGTCCGCAATAATGAGGTCACCCATAACATCTATGGCAGTTTGATAGGGTTGCGATAATTTATCGGCCTCATTTTCAAGGGTTTCATTAGTAGAAATAATTTCAAAGTTGTTTGAGTTTAAATCATAACGCAAAATTCTTTTTTGTTGATAATCAGTGATATAGAGTAATGTTTCATTTACAATACTGATTCCACTAAAGTAATTAAGCGGCGTTTCTGATTTAAAATCTTTACTCGAGATTAATGTTTTACCTGTTGTGGCTCCTTTTTCCCAGAGTTGAATACGATGGTTATAAGTATCTGCAACGAATAAATCCCCTTTATTATTAACGGCAATACCCATGGGTATGGCCAGCTGGTCTGCTGCATTTCCTTCCCCTTTACCTCCAGCTATTACAATACCGCTAGTAGCTCCTTTCTTCCACATACTTACCCGATGATTTCCCAGCTCAGAGACATAAATAGTTCCTTTATCATCTACAGCAATTCCGAAAGGTTTATTTAATTGGTTAAGCGCATTTCCCATACCCTTTCCACCTGCCACAGTAGTTCCACTAAGCCCGCCATATTCCCATTTTTGAATTCTATTATTTCCAGTATCAGCAATATAGATATTTCCTTGACTGTCGATATCAATTTTCCCAGGCTCTTCTAACTGCGAAGGGCTATTTCCATATCCATTCCCTCCAGCAGCAGTAATACCTACTGTAGCACCTGGCTTCCATCTTTGTATCCGATGGTTATACATATCAGAGACATACAAGTCTCCCGCTGGGTCCAGCGCTATCCCTGTAGGATAATGAAATTGGTTTAATTCACTTCCTTTTCCATGACCTCCTGCAATTGTTCTTACTTTAAAGGTGTCTTTGATAAAGACGGCACGTATAGCGAGATCGTCGTAAAAGGAAATTGCTGCGGGATTGTCTTTTCCACTTATTGCCCCTTCCCAGCGATCAAAAACCCACCCCGGTTCGGGTCGCGCATAGATTGTTTTGATAGTAAAAGGATTGTATTCCCCTTGACTGGGGATAATTTTTCCATGGTCACTACTGGGCCACACCTCGGTTTTTAAAATATATTGTGTTGATTTTGTATTGACTTCTTCTTTTGTACAGCCTACAGTGAGGATAATAAAAAGTAAAGTATAAAACGTTTGTGTAATTGTCTTCATAAATCCTTTCCCATCAGTATGCATAAGCAGCATGCATAATTTCATTAAATTTAGGGAAATTTATTTGATGACAATCATGTATCGAAAATATTCTGTTTTTATCTTTTTTGGACTCTTGCTAAATACGACAACTTTAGCTGCCCAAGAAGTCAAAATGGCACCAAAAGAATTTATTTTTTCATGGCAAAAAGCCAATGGTGATAAATATGATATTCCAGTTACTAATAATTTAAAAGTAGAGATTGCACAAAAAAGAGTAAATCGCGCCCTGATGCAAATACTCTTAAAATCAGTACTTAAAAGTAGAGATTTCGAATCTTTTAACCCTCTTTATTTTACCTTAAGACCGGATACAAAGGATCAGGTTGCAGAATTTGAGTTCTCCCTTTTGGGAGGGGAAGGGGAATCCCAAGAATACACTTATTATTTCCGTTTTGATGTCTATGGCAATGTCTTTAATCAACTCGATAATTACTGATTTTTTTCTATACGGGTAAAAAAAGTCTGTCCTTGGTCATCAATTACTTTAATTCTTTGCTGATCAATGGGGATAAATTGAAAAGTAGTTTTCTGTGGTCTTTTATCAATTTGAACTACAAAAGTATCTCTTACCACCCCCTTTTTAATTCCTTTTAAACTCCAATCTCCATACTCTGCAAGGCTGTCAAGTTTATAACTATATCGATTCAAATAATATGTGGTTTTTCCATTTTCTTCAAATCGAATAAATGACTGCATACTTGGATTTTCAATCCTCCAGTCACCCACAAGGTAGTTTGTAAATAGACGCGATTTCGAGCTTACGCAAGCCGACATCACAAACAGAAAACAAACAGCGCTACTAATACGCATTAGTTAATCTTGACAAGTTGTAGGGATTCGTTATTTTTAGCAATGAGCAAATGGGCTTGATCTCCGATGCTAATGGGTTTGATATTTCTGACATCGCCACGGATTACTAAACCCGACGTTCTTGGATTTTGGGCGCTAAAATTATTTTGACCATCTCCTTTTAACCAGAGGCCATAGCTAGCATCATTTCTCGGTGTTTCTACTTCGGCATTATATAAGTTACCACCTAAAACCACATCGAGGTTTCCATCGCTGTCAATATCTTTTACCACCATTGCATTAATATTTGATAATTGCGCCTGGTAGGGAAGGGGACTTGCACTGAATTTCCCATTTTTATTTTCTAAATAAAGACTAGAAAATGAGGTAATCTCATACTTTAAAGACTCCTCAAGCATTTGATTGGAATAGATTTGTTCTAAAGAGGCACTGGCAAAACTGTTGTAATCTTTAAACTTTTCTTTAATGGCAGGCATTTGTTCTGAAGAACATTGTCTTCCTCTGACAGGATATTCCGTACCCTCAGAATTATAACTCAGTACAATATCATAAGTGGCATTCTTGTCAAAGTCATTTAAATACACCCTAAATGGCTTTTCATTTGAAGCCTGATATTTGTAGTTCAGACCGAGATTTCCAACGATGAGGTCTAAATCTCCATCATTATCGAAGTCCCCTTTTTCTATATCGTACCACCAGCCACGTTGTTCTGACTGGTAGACTTCCTCAGTAACCTCTGAAAATGAATTCCCTTGATTATTTTTAAAAATACGCACAGACATCCATTCTCCTGCGATGACTAAATCTTCCCAGGCGTCACCATCTATATCCACCCATGTTGAGGTTGTCACTAAACCGATATTTTGTAAAGCTGGGTTTTTTTGTTGTGTAATATCTACAAACTTAATAGTCCCTGATTCACTTTGATTTTCTAAAATTCGAGAACTTGAAGGATAAGGGTATTTTTTTGGACTCAGCCTTCCACCTACAAAGAGGTCTAAATCCCCATCTTGGTCAAAATCATTTGCAGATACTTCTAAACCACTGATTCGCGTGTCTGGTATGGCATTACTATTTCGTTCAAAGACAAGTCCTCCTTTATTTTCATAAAAACGGTCTTCATAGCCTTTAGAGTTTTCATTAAATTCATTTCCACCACTGGCAAAATAAAGATCTTGATCCCCGTCATTATCGGCGTCAAAAATTAAAATTCCTAAGTCTTCATGGAATTTATCTTTTTCAAAGGCGGGAACATCTATTTTTCTAAAACGACCTTCTTTTTGTTGTATATAGAGGGAAGCGGGCTGGGCTACGGCACCTCCCACGATATAGTCCTCTTTACCGTCATTATTCAAGTCTCCTACAGCTAAGGCTGGTCCTAAGGTAGAGTTTTTATGGGGCAAGAGCACTTCATCTTTAAAATCATCATAAGGATTTTCTTTGTGTATAAAAGGGTCTTCAACTGTGACAGTTTCAAACTGTTTGATTGGAGAGGTACTGCTTTTTTCGTTGGATAAAGAAGTAGAATTTGCGTCATATGATATTTTATTATAGGCATTGACTTGGAAATCTTCTAGCTTTTGTGCTGTTCCGTTTGGCCATTCTATCATGACTTCCTCTACTTTTTGTCTTTGACCTAGCCCAAAGTGTAATCGCGGTGAAACTGAGGAAAGATAGCCTCTACTTAGATTGAGTTCCTGCATCTGATAGTGTCCTTCGGCTTTAAGGTGGATACGAGTTCCTATAGGAATTTGTTGATCTTCCTTTTGGAGTTCAAAACCAATAAAATTTGAATTAAGGGTATTATTTCTATAAATACTGGCAAAATCTTCAAGATTATTAACTACTAAATCAAGGTCCCCATCATTATCTAAATCACTGTAAATCACACCATTAGAAAATGTTTTTTCTTCTAAGCCCCAATCTATATTTCTATTGCTAAAGCCTTGTTCTTGTTGATTTTGAAATAAATAATTGGCCAATTTTTCTGAGGGCATTTTTTCCAAGTAATCCAATAGCTTGACTTCTTCCTCTTTATTTTTATAGTTTGGATCATTTTCCATTTTATTAAAAAAGGCCCGATGCTCATTATAAAAGTCTTTATTATTAACATCTCTTCGTATCCCATTGGTTACATATAAATCTTTCCAACCGTCATTGTCAAAATCCGCAAATAAACCACCCCAGCTCCAATCTGTTGAAGATACACCACTCCAACGCGCGATATTACTAAAGGCAGGGGCTTCTGAAAAAAGATTCCCCTGATTTAATTGAAGCGAATTTTGCATATATTGATGATGAAGTCCCAAAGCAACAGACTGATAGAATACCTCTGGATTCATAGAAGACATATTGGCTTTAGACCTGAAGTTATCAGCTGCATTCATATCTAATTGAAATAGATCAACCCATCCATCATTATTAAAATCTGCAGCATCGACACCCATTCCAAAGAACGACGTTTGTTGGAGTGAATTCAATATTTCATTTCTAAAAGTACCATCACCCTTATTGAGGTACATATAATCGGGAGCATTAAAGTCATTAGAAATATAAACATCAGTATAGCCGTCATTATTAAAATCTGAGGCAACTACCCCTAGACTTAGACCGAAATTACGAATCCCTGCGCTTTCTGTGACGTCAACAAAATAATCTCCCTCATTGCGGTAGAGATGATCTGAGTCACGAGGCTCATGATGGTCTATCATGTATTTGTAATAGTCTACGGGAGCGGTAAAACTGGTAGGAGGATAGTTTGCTACATATAAATCTAAATCTCCATCATTGTCATAATCAAAAAAAGTAGAGTGCATACTGTAGCCGTCATCATCGATACCATAGGCTTTCGCTTTTTCAGTAAAAGTATTGTCTTGATTATTGATATAGAGGACATTATTATTGGGTTCATTTTCTCCACCTACGGCAATATAGAGGTCTAAATATCCATCATTATTGATATCAATTACACTCACTCCTGAATACCACCGATCGTCCCCTTGAATTCCGGCTGTTTCACTGATATCTTTAAATTTAAAATCCCCTTCATTGAGATAGAGCTTATTGGGGACCATATTTCCTGTAAAAAACAAATCTTCGAGCCCGTCATTATTAAAATCTCCCACAGCTACTCCGCCTCCTAAATACATATAAGGGTAAGTGAAGTAGTTTCTTGTATGGGTTTCATAGAGCTTATTTACAAAGTCTATTTTCGTCTGATTTGGGCTAAGTTTAGTAAATTTTTTTTGCTCAGTTGAGCAAGCTGAAATAAAGATAAGTAGTATCAAAAATCCATTAATCCACCTCATAAAATATTTTTTTTAAAAATAAAAAAACCCCGCTAAATAGCGAGGTTTTTTTTATTAAACTACCTTTTTTAATATCCAGGATTTTGAATTAAAGAGGGATCACGATCTATCTCATTCTGAGGAATAGGCATAAAATATACATAATCTCTCCAAACTCTATTTTCAAATACTATGTTTGTTGGTCTGTAAGAATAATCAAAGTCAGATGAACTCTTTTTATAATTCGCTGGAGTCATTGAGCTACCCGCTTTTTGAGTACCTTGAATTAGAGTCATTTGTACTTGCTTATCCAATGAGTAAGGACCTTCTAACCAGCGCTTCATATCAAAGAGTCGCGCATCCTCATTAACGAGTTCTTTGTCGCGTTCTCTTTTATAAAGCTCAACTAGTGCAGCCCCTGATGCTGTTACATCAGGAAGTCCATTTCTATAGCGTAGCTTGTTTAACCAGGCCTTAGCTTCATCTTCTTG